>JAKVBW010000171.1 GCA_022446945.1 Phycisphaerales bacterium | reverse complement strand
TGCCAGACTCCTCCGTTCCTTTCTCCGTCAGGATCCGGACACCATTCTGGTGGGTGAGATTCGCGATCTTGAAACAGCGCAGATTGCGATTCAGGCCGCCTTGACCGGTCACCTTGTTTTCTCGACGCTGCATACCAACGATGCTCCTTCAACAGTGCTGCGTCTGGTTGATCTGGGTGTTGAATCCTTCCTCATTACTGCAACTGTCGAAGCCATCGTTGCGCAAAGACTTGTCCGCCGAGTTTGTCTGAAGTGCAAGCAGGAATACGCTCCCAGCGAATCCGAACTCATGGAAGTGGAACTGCGTCTCAATGATGTAACAGGTAGGACATTCTTCAGAGGCACGGGCTGCGAAGTCTGCAATGGCAGTGGATACAAGGGTCGTCTGGCGATCTTTGAAATGATGATCATGGATGATGCGCTGCGTGAAATGATCATGAAGCAGTCTTCGACAGCGATTTTGAGAACGGAATCCCGGCGTCGAGGCATGCGGACGCTGCGTGAATCCGGTCTCCTGTCAATCTACGACGGTCGCACGACGATCGATGAAGTGGTTCGCGAAACCATCAACGAGGAGTGAGGCCGCGTTGCGGTCGCGAGTGACGAATGGCTACGTACGAATATGAAGCACTGGATTCAGCTGGTTCACCTGCCAATGGGACAGTAGAGGCCGATAGCAGTGATGCTGCGATCCAACAGATTCGCGCGCAGGGGTACTTTCCGACCTCTGTAAGGGAATCCGATGGGGGAGGACGCAAGCGCGGCAAGGGCGCCAAGGCCAGTAGCGCCAAGAAAGCCGAAAAGGCGAAGAAGCCAAAGAAGGCGAAGAAGGCCAAGGGTGAAAAGAAGTCGATGGAAATCAAGTTGCCTGCCATCGGCAAAGTGAAAATCAAACTTCTCACCCAATTCACGCGACAGTTGTCGACACTTCAGGACGCAGGCCTGCCGCTTCTGCGTTCTCTGCAGATTCTCGAGCAACAGCAGAAACCTGGACAACTCAAAAACATCCTGACTGACGTCGTTGCTGATGTCGAATCGGGTTCAACGTTATCTGATGCGTTTGCGAAACACCCAAAGGGATTCGATCGACTCTATTGCAAGATGGTCGCGGCAGGTGAGGTCGGTGGTGTTCTGGACATCATTCTGCAACGTCTGGCGAACTTCATGGAGAAGGCCGCAAGGCTGCGTGCGCGCATCAAGGGCGCGATGATCTACCCGACGGTCGTGGTCATCGTCGCCGTGGGCATTGTGACCGGCATCATGTATTTCGTCATTCCGAAGTTCAAGGACATCTTTGCCGACTTCGAAATCGAGTTGCCGGGATTGACAACCTTTTTGATCGAAGCCAGTAGTTGGGTAGCGGGGAAACTGCCGGATCAAGTTGTGCCTGGTTGGGCGGTGATTGTCGCATCGCCATTCGTCTTTCTCGCGCTGCTTAAGATATTCAAGAAGACCAAATTTGGACGCGCCAGCGTGGATTGGATCATTCTCAAGATTCCTGTCGTGGGTGTGCTTGTCGAAAAGACGACCGTTGCGAGATTTACACGAACGCTGGGGACGCTGGTGTCCGCGGGCGTACCGATTCTTGAGGCGATCAACATCACACGCGACACATGCGGGAACTGGGTGTTTGAGCGCGCGCTCCAGCGTGTACACGACTCGATCCGTGAAGGCGAATCCTTTGCGACGCCGCTGCGGGAATCGAAGGTCTGTGATGGCATCGTGGTGAACATGATCGATGTCGGAGAAGAAACGGGCGATCTGGATGTCATGCTCATGAAGGTTGCTGACAACTACGACGAAGAAGTGGATGTGGCGGTGCAGTCCCTCCTCAGTCTCGTCGAACCGATGCTGGTTGTCGTGCTGGGTTCCATTGTCGGCGGCATCGTGCTTGCGCTCTTCATGCCTCTTGTAAAGATGATTCAGGCCGTTTCGGAGAATCAGTAGTCATGCAGTTCCGAGCTGGATTCACCATGATCGAGATTCTCGTGACGATGACGATCGTTGTCATTCTGATCGGCCTACTGGTTGTTGCTGCCGGGGCAGCCAGACAGAGCGCTCTATCGTCAACGACCGGTGCGCGGCTACGCGCGCTATCTCAGGCCTCATCGCGGTTCGAGTCCGACATGGGTTTCTTGC
>JAKVBW010000170.1 GCA_022446945.1 Phycisphaerales bacterium | reverse complement strand
CCGGACATCGTGGTGATGGGGAAACCCATCGGCAATGGTCATCCACTGGGCGCGGTGGTCTGCACCCGCGCGATCGCGGACGCCTTCGACGGTGGCATGGAGTTCTTCTCGACCTTCGGCGGCAATCCGGTGTCGGCGGCAGTGGGGATGGCAGTCCTTGATGTGATTGAACGGGAGTCCTTGCAGAAGCGTGCGCGGGCGCTGGGCGCCAGTTTCAAGGCTGGACTGGAAGCACTAAAGCGCAAGCATGCCTTGGTCGGAGATGTGCGTGGCCAGGGTTTGTTTCTGGGCATCGAACTTGTGCGTGATCATGACACGCTGGAGCCGGCGGATACAGAGGCATCGGCCATTGTCAACGCGATGAAGGATCGCGGTGTGCTGTTGTCGACAGACGGCCCGCTCCGCAATGTGATCAAGATCAAGCCTCCGATGGTGCTGACGCAGGACGACGTCGATATGACGCTGCGCGAGCTTGATGATGTCCTCGGATCATGCTGAGCTGTCAATGCGGGCTGCTAGAGTGTGTCCGGCATGAACATGGCCCCAACATCGAGAAGTCCTATGGAGGGTGATCTGACGCGCAGGGGCTTTCTTCACCGCGCGGCCGGGGCATCCATGACGCTGGCCCTGCCTGGAATCTCGGCAGCAGCGGCACGATCGTTGGCAAAGCCCGTGGAGATTGGCATGATTGCTGATCTGCATCACGATGTGATGCACGATGGGGATGATCGCTTGGGGGCGTTCCTCCGCGCGATGTCGGCGCGTCAGCCGGACGCCATCCTCCAGTTGGGGGACTTTGCCTATCCCAGTGCTGAGAATACCGCGTTGATCGAACGCTTCAATGCTGCGCACGCGCGGCCACTGCACGTGATCGGCAACCACGACACGGACGCGGGCTACACCACCGCTGACTGCATCGAGAAGTGGGGCATGCCGGGTCGTTACTACGCTTGTGACATCGAGGGTCTGCACCTGCTGGTGCTCGACGGGAATGACTCCGGATCACCGACGCACAAGGGGGGCTATGCCACCTACGTCGGCGACGAGCAGGTGGCGTGGCTGAACGCCCAGTTGGCATCGCTTGACGGGCCGATCATTGTGGCCAGCCATCAACCGCTGGCCGGTGCTTATGCCGTCGACAATGCCGAAGCATTGCAGTCCATTTTGGGCGGCGCGGCAGACAAGGTCATTTTGGTGATCAATGGTCATTCACACATTGACGAGATGATCCGGGTTCAGAACGTCACCTATCTGCACGTCAATTCCGCGTCCTACAAATGGGTGGGCGGGAACTATCGGCACGAGAGTTATGCCGAAGAGATTCACGCAGCGCATCCCTCGATCTCCTACACCTGTCCTTATCGCGATGCGTTGTTTGCGACCCTGACGGTGGATCCCGGGAACCAGACAATCCACATCACGGGTCAGTCCAGTAGTTGGGTGGGCAAGTCGCCGGCTGAACTCGGTCTGGACATGCACCCGAACCTGATCAGTGGCGAGCAGATCGCACCCCGCATCCGCGACCGGGAGATCATCAGAGTGGGTTCCTGACATCTAACGGATGGTTTTCAGAGCTGCTGCGATGGCATTTGCGCTGTGAATTCAATTTGATTATGGTAAGTGCTGCTCTTCAATATTCGTGTAAGGCAGCAGGAGAAGGCTCATGGTCAACGAATCCGACCATCCAATGGATCACAATCCAGATTTGGCATCGCAAAACGCGGCTGAATCGCAAGGCCAGGATGAAACAGCCGAGGATGACATGTCGTGGTTGACCTTCGCGAGTCCTGAGAACCCGCTGTCGGACACGGGACTGAAGATCACAGTGGGGCGTCCTCAGGCAACTCCTGAGATCGCGGCTATGCAACGTCCTTTTGATTGGCCAAGGTCTCCGTGCATTGTTCCGCTTTGTGGTGCCCCTTGTGCGCTGAGCGGCACATGGTGTGAACAGACAGACGCGAGGGAACTCCTGGGGCCGCCCATCCATATTGGCGGCATCTGCCATGATTCACGATCAAGTGAACCAGAACAGTATCTACCGTTTGCAGATATCAGGAACGCATCCGATCTTCCTCCTCGACTAATGCTGGGGGCAGAACTCACAGAGTTCAGATCTACACCAGACGGGTGGCAGGCAAGGTGGTCAACATCTGGCGCCGGATGGAGTGAGATTCGATATGAAAGTGGTCGGACGCTGTGGGAGGAACGCTGGTACGAGCGCGACTTTGGCCCGGTTGAACTGAACGCCGCCTCCTTCGAGGAGCTCATGAGCGACATTGCGCCGCATTATCCAGGAGCATGTGCTGCATATCCTCTTGGCAACGATTGCCCCAACATGTTGACAATTGCGGTGTCAGAGCGAGATCCGGGCTACGCGTTGTGGCCTGATGGATACATCGTTCACTTTGTGATTCCGGTGCCAATTGGGCGCGCTTGTGATGAGGTCAAGGCGTTAGATCTTGCGGGTTCTTTGGGTGAAATGGGTGACGATATGATCGCTCAATTCTGGATGGAGCCAGCAACTTCT
>JAKVBW010000017.1 GCA_022446945.1 Phycisphaerales bacterium | reverse complement strand
GGCGACGTCATCTCCATCCCAAGGGAAAGTCGCCAGACCACCGGAAATGCTCAGACGACCCGGTGCTGCCAAGCCCAATTCGGGGAACCTCAGGTCTGTGATCTGTTCCTGTACGCGATGCGCCAGAACTTCGACAGTATCTGGGTGGCGAGAACCAGGTGTTCTTGGTCCCGCCATGTCTGAGAAAAGGACTGCGAATTCATCACCGCCTAGGCGCCCAACATGGTCACCTTCGCGAATGACGGATCCAAGCAGACGGACCATAGATGTCAGAATGGTGTCACCCGCTTCGTGACCGAATCGATCATTGAACTGTTTGAAACCATCAATATCGAACACGAAGATTGTGAGTTCATGTCGGAGTTTGCGAGCATCTTCGATGGCTGATTGCGCGATGCTCTCAAAACTCCTTCTGTTCAGCGCCCCAGTCAGATGATCACGTCGCGCCTCATGCCTGAGGGAAGCCACCATGGCATCCATTGCCAACCATCGGGCAAGCCAACTGGCCCATGGCTGAAGCGATTCTGCCGGTGCGCCACTGAGGCTCCCCCATGTGGTCAATCCTCGTCGGACAGGCGATTCATCGGGGCCTCCAGCGCCACCAGGTGTAAACGTGATCGGCGAGATATTCAGACGTTGTTCGATGGCCCGAACTGCCAGTAGAGGGATGTCTTCAGACTCCGCAAGAATGGCTTCCAGAAGATCAGTGTCCCCGATCAAACGCGTTGGGTCCTCGACTCGGGGTTGTTCTTCCGATTCTTTCGTCGGGGGTGGCGTTGGCGCTGCTCGCCCGTCAAGCGCATATTCGATGGATGCGGCGTCCAGTGGTGGAGTCAGGCAGACATCGACATGTGAAGCAATGGCTGAATTCACGCCATCGTCGGACACCAGAAGAATTCGGATAGTTGGATCAACGCGACGAATGGCTTCAACACTTCGAAGAACATCGTGTAGCGCACGAGAAGAAGTTGGTGCAACGATCACGGCTTCGATCGGTTGACGAGCGGGACAAGTCGCAATGACGCCGAGCGCATCAAAGAGTGTTGCGACAGGTTCGGTTGTCAAGGATTCGAGGCCTTCGACTTCGGGTACAGGTCCGAGCGTGAGGACTCGCCGCCTGCGACGACGTGGTGCAGTTGCGCTCATGACTGTCCGCCTGACGGACTCAGATCCTCCCGGGCGAGGAGACTGGCAAGTTCCGCATCGGATACGTCGGCCTTGCTCGGCGGATGCGCGACAACAGGCGGTTCCGCATCCGGGCTTGCTGCCCGATGTGTTTGAAGGGTCGAACCATCAAAGTGCAGGACAGGAATGTCAGGCACATGTCTGGTGAGGGCATCCAGCATCGTGAGCGTGTCCTCGGAGGGTGAAGCAGCGAGGACCAGGGGTGAAGGTTCACTTGTTTGTCCGCCAATCCGATGTTGACGGTGTTCTCTTCGAAGCAAACACAATTCGGCCATGGCCATTTCTGGATCGTGTTCCATCCGCGGCGTCAATCCGGCTTGGCTCAATGCCGCGTGTAATGAGTCTGGCAGAACCTGAGAAACAGGTGCGAGCAGAACACAAGGACGGACAACACGCTGGGGAGGCGTATGGTCAGAATCTTGAACCAGCCGCGGGGATCCGGTAGCGGAGCGTTTCTTCTTGTGTCGTTTGTCCGATGACATAGGCCCCAGAGGCCTCCTCAGTGCCCAGTCAAGTGTATCTCCTGAGGGGAGCCGGTCGAGTTCTTTTACGCTAAGCCGCTGTTCTGCCTTCTGTTGGGGCCATTCTCGGTCCTCTGATCAGGAAGTGGGCATTGTCAGGGCAAGATCCACGATCGCATCCGCCGCATTGGTCGTTCTTCGGCCTTCAGCCGCAGATCGCATGGATGCGAGTGCTGAGGAATCGGTGAGCAAGTCACGAACCGCATCTGCGAGCAATTCACTGGTGCGTTGAGGGTCGCTGCTGTCCTGCACGATACGTGCGGCTGTTTCCTCGACCGCAGGCGTCGCATTGTGATGCTGATGCTGATCTTTGTGGTGGGGATAGGGGATGTAGACCGCTGGTAGGGCAGCAGATTCGATTTCCGCCACCGAGCACGCGCCTGCACGACTGATGACAAGATCTGCAGCCCCCCAGAGTGGACCCATTTCATGCGTAAAACCGAAGACGGTGACATTGTCCTTTCCATTGGCCTTCCAATCGGCTTCGACTTCATGTCGCGCCTCTGGACCTGCCAGATGGAGAATGTGCCAGCCGTCGAGCAGTTTTGGGAGTTTCCCGGCAAAATGTGGAATGAGTTTGTTGATGGATCCAGCGCCTTGTGAGGCGCCTGTCACAAGAAGCACGCGGCAGTCCGTGGGAAGCCCCAGCAATTCTCGGCAATGCTTCTGATTGCCCGGTGGCGAAGCCGCCTCTCGAATGGGCATGCCTGTCACGGTGTCTGCAAATGGCTGTGTCGTTGTGACCGCTGACACGACACGCGTTGCACGCGAACGCATCCATCGATTTGCCTTTCCCGGAACTCGGTCGAGATTGACCAGAAGAGATGGAATTCCTCGCCGGCGCGCTGCGCGAACAGCAGGTGCCGCCACAAAGCCGCCAAGGAGCACAACCCTTTCGATGTCATGCATACGGATGACATTGTTGAGCGCTGATTCACTTTGTCGAAAGCCATGCAGAAATCTCACGAATCCGGCGGGGCGCAACGTTGGCGGTCTCGCTGGCAGGGGGATTGCGTGCGCTCCTGCGTGCTGCAGCATTTCCGTATCAATCGCACGGTTTGAACAAGCGAATGCACAAGGCAGCGGAGGAGAAAGTCTTTGAAAGGCTTCAGACAACGCCAGTCCAGGGCTGATATGCCCACCAGAGCCACCACCCGCGAGCAGCACACGTGGCGCGTTCACGACATGGAGCCGGTCGGTTGAGGCAGGCGTGGAGCGCTTCGCAGGCTGGGAGTGGGATCAAGGCCCGCAAGACATCCGAGCATGAAGGCGGTCAAGATCCACCCCGTACCTCCGGAAGAAACCAGTGGCAATGCAATCCCAGTGGTGGGCGCCAATCCAGTCACGACAAGTAGATTGACCAGTCCCTGAATCGAGATGGTTGCAGTGATGCCAAGTGCCAGCAGTTGTGCATGTGGTGCGCGAGTTTGCTGCACAATCGACCAACCTGCATACACCAGCCCAGTAAAGAGACCGGTGACGAGCAGGCATCCGAGCAGTCCCAGTTCTTCCACAATGATTGCAAAGATAAAGTCAGTCGTGTCTTCCGGGAGATAGCCGAATTTCTGAAGCCCACTTCCCAACCCATGACCTCCCACACCACCTGCCGTCAACGCTTTCAAGGACTGTATGACGTGGTATCCATTTCCTCCGGGATCGGTCCACGGATCGAGAAACGCATGCAAGCGTGCGATTCGATACGGCTCTGCACGAATCGCGAGGATGACAATGCCCAGCGCCCCGGTTCCGAGCAGTAAGAGATGTTTAAGGCGACTTCCTGCTGCAAGCAAGATCAGCATTGCCACGCAGCCGATCATGATCGCGGTTCCGAGATCTTCCAGAATGACGAGCCCGCAGATCAATGCCGTGATCGCCATGGCTGGTAGAAGACCCCGCGTCCAAGTTCCCAGTTCTTGGTGCCTCTTGACCGCGTACCAGGCAAGAAAAATCACAAGAGACCATTTTGCAACTTCGCTAGGTTGAAAGCCCAGCGGTCCAAGACTCAACCAGCGCCGGGCACCATTGACTTCGCGGCCCAGACCAGGCACAAACACGAGCAGCAGCAATATCCCAGCAACAGAAAGTCCACCGATGGCGATCGCGGGTGAGCGCATCCAACTCTGTGGCAGAAATCGGCCGACCATCCACGCAAGGATGGCGAGCAGGGCCAGAAGCACTGCTCGATGCGTACCGATATCCGTCATCGTTCCAGGTGCGAGAACAGTCATGCCTGCGGATTGCACCATGACGGCACCGATAGCCAGAAGACCACAGGTTGAAATGAGCACAAGATCGCGGGGGGGCATGTGCATCTGATATCGGCCCGCTGGGAGGCGTGACGCCAATTCAGCAGGAGGGCATGGGGGACCAGATTCATGTAGGTATCGAGCAGAGCCGGATTCCAGCGGTTCCCTGCCCGTGGCGACCTATGATGCGTAGTTCCATGTCGACGCTGACGATCCAAGGCAATCCCACTGGCCCCGTGGTCTATCTCGAGACCTTCGGGTGTCAGATGAACGAGCTCGATAGCGAACTTGTCACGGGGCATTTGCGCGCGTTGGGATATCAATTCACCGACGATCGTGATATTGCAGACATCGTCCTGTTCAATACCTGCTCAGTCCGCGAGCAAGCTGAAAACAAGGTGCTCAGTCGAGTGGGTCAGTTGAAACTGGAGAAGGAGGCTGGACGCAAAGTGACGCTAGGCCTTCTGGGATGTCTCGCCGAACGAGAAGGGGCGTCCTTGCTATCTGACCGTCCAGAGGTCGATCTATTGTGTGGTCCCGGTGAATTGGATCGGCTGCCCATGCTGCTGGACAACATCATCAAGGAGAACTTGGTGGAGGCCAGCGATCGGATCGCGCTTCAGGGGAATCGCAGTCGGAGATCCAGCACACTGTCCGCTGCCGAGGACTCGCTTGAGACGCTCGATCTTTCCAGAGCATTTGATGCAGATCAAGGAGAGGCCGCTGGCCGAACGGCCTATGTTCGAATCACACGTGGTTGCAACAAGTTTTGTACCTACTGTGTTGTGCCGAATACGCGTGGAGCAGAGGTGCACCGTCCTCCCGATGCCATCATCGATGAATGCCGGCGTCTTGCTGAGCACGGTGTACTGGAAGTGACATTGCTTGGCCAGACGGTGAACCACTACGTCTATGTCCATGGAGCAGCAGTTGATGCCGGTGGCCGTGAGGTCGCGCAGATCGGCCCTGGGCTTGCTGCTTTCCGCACACCTGATCGAGGTGGGAAAGGACGTCGCGTCACAACATTTGCACAGTTGCTTCGACGTATTCACGAGGAAGTTCCTGAGATTCAGCGATTGCGATTTGTCACCAGTTACCCCCGTGATTTCGGAGACGACATCCTAGAAGTCATGCGCGACTGTCCGCGCATCTGCAGATATCTCCATGTTCCGATGCAATCCGGATCGAATCGAATTCTCGAACGGATGAACCGTGGGTATACCGTGGAGCAGTACACAGAGTTCATCGATCGGGTGTTGACAATTCTGCCTGACGCAAGCATCGCGGGCGACATCATCGTGGGATTCCCGACTGAAACAGATGAAGATTTCAAGATGACGTGCGATGTTGTTAAATCGATCCCATTCAAGAACAATTTCGTATTCAAGTACTCACCGCGACCGGGGACTGTCGCCATCAATCGTTTTGAAGACGATGTCCCTGAAGCAGTCAAGCGGGAACGGATCAATCACTTACTGGACATCCAATCCGAGGTCAGCCGGGAGGTACATAAGCGGACAGTGGGTCAAGTCGTGCCCGTCTTTGTTGAAAAGCGAGGGCAACAGCCATCCGGTGGCGGTGTGCAATTGGGCTGGGAGCCTCCTCGGACACAGGTTTCTGGCCGCACCCCAGGCGATCTGATCACTGTTTTTGATGTCTCTGGGGGCGCCGAAGAAGCCGATTCTTTGATTGGGACCATTGTGCCTGTGCGCGTGACTTCTGCAGCGCCAAGGCTCCTCAGAGGGTCATTAGCCCGTATTTGAGCGTTCCGAAGGCGAATGGGGCCGCCCAAATGTTTGTAACGATTGGGCGTTTCCTTCTGGTTTCACGGATCCGAAGGCATCGGAGGGCGTAAAAAACCTTTGAGCCCGGCCCTTGGTGTCTTGACTGATCTGGTCTGGAAGGTATGGTCAGCGAGGTACTTAGCCGGTTTTTCTGTCCGGCACCCACGGTGGGTGGGGAGAAATGGAAGCGTGGCAGATTGCTACGCAGGTTCGAATTTGGAGGGGTAGCGCCGCTCAGCAGGCCTGCTTCAACAACCCAAGAGGTTTTTTCCTGGGCCGACGCGTGGTCGGCCTCAGCGATCAACTCCACAAAGAGGCCAATGCCTCAATCCCGAGTGAGGAGTGGGGGAAGATCTAGATCAAGTGTTTAGTGGATCTCAAACGAGAAGAGAAAGGTTCTGAGAGATGAACATGAAGCGTGCTTCTATCTTCGCTGGTACCGTCGGCGGTTTCGCAATCGCCAGCAGTGCCCTTGCAGGCATGAATGGCCTGAGCGCTGACCTCGTTGGTGAGGACCTGGTTGCAGGTACCTACACCGTTCGCGTGTATGCGGAAGTCGATGCGGACAATCGCCTCGATGCCGTCTTTGGCAACTCCGTCTACGCCCTAAGTATGACATATCTGAATGGCGCTTCTGCCTATCAGAATTCGCTTGGTGGCAACACCAGCCAAGCGATCAACCCTGCCTTCTTCCCGTTGGCACCGTCGCTTGAGTGGGACAGTTATGTCACGATTGGCAATCTGTACAACACCGACAACGCCCTGCAGGACATCGGTATCGATTGGTCCGGCTGGGAAGCTGGTGGCGATCTGTATGCTGACAACGGCACTTGGTTCATCACGCCTGCTGATCCTCAGGGTGAAGCAGTCGGTGGCCGTGTTCTCGTTGCTCAGTTCACCACCTTCGCCGGTTCTGGCGAAGTGGACATGGTCTTCGAAGGCGGTTTCCAAGGTAAAGATGCCAATGGCGACACATGGCAGTCAGGTCACTCGATCGATATCGCGATTCCTGCTCCAGGAGCCATTGCGCTGCTCGGTCTTGCCGGTCTCGCCGGTCGCCGTCGTCGTCGCGCCTGATCGGCCGATGATGATGTGCTGAACCAGGGTTGCTCGGGATAAGTCCCTGGGCCTCAGCTGGAATAATCACCCGCCGCTGCACCCCCACGCAGCGGCGGGTGTCTTTTTCAAATGCAACAGTGGAGATGCTGTCTGGCCTCCATCACAGTCATGATGGAGCTGTCGCAGGATTTAAAATGTAGGCAGGGAGAAGGCAGCGATCTGGTAGATCGCTGTCCTTTGTCTGAGGAGTGCCTCTGTGGGCAGATTGGCCGCGTCGACTCAACCGCCGGGGCGAATCTTGCCGACGACCGAAGGCTTTTCCGCCTTGATCTGATCAGCGACTTCACGTCGATGAACTTCGACATCGCGCGGGAAATCCAGCGCAAGCCGAACCCGATCGCCTTTCACCGATGCAATCCGCACGATGCCTACCGGCTTCGTGGGATCACCAATGACCACTTCTTCACCTTCCCGACGCGTGATGACCAACATGATCCGGCCCTCCTGCCGACTGAATGCCGTCCTGACTCTTGACCGAGGCCCACCAGCCTCGACCCACCATTGGGTAGCGTACCGCACCTCAGGTCAGGGTCCAAGGCCGAAGGGGATGCATGGTGGTGATAGGCCAATGAGAGCTCACAACCGCCGTTCAAGCGACTGTGAGGGGGTGGATGGGGCGGGCGAGAGCGTTTGATGGCTCCAAAGGCCTTGAACGCCCATTGGCTTCAGTATCGATTGTGGCAGCGAAGGATGGTGAACCAGCTAGGGGACTGCGATCACGCTGGTGACTTCTGGGATGCGATCCCTCAAAGCGGTTTCGATGCCGACTCGTAAAGTCAGATCTGCAGAAGGACATTCGATGCAGGCTCCGAGGAGTCGCAGTTGAACCTCGCCAGCGGGAGTGACATCAACCAGTTCAACATCTCCACCATCAGCTTGTATCGCTGGACGAATGGCTTCCAAAACAGCGGCGACGCGATCATGGAGTGATGTGTTGGGGGGCGCAGCGGCCATCGCGTACAGGGTACCAGCACACATGGTCTTGTGGCGGCTAGTAGGATTGGGTGATGAGATGTGTCTGGAGCGTGGTAGGGAGCATCGGGCTCGGGGCATGCCTTGTCTCATGTCAACAGGCAAGTACTGATCCAGCAGCCAATCTGGCGGATGGCTCGCGAAGTTATCGCATCCACCGAATGGCGTTGGATGAATTGATGGCCTCGCCCACGCCGATGGCTCCCAGTGCGATGGATGCGCTCCAAGGTTTGGTATACCGACCCGGTTACGAGCCCGATCTACGACTTGAGGGGCTGGAGTATCTTCTTGAACTCGATCGTGATGCCACGCTGACGGTGCTGAGACGTCGGTTGCCTCGCGTGCGTGATCACGATTGGCTCCGCATGTTGTGTCAATTTGTTGCAGACCATCAATTGGTCGAACTTGATGAAGCGCTTGTCAGCAGTTGGGGAAGGCCATGGTCCGGTGGCCTTCGTGAGGAGGAGCGTCCTGAAGCAATCGCCTTGTCCACAATGCATGGTTCCGATGCTCCTAGGAAGATCGTCTGGGAAGTTTTTCTTGCAGCCTCGAAGCCATCTCAGAGTGGCATGCGTTATCGATGTTGGGATTTGCTGCACCGTCTTGGTGATCGGGAGGCATTGATCGACATCATCAGTTCCTCTGAGATGAGTGAAGCGCATCACCCTCTCTTTGTGGATTTGAATGCCGCAGCAATTGCATTTGGCACCGTCCCATGGAATCGGGAGGAGATTCTATGGATGCAGAAGTTGTCGATGCCTTCACGCCAGGCATTCTGGAATGCAGCAGCACAAGCCACCGCGAAACTCACAGCGGATCAGCGCGCATCGCTTGAAATTCGGGATCTTCCCGTATTGACTGCAGTTGAAGCACATCGGCCCGAGTGGTTTCAGACTACAAGTAGCGAACTGTATGAAGAAGTCTCACAATCATTGAGGGGACAGCGTCACTATCGCGAAACGAATCCGGGGTTCGATCCTGGGGTCAATCTCGATCATCGCTTGTCTGCGCACCGCGATCGTTTGACGTGGGGCGATCTATTGGCACTGCGAATCGCTCAAGAGGCTTTGTCGACACCCGCAGTCCGAGATCACCTTTTTCATTATGCGGATCGTGATCATGCAGATGAGTCAACCGAATACGGAGGCGTCATTTCATTGGACGAAAGGGGGCGTTTTGAGATTCTCGAGTTTCCACCCCGTATCCGGGTACATGATCGACGTTTCGAGGCTTCCCAGGAGATGTTCGATGCTGGGTATACAGGTTTGTTCCACTTTCACTTTCATGCTCAGAAGACGCGTAACGGCGGGCATGCGGGTCCGGGCGCGGGGGACATGGCCTATGCCGACTCGACGAGAGCAAACTGTCTGGTCATGACTTATGTCGATGAAGACACTTTGAACATTGATTTTTACCGGCATGATGGCGTTCTGGTAGATCTCGGTGTCATTCACCGGTCATCTGCTTCCATGGGGTCATGACAATCACCGGGATGATTCCATTTTCAAAGTGGCATGGTCTCGAGAACGATTACGTTCTCATCGAGCAGGGCATCGTGCCAGAAGCACATCGCGCCGCATTTGCAAGATGCATCTGCAACCGTCGAACTGGAATTGGTGCGGACGGCTTGCTGATCTGTGACAAGACAGGAACGGATCATTCAACTTTTCAAATTGTCAACGCAGATGGCACAGATGCGGAGTTGTGTGGAAACGGCCTGCGATGCGCTGCTGCATGGTTGTCCGAAAATGCAGGTGTGGAGAGGGTGTTTTTGACATCATCGTCGGGTCGGCATGAAGCGACAGTGGCTGTGCAGGAGACCAATATCTGGATGGTCGAGATGGAACTAGGTAACGCGATCATTGCTCCAGTTGTATCGATGGAGTTTGGCGGTTCTGAAATCGAACTTCGATGCGCAACTGTCGGGAACCCGCATGCCATTCTGTTCGAGCAGACGACGCCGGATATCGACCGCCTTGCCGACATCGCGGAAGCGGCCAACCGTTTGCCTAACTTTCCAAATGGCGTCAATGTTCACCATGCTTGCGTGAGGGATGACGGATCCATCGCACTGGAATCCTTCGAACGTGGCGCGGGTGCTGTGCAGGCTTGCGCAACGGGCGCTGCCGCCGCCGCAAGTCTGATGTGTTCGGAGGGTGGACCGGTAGTTGTGCGGATGCCCGGCGGGGAACTCAATCTTCACATCGAGGCAACTTCAGGCTTGGTGAGGATGAAGGGACCGGCTTGTAGGATTGCAGTGGGTGAATGTGTGTTGCCTGATAATCTGTCCACATGACCTTGACGGAAGTTCCTTATTGCACAGATGCAACAAGACCCGTTTCATATGGCATGACCTGGTATGAGCGGTGGCGATGGGATGGCTGACACGGTTGCAAAGCTGAGTGGATCTGCGCGTCACCCCCTTGTGGACGAGATTGCTCGGGCAATGTCCTCATTCTGCGCAAAAGGGGATTCCGTCCTGCTGGCGGTCAGTGGGGGGCGTGACTCGATGGCACTGATGCATGCCATGCGCTCACTGACGGACATCCAACCGGTGATCGGACATGTCCATCACGGTTTGCGTGCCGCTTCGGATGCCGAGTGTGAGCTTGTACGACGCACTGCCGAGCAACAGGGATTCGAATGCGATGTGAAACATCTTGATGGATCATCTCTGTCATCTCCCGCAGATGCGCGAGAAGCTCGATATGAAGCACTCGCCGAGATGGCGTCGTCTCGACAAATCAGGTTCATTGCAACTGCCCATCATGCGCAGGATCAATTGGAATCAGTCTTGTGGGCAATGGTTCGTGGCACTGGGCCGACAGGTCTCGTTGGCATGCGATCCAGACGCACGTTGGCGACGGGACACGATCTACTGCGGCCGATGTTGCAGATTGATCGCGAGACGATTACAGATTTCTGCGAGTTGGAGGGCTTGCCCTGGTCTGAGGACCCGACCAATGCGGATGTGGACACTGTGCGTGGTCGATTGCGTGCAGACGTGCTCCCTGTTCTGGAGTCCATGCGTGAAGGCGTTGCCCGTCGTGTTGCTCAGGGAACAGCTGTTCGTGCAGCCGCAGCAGAAGCCTTGAATTCTTCAACAGTCAAGCCTGCGAACCGCGAGTGGAAGCGCGATGCGCTAGCCTCACTAAGTGAAGGGCTCCGGATGGCAACCATCCACGCTGGCTTGAGAGATGCAGGCGGATCGGTCGATGGCCTGTCTGCTGACAGTATTCGTGGAGTCTGTCGCGCAGTCATCGACTCGAAGCGTCATCGTCGCACCTTTGAATGCGGATGTGGGATTAACGTCGTCGTGGAAGCTTCGGTGGTAACGATCGACAATCCAGCTAATGATGGCAGGTGACCATCACCGGTCATCCGATCACACTTTGACCACCGAAACTGTCTCGCAGAGGTTCTGGAATCGAGATCGAGCCATCGGCCTGCTGGTGCATCTCAAGAAGTGGCACGAGAATCCTGGGACTTGCAATGACCGTGTTATTGAGCGACCAGCAGAATCGGGTCTTGCCCGCTTCGTCGCGGTATCGGAGATTCAGCCTTCGACATTGGAAATCATGAAGTCTTGACGCTGAATGCGTTTCTCCCCAGTCGCCCTCCGGGCGTTCATCGTCGTTCAGTGTTCCCCGGCCAGGCATCCAACACTCGATATCAATCATGTCCGCATTCTTCGGACCAAGATCCCCAGTGCAGCATTGAAGGAGCCGGTATGGCAATTGCAGCTTCTGCAGGATCGATTCAACAGTTCCAATCATGGCTGCATGATGTTCACGTTCCTCTGTGACATCCGCACCGCAGATCACTACTTGCTCAACCTTGTCGAACTGGTGAATGCGATAGAGCCCAGCGGTATCACGCCCGGCTGCGCCCGCCTCTCTTCGGAAGCAGGTTGATCTTGTCGCAGATTTGATGGGGAGGTCGCTCTCATCAAGGATCTCGTCCGCATGAAGGCCCATGAGTCCCACTTCGCCGGTTCCTGTCAGAAACAAATCATGGCCTGCGCCTCTTGAAGATTCTTCAATGTGGTACGCCTGCTCACGGCCTTCGGGGAAAAAACCGGTGCCCAGCATGCATTCTTCTCTGACAAGAACGGGGACCGATACAGGTGTGAAACCTTGTTCATTGGAAATGACATCCATGGCAAATCCGAGAATGGCTTCATGCAGTCGCATCCCGTCACCCTGAAGGCTGTAGTGCCTTGTTCCCGCGACCTTGACGGCACGTTGGAAGTCAACGAGCCCATGCTGTTCAACGAGTTCAAGATGTGTCTTGGGCTGGAAGCCACGCTGGTCGACAAATGGAATGGCAGGATCAAATCCCTCGGGAGACCATCGACGGAGTTCGACGTTGTCAGCGGCAGATGCGCCCTTGGGCACATCCTCATCCGCGGGGATGGGCACATGAAGCAGCAGTTCCCTCAATGGTCCCTCGAGCTCAGTAACTTCGGCTTCCGCACTCTGAACAGCCTGTTTGAGTGCGACCGGTCGCTGCTCAAGTTCCGCAATCGCAGCTTCAATGCGGGTCTTGTCTTCACCGCCCGACTTGAGTTGACCTTTGAGCTTGCCGAGTTCCGGGCCGATTTCCTTTGAGATGCGCTTTTGATCCGCTCGAGCCTGCTCCTGCCGCGTTAACGCGTCGCGTCGACGCATATCAAGGTCAAGAATCCTGTCGATATCGATATCAATGCCCTTCTCTTGGGCTCCCTTCTTGAACCGATCTGGATCGTCACGCAGTTCTTTGAGGTCGATCATGCGCGGAGTGTACTCACCGCATGGCACTCAACGCTGAATTCGACATGATTGAGGCAGGCGATCAACGGAAGACAGGCGGTGCAGCCCAGCGCATTCGCTCCTGAAGGATCCTCCAGAAGGGCTCATCTGGGTTGACGACCATTGGAATGGTCCGTTCATGCCGTCGAATCACCAGACGATCCCCCGAAGCCAGCGGTGTGAGCGTCTGGCCATCCAATACGAGTGTTGTCCCGTCATTGGATCGCTCGACTTCAACCTCGACGCCTTCTCCGGCATCCAAAACGATGGGTCGAAAGGCAAGCGATTGAGGCGCTAGGGGCGAGACAACCAGTGCGTCCACGCCAGGTCCGATGATTGGTCCCCCCGCTGAGAGATTGTGGGCTGTTGATCCTGTTGGCGATGCCACGATCAACCCATCACCACGGACCTGCGGGCCTTGGACCCCGCCGATACTCAGGGACAGTTCAACCATTCGATAGGGGGGGCCGGCGGTGACAACGGCATCATTAACCGCAACGGCGTGGTCTGTTTCGCCCTCATGGTGCCTTGTGACCTCCATCAGCATGTGATGCCGAACGGGTGGAGTGCTTGTCATGAGGATGTCAGCATGCGTTCTGAGCGAGGCGGCATCAAAGGCTGCGAGAAATCCCAGACGTCCGCAATTGATCCCGATCAGTGGCATCCCGCATCCGACCAATCTTCCAGATTGGGAGATCATCGCTCCATCACCGCCGATCACGACTGCCAAATCCGCTTCAAGATTCTCTGGCAGGGGCTCCTTCTCGGCGGAGGAGGCATAGGTGACTGATTCGCCCCATTTTTCAAAATCAGTTCGCAGTTCACCCAGAACGCTGGCGACATCTTCACGCGAGTCGTCTGCAAGAATCAACAGGCGGGGTCTGTTTGAAGGCGTACTCACGACGTTCCTCCTGTCAGATGCATGAAGGCAGCTTCCAAATCGACTTGTCCACGATGGAAGTCACGAATCTTGAACCCAGCAGTCACCAGACGCGCCGGGATTTCCGACGGGGCGATTTTCTGCGAGGTGTCGAGTCTCACACGCAGGAATTTGTCTCCATGCCGGGTCTCCATCGACACGCTTGCGATTCCGTGCAGATCTTCCAGCAGTTTCGCTGCTTCATCTGTTCTACCAGTCAGCTCAATTTCATACTCGATGCCTCGATCCGCAGATTGCAACGCATCCTGCATGGATCCTGAAAACACGAGTGAGCCGGACTGGATGATGCCGATCGTATCGCACAACTCACTGAGCTCACTAAGAATGTGAGATGAGATAAGGATGGTCTTTCCCATTGATCGAAGTTCATTCAGTAGTTCTCTGATTTCCACACGGGCGCGCGGGTCCAAGCCTGCTGCCGGCTCATCCATGAGTAGGACTTTGGGATCATGTAAGAGGACTCTGGCGATGGACAACCGTTGACTGAGGCCTCTACTGAGGCTGGAGATCTGTGTCGATGCCCGATCCGTCAGTTTGGTAAGAGACAACGCGCTATCAACGACTGATCTTCGATGATTGCCGTGGATGCCATAACAGGCTGCAAAGAATTCCAGATACTCGGAAATCAACATGTCATCGTAGGTACCGATGAAATCCGGGACGAAGCCGATGATCGGTCGAATGAGGGAGTTCTGATATCCGATGGTGAGACCGTCAATGCGTGCTTCTCCCCACGTGGGTTTCAGCAATGTCGCCAGAATCCGGATGGTCGTGGTCTTTCCGGCACCATTTGGACCCAGAAACCCAAAGCAGGAACCTGCCTCGATCTCGAGATTGAGATTGTCCAGCGCGACGAGATCGCCGTACTTTCTGGTCAGGTTGAGAGTCTCGATCATGGCCATGAGGTTGCTCTTCTACCTTGAAGGGGGCGGCTGAGCAACAATGGGGGGTCGATCTGGCAAGGGAATTCGCCATCTCACCATTGTTTTCCCTCTTGAATCCGTCACAGGTCGATCATCAACTGTCAGAGGAATTGGCAGGGGCGAATCATCAAGGAAACCGGTGATCAACAAGGTGGGGCTCCCCAATTGCGCGCCCAGATCGAGGCTTTGGCCAAAGCTACGACGCATCACGACGGAATCAATGGCGGTGCCTGCTTCTGTCGCGACCCACTCGGGTGGTGCGTGTAGTGAGAAAAGGGAAAGCGCTTCCGCTTCGGCATTTCCGTCATCATCGACACTTTTGGAGAGTCCATCAGCATTCATTGCGAGGCGGTCTTCCAGTCGTGCGTTTCGATGTCCTTCAGCGTGATCTAAGCCCGACAGATCGAGAACATGTCCTGGAAGCCACTCATCCAGTCTCCAATTCCAGATCCTGACAGGCATTTGGCCGCCTTCACTTGCATCAACCTTGCCTGTTGGAATGGAGGCATGAGGCATATAGCGTGCTTCAACCCAGACGATGGACACGTCGCTCAGCGTTGCGTTCAGTTCATTGCGAATGGAACCGGTCAGCGAGGTTGCTGATCCCGAACTCTTCGTACGCAGGGGGTCAATAACTTCGAGATTTCCCACGGGTCTTGCGCTCATCGCATTCAGCATGAGTCCCAACGCAGTTCCCCGCGCTTGAACAGGCATGGCCAGTGGTTTGTTCAGATCAGCGAACAGCGGTTGAGTATTCGAGAAACCAAAAGTCGCGTCATCTGGATGCTGCCAAGGTGCGATCCACCCGGAATAGAGATCTTCTGCGGAAGATGAGACCAGTTGTTCACCATCGCCTGGGAGTCCGAGTTCGATCCAGGACTGTGTTTTGGCGATCTGTTCATGCGGCACGATGTCAACAACGGAAAAGTGGCGTGTTTGAACATGGTTCAGGCCCAAAGTGGACCCCAGAGCCCAGGCCACGAAAGCGCCCATCAGACTGATAGCGCCAAAAAGTGGCCATGCAAGGTCCTGTCTCTGACGCCTGTTTACAACTGTCCATATCAACGGTCCACAAATCAGCCAGCAGAACGCAAGCCATGCAAGAACGGCAATCACTCGCCCGGTTGTTTCGACCGTGCTGCGTGTGTTCTGCGATGCACTGCTGCCATTGAGATTGACTTCACGCGCGGGAGTCGGATTTCTTGGAGATTGCTCCAAAGCCAGCCGAATCTGCCTCGGAGTAGGCGCGATATCACGACGTGCGAGCACCGGCTTCCAGAATGTGGCAGCAGAAGGTAGGGCTCCGGTGGCATCTTCAGTCAGTGAGAATCCACTCGTCAGTGGGCTGGTAATGTCGAGCCCTGAGACTGTCAATCGTCCAAGTCCCACACCCTTTGCAATGGTCAGTGGATCGCCCGTTGCGGAGTTGTGGATGACGTGCCAGTAGGGGTCTGATCGGATGTCTTCAGCAAAGGTTCGCACTGCGAGTGAATCACGCTCTTTCGGCTGGATGGGATCGGGACTGATCACATTCGCGAGTGCCCACATCGGTATGGAGGAGACCTCTGACGATTTGGGGAGCAAGTCTGACCACGGTCCGTTGGGTTGACCCAATGCCCAGTCATTGCTGGTAGATGGCAGCGAAATGATCAAATGACCACCACGTTCCATCCATGCGCGGAGTTGGGTAAGGCGGTCCGGGTCACGTGGAAGACTCGAACCTGTGACGACAATGGAAGAGATGACATCCAGTGGCGGATCATGTCGAGGTAGCTCGTTGATCGTGACGGCACGCACAGTCGCGAACTGATCCGTCCATGGGACTCTTTCGCTTCTGGACTCGTCGTACTGCTGGAGGCCGAAGCGTTGATCGCCAATGACGACAATGAACTCTTCGCCTGGAGTCAGCAGGGTTGCATCCATCGGCCTGATTGTGGTTGCCGCGACAAGGTCGCCGCCATCAGGATTTCGCAGGCGAATGGTGACGGTCGCCTCTTTGTTCGGCGGCACGTCACCGAACAGGGTTGCATCTACAGGAGTTCCTCCGAGTGGAAGAGGAAGCCCGCGAACCAGTTGATCACCTTCAGGTGTTTCACTCACCCATTCAAGGTGATAGGTGCCACCATCCAGTCCATCAGGATCAACGCGGATCTTGATTGCACCGGGTTGTCCGAGAGGTAGAACGCCGCCAATCCCCGGCTCCAGAATCTCGATAGTTGGCGCAGCTGAAGAAGTTTGCCAGGCCGCGCCGATGGACAGGGCCATGGCCATCCATGTCATCCAACGGCACTTTGCAGTCAACGCTCGATCGCCTGTGCAAACGCTGCAATGACTGCAGCGTGAGAACGCGTCCCACCATGGAAGCATGAAAGATCAAACTTCTCATTCGGAGAATGCACACGATCATCATCCAGCCCAAATCCGATCAGCAAAGATTCGGCTCCTAGAATCGTTTGAAATGAACCAACAACCGGGATCGAGCCGCCGCAACCCATGAGGATGGCTCTTCGTCCCCAGATCTGTTCAAGACCGTGTTGAGCGGCATCCAGCCAGCGTGATGCATCAGAGACTTGAATGGCGGGATTGCAGCCATGAGATTCGATGTCCCATCGACATTGTTCTGGTGTTCGTTGCTGCAGATGCTCAATGAGTGCAGATTCAATTTTTGATGGATCCTGACCAGGAACCAGTCTGCAACTGAACTTCGCAGATGCGTGCGAGGGAATGACCGTTTTTGCGCCAGGCCCGCCGTATCCACCGGTGATGCCATTGATGTCCAGCGTCGGACGTGTCCAAAGTCGTTCCAAAATGGTCCTGCCTACTTCACCCGTGGAAGCTGTGAGTCCCGCTTCCTGCAGGAATGCTGATTCATCAAAGTCGAGTTGGCTCCATTGACTCTTCTGTTCGTCGCTCGGTTCCTCAACGCCGTCATAGAAGCCCTCGACCACAATTCTTCCCTGATCGTCGTGCAAGGAGCCAAGGATGGCTGCAAGTTCATTGAGTGGATTCACCACTGCGCCGCCCATCATTCCAGAGTGGAGATCATGAGAGGGGCCATGCAAGGTCACGTCGAGATACACCAGCCCGCGGAGTGTCGTTGTGATCGCTGGGGTATTGGCATCCCACATGCCCGTATCGGAGACGACACAGACATCAGGTTTGAGTTCCTCGGCATGTGCTTCCAGGAAAGGGTCGAGGCTGGGGCTTCCGCTTTCTTCTTCTCCTTCCAGTAACACTGTGATGCGAACGGGAAGGCCGCCTCCGGACTCTGTCCACGCTCGGATCGCCTCGACAAAAGTCATCAACTGCCCTTTGTCGTCAGCAGCGCCACGGGCAACCACCCGTTGGCCATGCGGGCCATCCTTGATTTGCGGTTCAAACGGAGGGGACTCCCAAAGTTCGATCGGATCGGGCGGCTGAACGTCGTAGTGTCCGTAATAGAGAATGTGCGGAGCGTTGGCATCGCCGCCGGAATGGGCGACAACCATCGGATGCCCAGATGTCATACGAACGGATGCATCCAACCCTGCATCCGACAGATACTGGGCGCACAATTCGGCAGCAGCATGAACATCATCACTGTGTTCAGGATTCGTACTGACACTCGGAATGCGTAGAAGTTGATCCAGTCGATCCAGTTGCGCACCCTGTGTGTTGTCGAGCTGTTCAAGGACGGCTTGCAGTCTGTCTTCCATATCTATCTCGGTTTACCTGATGCCTGCGCGTCTTGTGGTAATCGGCTTGTGGTCAAAATCCGTGCCATGGCAGGCACTGGGGATCGTAGGTTTCTTCACTTTCTTGGGCACATTGCACAACACCATCTTCAATTGAAATGACAATGGGCGGTGTCATCAGCCAGTCGGTGCCGACGGGCAACTCGACTTCTAGGCAATCCAGACACGGATTGTCTAACCCGCCTCCCTCCGCGAAACCATCCGTTGATTCCGGAATCGCAACCAGCGTTGTTGGGGCAGGGGGGTCATATGAAAAGTGTTCCAACAGGAGTTCATGGCAGTGTTCACAGGTTCTGCTGTACATGATGAGATACTGCTGCCCCTCTTCAATCGAAGGCGGGAGATCTGGAATCCAGGAGATCAGTTCGATCTCACGAATAGGTTTGCCGCTCCAATCGCTGACATCAAGTGTGTAGTAGGGAGGCAAGGTGATGGTTGTCGTTGAATCGACGGACGTCGAGGGCTGGCTACCGTCAATTTGTGGGACGACAACCTGAATATCCTTCGCGCTTCCAACAACATGGATGTATGCCAGAATGAAGAAGAAGATGGCTGCGAAGCTGGTCAGCATTGCTGCCAGACGATCCGGCATGTAGGACAAGTGTCGAACCGGCAAGGCGATGACCGCTATGAGCATCGCAAGATCGATACTCAGCATCAACCACGGGGCTGGGGAGTAACTTCCAAGGCAGCCACAATTCGTGACATTGCCGTTGAAGATTTCATAAAGCAGGACCAGACAGAACACGCTCAGCATGAAAATCGCCACTTCACGCGCAAGTCGGGGCAGCAGCACCATGATCAGAACGGCGGCGATCTCAATTCCGATGAACCAAGCCAAGGCCCAATGGAGATCGATTCCGCTTACATCAAGAGCGTCTCGCAGGTGTTCAGGGAGCAACTTGGGTGATCTTTCCGCCAGTTTGACGGTCGCGCCGATTCCTATCCACAGAGGCACAATGAATCGGACAAGCACAAGTCCGATCCATCCCGCACGTCCATTTTGATTTTGTTTAGACATCAGGGCTCATCTCCTGCAGTCCATGTTTCGATTGCTTCGCAAAGCAGGTGGATGACAACCTGATGGGCGTCCTGAACGAATGCAGAGTCTTCGCTTGGGACCACGAGTGTTGCATCGCATTTCTCAAGACAATTCCCCCCCGATCCACCCAGGAGGCCAATGGAAGTACATCCCATGGACCTTGCAGCGTCAAGAGCCGCAAGGATGTTGGGGCTGTTTCCTGATGTCGACAGGACAAGCAGGGCGTCTTCCGGGCGCGCCATGGCCTGAAGGGGGCGAGCAAAGATCTGATCAAATCCATAGTCGTTCGCAATACACGTTAAAACTGTCGGATCGCTTCCGAGCATTGCCGATGCCAGCGCTCTGCGATTGGATCGATATCTGCCAACAAGTTCTTCCGAGAAGTGCAGGGCTTGCGCTGCGGATCCACCATTCCCCGCGGTCCACACAACTCCACCCCGTGAAAGGCACTCGATCAGCAGATCAGCGATCTGTTCGATGGCTGTCAACTGCGAACTCAATGATGTGATGGTTTTGACGGCGCTTTCGAGTCTTTCCGAAAACATGTGTTGCCTCTTCATATTGCTAACGCCACTTTTGTGGATTGGCTGACCGTGGTGGCAAGTGCATCCATTGCCGCTTCGACGTCATCATTTGTCGTCAGTGAACCAGCACTCAGTCGCAGGGTCCCACCACGATCGAGTGTTCCAAATGTCTGATGTGCAAATGGAGCGCAATGAAGTCCCGCCCTCGTCAAGACATCATGAGCCTCCAAGGCGTCCGCGAGTTCGAAAGGAGAGAGGTGATCGCACGTCAGACTGAAGACAGCACATCGCAGATCAGGCGTGGTGGGACCGATGATCTGGATATTGTCAATCGCAAGCAGACGATCCAGCATCCACTCGGTGACACGTTGTTCCCGTTTGAACAGCGATTCTCGCTGATCAAGCATCCATCCCAAGGCTGCGTCAAGCCCTGCAATGCCGGGCATGTTGTGAGAGCCAGCTTCGTAGCGATCAGGCAGTTCTGTCGGCTGAACTGGAAGATCACTTCGAGAGCCAGTGCCACCGAGTCGCACGGGATCGATGACATCTTCAAGCCCTGGGCGAATCCAGAGACCCCCTGTTCCAAGTGGTCCAAGCAGTGACTTGTGTCCTGGGAATGCAAGAAGATCGATGTTCATGGCATCGATATGAATATGTCGTCTACCTAACGTTTGAGCGGCGTCAACGAGAAAGGGGACTCCGTGGTGTCGACATCGTGCGCCAATCTCTGCGATCGGCTGCAGGGTTCCGGAGACATTGGAACCATGGTGCATGGCTACCAGGATCGTGTCCGACTCAATCGCGTCGCTGACATCATCCGGATCGATGCGCCCTGTCTGCTGATCCACAGGGACGACGGTCATGCGGACGCCATCACTTTCGAGCCCATGCAGGGGTCTGAGGATGGAATTGTGGTCCAGCATGGATGTGACCATGTGGACGGGACGTCCTGACCGGCGGGCATGTCGGGCCATGCCGTCAATGGCAAGTGTGAGCGCATCTGTGCAATTGAGTGTCAAGACGATGGAATTGCTGTGAGTTGCCCCGATGAGCGAGCTCAACCGCTCTCGGCAACGATCCATCACCTCGGTTGCTTCTTGGACCTCTCGGTAAGCGCCTCGGCCAGGGCTCGCTGCGACGAGGTCAACCCAGCGGCGCATGGTGGACGCGAGAGGAGGGGCCTTGGGCCAACTCGTTGCGGCGTTATCAAAGTAGCGGCGGTGGCCGCACGGGGCCGTCATGAGGGAAGTATACCCACGTCGGAGAGGGTCTCATCGAGCCAGTCAAAGGGCGGACCTGCTAGACTTGAGCGTCCCGACGCTTGTGATTCGGCTGGCGTTGATCGTGCTTGAGGGCTCTGTTTTCAGGAGTATGTCCATGATGCTCATGACTTCAGGTTCAGTGCTGATGATGTTCTTTGTCGCCGCGCCTCCCGCGACGGTGACGCCTGCAGATTTGGCCAAGCGGTTGAATGACCATGCTTCGGTGAACGTTCCTGGGGATCAGACTTGTTGGTCCATCCTGTCTCCCGCTTTGAAAGCGATTGGAGATGTTCCAGACTCAGATCCTCCGATCACTGTCGAGGATGTTTGGCCAGGAATGTCTGACTGGTCTGAGTTGTCCTCTTGGGCCGCCTCACACCCCGAAATGGGAACGGCGATTGAACAGGCAGCTCAACGCCCCGTCTTCGGTTTGCCATATGGTCGCGGAGGTGTCACGCCGGAGGACTTTGAGGCTGGCCTCTACATCGACTTGGGTGGAGATGACAGACTGGTTCCGCCGACCTTCAGATATCTGGAAGCACTCCATGAAATGGCAGTTTGGACTGCGGTGGAGGCGTTCAGGCTTGGCGAGGCCGGCCAAGGTGAGAAGGCGATTGTCCTGCTGCTCGATCAGGTCATGGTGCTACGTCGACTGGCGGACCGTGAGTTCATGGGTGAGAAGGAAGTGGCCATCCGCGCGATGACGCAAGGTCTGAATCTCATCCGTGAGGTGATGTTTCGGTATCAATCCGATCTGTCCTCCGAGTTGCTGACCAAACTGGCGATCCACGAGATCCCCGCGTTGCGGCCAGGCTCTGAAAGTCTCTTCCTTCCAACATTCGATCGACGCTGGTGTGAGGCACTGTTGGAAAATGCGTTCAGGCACGATCTCGGGACTCCACATCCGACAGAGTTTCCCGCTGTGTTTACGCAAGTTCAATCCGAGGCAAGTCCCATCCATCGGTTCGGCATTCGTCGAAGATGGGAAATGCTGCAAGACGGGCATGACAGTCTCGCCTACTCCCAAGAGCGTCTCGGACTCGTCTTCGACGATTGGTGGTTGAGGTGGCGTGCTGATCCCACTGATGAGATGGGATCGATGATTCTGAATCGCCAGTCACAGTTTGAGATGCTGAATTCCGGTCGCTTCGCTGCTATCGATGCGGTTATTCACGATATGCAGACCCTCTTTGATGCTCGGGATCGACTGCTTATGGAAGTCAATGCGACTGCGACTTCCGCTGGAATTCTTTCCTACAAGATCGATCGTGGGCACTACCCAGTCGAATTGCGACTTTGTTTCGGTACGACGATGGACAAGTCATGGGCTGCTGATGAGCACGCGATGATTTCAGGCGGATACCGCCCTTGGTTGCAGTACAGAAGATTGGACAGACCTTTGGCGATCGATGTTGGAACCACAAGAGTGACTGTCGAGCCCGGGACAGGATTGCTGTACAGCACAGGGCTTGATGGACTGGATGATCGTGGAGTTCTGCACGTTGATGAGAAGGGGCGGGGGGATCTGCTGATCTGGCCTCCTCCACGCGATCTTGTCCGTGATCAGGCACCAGAGGGCGGCGGAGAGTGATCGACCCTCAGGATCGATGGAGCAATTGACATGTCTGCTGGTGGTGATGTTGAAAAGGTTGTGATCGTCGGCAGTGGACCCGCCGGTTGGACGGCGGCGATCTATTCGGCTCGTGCAAACCTTGACCCACTTTGTCTTATCGGAGTGCCTCGAACGGACCCAGCCCCCGTCCTGCCTGGCGGACAGTTGATGCTGACAACCGAGGTTGAGAATTACCCGGGATTCCCGGAGGGGATCACTGGGCCTGACATGATGCAGGCATTTCAGAAACAGGCAGAGCGATTCGGATCCCGCGTTCGAGGAGTTGATGTCACAGCCTGTGAGTTTGGAGAGCGACCGTTCAAGTTGACGACCAGTGAGAACGATGTTGTCCTGGCTGAATCAGTCATCATCGCAACAGGCGCAACTGCAAACTGGCTGGGATTGGATAACGAATTGCGTCTGGCGACCTCAGGTGGTGGCGTCAGTGCATGCGCGGTCTGTGATGGAGCGCTGCCGATGTTCCGGGATCAACCACTTGCAGTTGTCGGTGGCGGCGACAGCGCGATGGAGGAAGCCTCCTATCTCGCCAAGTTTGCCTCGACCGTGTATGTCATTCATCGGCGAGACTCGCTCCGTGCATCTCAAGCGATGCAGGATCGCGTTTTGTCAAACGACCGCATTGAGATGGTCTGGAACAGTCAGGTTGTCGACGTGCACGGTGAGAAGATGATCGAAACAATTGAACTGGAAGACACCCAGACTCAGGAACGACGTCATCTGGCGGTCAAGGGTCTGTTCATTGCGATCGGCCACACGCCTGCGACATCCTTTCTTGAGGGGTCGGACATTCAACTTGATGATGAAGGCTACGTCGTCGTCAAGGGTGGTAGCAGCCACACAAATCTGGAGGGCGTGTTTGCTGCGGGCGATGTCGCAGATCCGACATATCGTCAAGCAATCACTGCTGCGGGGATGGGTTGTCAGGCCGCACTTGATGCTGAGCGGTGGCTGTCAGAGCATTAGACCATTCGTGATCAACAGTGGCTTCAGTTGGTCAGGTGATTCTGTCTGATCGAGTCGGTGTTGGCGGTCTCTGTGTCAGTATCCGGCGCGATTCGCGTCATGATGCGGGCACCAACAGCGTCCCCCCAGACGTTGACTGTTGTCCGGCACATGTCAAGAATTCGATCGACACCCAGAATGACACCAATGGCGGCGACT
>JAKVBW010000169.1 GCA_022446945.1 Phycisphaerales bacterium | reverse complement strand
TGAAGACGTTGAAAACCTCCTCCTGAAACTGCTGCAAGCCGCCGATTACGATCTTGAGGCTGCCCAGCGAGGCATCATCTACATCGATGAAATCGACAAGATTGGCAAGACGTCGAACAACGTCTCCATCACGCGCGATGTCAGCGGAGAAGGCGTGCAGCAATCACTGCTGAAGATGCTGGAGGGTGTCGTTGCCAACGTGCCGCCACAAGGTGGACGCAAGCATCCTGAACAACAGTACATTCAGATGGACACCAGCCACATCCTGTTCATCTGTGGAGGCTCCTTTGAAGGCATCGACACGATCATTCAGCGTCGCCTTGGCCAGAGCCGCATCGGCTTCTCCAGTGGCCAGGAGCAGGACGATCGAAATCTGAGAGATCTCCTCTCAGCCGTGACGCCTCATGATGTTCTTCAGTTTGGCCTGATACCCGAACTCATCGGCCGTCTCCCGATCGCGACACCCCTGCTTCCACTTGATGAAGCGGAGATGATTCGCGTCCTCACTGAACCTCGCAATGCGATCATCAAGCAGTATCAGCACCTCTTCCAACTCGAAGGTGCAAGTCTGGAATTCAGTGATGCGGCGCTATCAGGACTCGCCCAACGTGCGATGGAACGCGGTACGGGCGCCAGAGCACTTCGCGCTGTGATTGACGCGCTCATGCTCGACTTGATGTACGACTTGCCCGACCAAGACCGAGCCGGTCGACATTATCTGATCGACGAATCCACGCTGAATGGCGGCACGACGCTCGATCAACTCGAGCAGAAATCCCCTGCACGCGAATCGGCCTGACCCCGCTCCCAGCCCCTGAGCCACACTTGACCCCATCTGGGGGCAGCGGTATCCTCTTGGATTCCCCCTTTGTTGCTTGGAGGCCCGTCCATGCCCCGTGTTTGCCATTTCAGCGGCGCTCGCACGTCAACCGGCCGGAAAATCCACTATCGCGGTCGCCCCAAGTATCAAGGCGGCATCGGGCTGAAGCCCAGTGGTATCGCCAAACGGACGATCAAGCCCAATATTCAGTCCGTCAGGGCTGTTGTTGATGGCAAGCCCACCCGCATCAAAGCGACAGCGAAGGCCATTCGCAATGGCCTGGTGGTCAAGCCTTTACGACGCAAATTCGGGTGGACCCGGGCCCAAAAACAGGCCGAGACTGCGTGAAACGATTCTTGCCCTCAGGCGCCTTGATTTGCGGCGTCTGACGGTTTTTCTGGTTTTTATTTAGACTTTGCCCTCTTCAGGGCTATCTATTCAGACGGTTCAGAGCGTTTTCAATTTCAGGGTGCATCCTCGCCTTTATTGGCCTGACTCCCGACACTTCCCCCTCACGCTCCAAGATCCGCACTTCAACAGGAATGGTTGTGATCCCCCTCTTCATGGGGCATCACGAATATGTGACCGCCGAATTCTTTCGGCGGGAGCGGCGCATCAATGGATTGTCGCCGTTGGCGAGGTATGGACGTGGCGAGTCGAGATGACATTGAACGTGTGCGAGAGGCAACCGATCTGGTTGCCTTGATCGGTGAGCACGTTCCCCTGCAGCCTCGCGGCCGTGAGCATGTGGGCCTGTGCCCCTTCCACGATGACCGCAGGCCCAGCTTTGCCGTGGTCACGCACAAGGCGGCTGCGTTCTACAAGTGCCACGCCTGTGGCGCTGCGGGCGACTGCTTCCGTTTCGTTCAGGAACATCTTGGAAAGGACTTTGGGGAAGCACTCCGATTTCTTGCTGAACGGGCCAGCATTGAACTAACTGGCGCCGACGTGGGCGATGACGGCGACCAACGTCGCGCCCGGCGTACATGGCTTCGCAAGGCGATGGCCGCTGCTGACGCGCACTTCCGGTCAAACCTTACCGACGAGAAGATCGGTGCCGATGCGCGGAAAGCAATAGCCAATCGCGGCATCTCGGACGAAATGGTTGAACGCTTCGGCCTCGGTGCTGCAGGTGACGGCTGGAGCACACTGAAGGATGCCATTGCAGGAGATGAGATGCCTGCCAAAGTGCTCCTTGCAGCAGGACTTCTCAAACAACGCGATGACGGCCATGCCTGGGATGCATTCCGTCACCGCCTGATGTTCCCCATCATGGATGAGACGGGACAGCCCATCGCTTTTGGCGGCCGCATCCTTGGCGAAGACGAATCACCGAAGTATCTGAATTCTGCGGAGCACGATCTCTTTCACAAGAGCCGCACCTTGTTTGGATTGCATCTGGCACGCCGCGCCATCATGAGCAACGGCCGGGCCATCGTGACCGAAGGCTACACGGATGTCATCGCCTGTCATCAAGCAGGCATCGAACATGTCATCGGAACTCTGGGGACCGCACTGACCAGTGAGCATGCGCGGCATCTGTCGCGACTCTGTGATGTGGTGATCCTGCTGTTTGACGGCGACGAAGCCGGACAACGTGCTGCTGTTCGCACAGTGCCGATCATGCTGGAGCATGCTGTCGATGTCCGCATCTGCACACTTCCAGGAGGGTGCGATCCTGACGATCTTCTTCGCCAAGAAGATGGCGTGGCCCAGTTCCAT
>JAKVBW010000168.1 GCA_022446945.1 Phycisphaerales bacterium | reverse complement strand
ATACTTGGTGCTCATGCCCCGCATTTGGAACCCCTGAGGCATCGCGACAGTTCCATTCCATGGAGTTGCCAGGACCTGGTCGAGCAGGTCGCACTGCGTTTGAGTTGTCGACACCGAGGCGTCAGGTATCGCCTCTTGCACCCAATCCTCAAGGGCGGCGCGTGACAAGACAACATTGTCACCGATGTTCCAAGGCGCACCTGCATTCGTGCGTTCAAGCTCCAGGGTGACCCCACTTTGAATCTTCCTATCCATCGGTGTCCCGTGATCGGGCATGTCCACACGGGCTACAACCAGCAGCAAACGGTTTGGATCAGGTGGAGAATCCATATTCGCAACATTTGAACCGCCCGGCGCCCACAACACTCGCTCCCCGCGAAGCCAGACTGCCTGGTCATCCAGAACAGGATGTGTCAGGACAGCCCAATAGACAGCCAAATAATTTCCAGGACCTGTCTTCTGGCTATTTTCTGTCCACCAAATGAATACGTAAGCGATCACAACACAAAGCACCAGGGCCTGAAGCCCAGCAAATAGTGTTCTTGATCGTCGATACCGTTGTTCTCGAGCACCAACTACCGCCGGAGTGCCCCAGTCTGCTCCACACTCCGGGCAACGTTCAGCGGAAGAACTCCGCATTGAGTAGCCGCATGTCAGGCACGCCTCATCCGAACGAACGAACCTACGTAGGCCGAACCAAAACAGCACGCTGAGCACAGCGCCGAGAAGGATCACCAGAATGAAGAGCTCATGAAGTGCCATCTAAAGAGACTCTACGGTAGACAGGGACTAGAAGCGGACGAATAGCCTAGGCGCCAGAACACCAACCGCGAAATCAAGGGAAAGAAACCCGCACCTGGCGGGGCCTGTTGGTCTTGGTGGTGTTGCTTCGCTCAAGGCGCGGCTTCGGCGTGTTCGGCGGCACGCTCGGCATCGAGCGCCTTGATCTCGTCCTCGGTCAATGCAATGCCCTCAGGATGATCCTTCGAGATCCGCAGGACAGGAATCGACCAGTCAGGAATCGTGATGATGCTCCCAAACCCAAGATCGCGCACACGAATACCGACTCCCGCGTCCATGTCGTCGACCACGAACTGGTATTGCCCAAGGATAGCAATCCAGCGAATGAATCCGCGATCGCGCTCGACCCTGAATGTACACCCGCCTTCAAGTACCGACCCATTTGCCCCCGCCCATACATCATCTATCGGTACTCGAAAACCATCCGTACCCCCACCCGACGGCCATCGCCAGGGCGAGATGTTCGTAGTCGTGTCACCGTTCGTGCCCACAGCTCCGATTCTCGAATGGTGCAGTGGCAATGCAAGACCGGAGAGATCCCCATCAAACCACGAACCATCTGTCGCCTGGAGCGCAAGGTCAAGATCGATGAGGGTATATGTCTGATTTCGGGAATCCAGGACAAGCTCCCAGTCCAGAATCAGGTCACTGAATTCACCCCGTTCGCTCGCCATGACATTGTTCGGCGTCACCACAAGCGACCAGGTTCGCTTGTCGGAGAGCTCCTCTCCTTGAATTCCGGACGCCGTGACACGGGCAGTCACTTTCACAGGAACAGCGGCCAGATGCAATGGGTCCCCGACGTGAAGGTTTGTTTCACCTGGGGAACTCAAACTGAACTCCACGTCGTCGGGCAGCACATAGTCATCCATGAACTGAATCGAGATCTCCGATGATCGCGCGAAACTGATCCCATACCCCTCATCAGGAATCGGAAACGTACCCACACCCTTGACATGAATACGAAGCGCATCGAGCACTGCAGTCATCTTCGTACGCGTGGCCAGATTAGGATCTGCGGTAGGACCGCCCTGATCACAGCTGGGCAAGATGCTTGCCACAAGGGCACATGCGAGCGTACACGCATGTCGAACTGACGAAGTTGGAATCATCATTCGCCAAATCCCGAGGATCAACGCCCGCACGTGGTCGCGTTTCTTCTGCATCTGCATGACTATCTGGTCCACCGGAAGCTGACGCAGGCGTCTGTGGGATCGAGCATCGCGCCCACCCCACCCCCACGTCTCCTCACATCCTAGGCTCGGACCGGGCGTGATTTCTCAAGACTGCCGAATCGCATCCCAAAGGCGTTAATCAGGGTTTACGGCACAATCCAGCAGCCGGCGGAAAGGCTGCATGAAAAAGCCCCGCACCTGGCGGGGCCTGTTGGTCCTGGTGGTGTTGCTTCGCTCAAGGCGTGGCGTCGGCGGGTTCGGCGGCACGCTCGGCATCGAGCGCCTTGATCTCGTCGGGTGTGAGTGCGGTG
>JAKVBW010000167.1 GCA_022446945.1 Phycisphaerales bacterium | reverse complement strand
GGATGGAGGCTTGCCTGATCCGCCAACGGACGAAGGCTGGACATGCGGCAATGGATATGCGATCGCGATCCAGGCCTGTACACCGCCAACAGTACATCGCTCAAAGGCCAGGATTGAACTAGGAGCCGACGGGAAGTTCGACTATTTCACCGGTAGTGCCGACATGGGAAATAGTACGAATACCACACTCCCCCAGATCCTTGCTGAGACGATGCAGATTTCTACAGAACAGTTTCATATACACGCAGGCGATACTGACGGTGATGCCTTTGACACCGGCACCTTTGCTGGCGCCACCACCTTTGTTGCCGGCGGAGCTGCCATGCGCGCAGGCCGCGCAGCTCTCTTAAAAGTTCGAGAGGAAGCCGCACGTTACGCTGGTTGCGATATAGACGATTGTCATCTTGTTGAGGGAGCCGTGCATGCTCAAGGCAAGACGGTTCCACTTACTGAACTGTATGCCCATCTTCAGAGAGTGGGCCGGTCGGTTAAAGTTGTTCGAAACCATCAGGCGGACCCCAGCAGTGTCGGCTTTGCAGCACAGTGTGTTCGAGTAGCAGTCAATCGATTCGATGGCCATATTCGAATCCTCCGATCGGTATCCGTCCTCGATGTCGGCAACCTCATCAACCCCATGGTCTGTCGTGGACAGGTCGAAGGCGCTGTAACACAAGGAATCGGTTGGATCCTCTCGGAACGTGTCCTGACAGATGAGAACGGGAAGATTCTCAATGACGCCATCCGTCACTACCGACTTCCCGCATTCGCCGACATGCCACCAATGGAGGTTGAATTCGTCAAGACTCATGACAAATTCGGCACCATGGGCGCTAAGTCCATTGGGGAAATCGGTATTCATTGCACTGCACCAGCGATTACTAATGCGGTCTATGCTGCCACTGGTGTTCGATTCAAGGAAATGCCTTTGATGCCGCACACGGTCTTGAAGGGCATCCAGGATCATGCGGGCAGTACTGGATGAGTGTGATCGGAGTGTTACTTGCAGCGGGACGCGGACGTCGCCTTGGTGGCAACAAGCAACTTTCTCGATGGCCAACGCAGAATGGCTCTGAAAGACTCATCACAAGTTCCTTTGATCACATCGCAGTAGCTTGTGACGAGATCGTTGTCGTGCTCGGGCACCGACACATCGAGGTACAGGATGTCCTTCGCCCCCGTGAGTATGCCACGGTCTACGTAGATGCCGATGCTGAAATGGCACACTCGGTCCTGGCGGGTCTCGCGTTCGCCCTACGGGCCAAGGATGTCGACTGCATCCTGATCCAACCAGCCGATCATCCCCAAGTCGCCCCATCGACTTTGGACACGATTCTTCGAACGGCCCGGGCTCTCGATACTGCTGTGGCTCCGCAACACAGAGGAAACCACGGCCACCCCATAGCAATACCAACGCGGCTTGCCAAAGAGATCACGAATAGCGGTCTCCCTCTCGGGCTTGCCGAATGGTTCCGAGCAGACTCCTCACGTCGAACGTTCATCGAAGTCGATGATCCCTCCGTGCTCATTGATATCGATACACCTGAAGATCTAGCCGAGGCTGCGAACGCAGCCAGTTCGGCCAACCAGCTCAGCACTCCAGGCTGACGGTCGTTTCCATGTCCATCGAAGCTGGCCGATTGCAGGCGGCGTTCCTGACTTGGATCAACCGAGCACAGATGCTGATCGCGATTTCCTCCGGCGTTTCCACGGGAAGATCGATGCCTATGGGCGCATCGATGGACTCGATGAAAGTCTCCGGAATATCGTGCTCACGGAGCATCTTCATGACGTGTGCCAATCGTCTGCGGCTACCAATCAGTCCTGTATACAACAGAGGCCGCTGGGCAAGATGTTGCATAGCCTCCAAATCCTGCTGGTAACTGCGTGTGACCAAAGCGGCATACACCAGGCTATGCCGATCGAACGAATCGAGCGTCTGATCGACCGGTTTGTAGGATCGAAACGTGTGCGCGGGGAGTTCAGATGGGCGCGCCATCTCCGGTCGATCATCCTGAAGAATGATTCGGAATCCAAGTGAAGCGGCTGCGTGAGCCAATGCGACACCACAATGCCCTGCACCAACGATCAGCAGCAACGGATCTGGTTCCACGATCCATGGATCGCCTTGATGTGTTCCTGCATCACGAGCCAGAGTTTCCAGGTGCCAGCATGCTTCGGAAGGGAAGTGCTGTCGGACCACTTGGCCATTAAGCAAATAGTCCTTAGCTTGATCGAGATGTTTTCTGCACGTCTGATCGATCGGATCCAGCCTGAT
>JAKVBW010000166.1 GCA_022446945.1 Phycisphaerales bacterium | reverse complement strand
CTTCCGGGCAAACCATCTGCGGTATCGGACTGTCTCAATGCCGTTTTTGCGGCCGTTCCCTACTGCATGGATCTACTGGGTGGTGATCGGCTGGATACCCGCCCGGATGTTTGCGCGTCATTTCGGCCGAAAGGCGGCTAATCTTCGCACATGTCATCCGCATTGCCACCGCTGTCTGAAGTTGAGGAAGCATTCTCATTCTTCGATGACTGGGAAGATCGGTACCGTTACATCATGGATCTAGGTGAGAAGTTGCCAGCGATGGCTGACGCGGACAGGATCGAGGCCAATCTTGTTTATGGATGCCAGAGTGCTGTGTGGGTGGTCCTGCATGAGTCTGGCGGCGAAGTGCAGATCGATGCAGACAGCGACAGTCAACTCGTCAAGGGACTCGCGGCCCTTGTGGTCATTGCGCTGAAAGGCCAATCGGCAGCCGAGATCGTAGCCATGGATATCGCCGCAGTCTTCGACCGACTTCGTCTCCATGAGCATCTGAGTCCCACCCGCAGCAATGGTTTGGCAGGCATGATTCAGCAGGTACGCAGCAAGGCCGTCGTACTCGAGGGGAACAACTGAGCGGTCCTTCTCGGGGATCGCCATTTCGTGACAATCAATCATTGCTTCAGAGTCGATAGTGCCGATGATCGGATACGGTAGCGCTTATGTCCTGGAACAGCGACGGCAAGCGCAACTCCATTTCACTCTTTGTACTCGCGATGATGAGTACCGCGGTCGTCGTCGGCCTGGAAGGTCTGCCCGAAGTAGGATCCTTCGGGCTGCCCCTGATCGTCTACTACGCGTTCTTTACGCTCATCTTCTTTCTGCCGGTCGGCCTGGTTGCCGCAGAACTGGGTGTGGGCTGGCCGCATGACGGGGGGGTGTATCGTTGGATTCGTGAAGCGTTGGGAGAACGGTGGGCCTTCGTTGGTGTTTGGTGTCAATGGCTGCAGATTCTGATCTGGTATCCCACTGTCTTGGCGGTTTGCGCTGTCTCGTTGGCTTATGCGATCGATCCAACACTGCGTGATGCAGGTTGGTTCGTCGTGGCATCGAGTTTGGCAGTGTTCTGGACAGCCACGCTGATCAACTTCCGTGGATTGAGTTTCAGTGGCTGGGTCACAACAGCATTCCTCTACTGCGGCACGCTGCTCCCCGTCGGTCTTGCCATCGGCATGGCGGCTTGGTGGATCGGCTCAGGTCGCGAGTCGGCCATTCCACTGGAATGGTCAGGCATCATTCCGAAGATTGATTCGATCGGTCAAGTGGTCGGGATCGCGGCGATCTTCTCATTCCTTTCGGGACTGGAGGTCAACTCGGTTCACTTCAGGCATGTGAAGAATCCACAGCGCGCCATTCCCCGTGCCTTGCTGTTCTCGGGAATGCTTGTGCTGGCAATCTCGATTTTGGGAGCGCTCAGTGTGGCGGTGCTCGTTCCGATCGGAGAAATCGATCTTGCAGCGGGAACACTGCAGGTCTTCTCCTACATCTTCAACCCGATGGGTGTGGGCTGGATTGTGCAGGTGCTTGCGATTCTGGCGCTCGCCGGCATGGTTGGCCACATCATGGTCTGGGTGATCGGGCCAACGGAGTCGTTGCGCGTTGCAGCGGATGACGGACTGATTCCGCCAGTCTTTCAGCGGACCACGCGGCAGGGTGCGCCGCGAAACGTCATGCTTCTGCAGGCTGTCATCGTCTCGTTGCTGTGCGTGCTGATGCTGTTCTTCGATTTGAACCGCGTCTTCTATTTTCTGACGATTGCTTCGGCGCAGATTTATCTCGTCATGTATGTCCTCATGTTCATTTCAGTCATCGTGCTTCGGGTCACCAAGCCTGAAGTGCCGAGAGCCTTTGTCATTCCCGGGGGCATGGCGGGGTTGCTGATCATTGCTGGGGGTGGGGGACTTGCGGCGATTGCCGGCTTCTTCCTCATGTTCTGGCCGCCCAGTACTGAAGACATGGCAATGGAGTGGATGAACTTCAGTCTTCCTCTTGCAGGAACGGTCGTATTGCTCGTTGGTGCGCCGCTGGTGCTTTACCGCTTCCGCAATCCTGATTGGCGAGGGCGACCGGGCTTGCCGACCAGTCAGGACACACAGTCATCATGGAAACGGGCGGATTGAGCCATGCCAGGCATTCGGATTGCCATGTGGTCCGGGCCACGCACGATTTCAACCGCCATGATGCGCGCCTGGGAAAACCGAAAGGATTGTGAAGTCTGGGACGAGCCGCTTTATCCGTGGTGGCTTGCAACGACGGGAACCGAGCACCCGGGACGGGGGCATGTGCTCACCGCGCATGATCGCGATCTGGATCCCGCAACACTTGCTTCACGACTTGCGTCCGCGGACGGGGACTTGATGTCCTACCAAAAGCACATGACCCATCACCTGCTTCCCGAGTTTCCCCGTGAATGGATGGAAGGCGCGCGTCATGCATTTCTGATCCGGCGGCCTGATCGCGTCCTTGCTTCGCTTGCGAAACGCGTTCCATCGGCCACCATTCAGGACACGGGATTGCCCCAGCAAGTGGAACTCCTGCATTGGCGTGATGCCCATGGCCATGCGCCGCCGCCCGC
>JAKVBW010000165.1 GCA_022446945.1 Phycisphaerales bacterium | reverse complement strand
GACTGACGCAGATCTTCGTTTTGCAAACCTTGCTGGTGCGGACGTGTCTGCTGCATACCTGTCCGGCGTAAACCTGACGAGTGCGAATCTTCGCTACGTAGTTCTGATGAGCACCGATCTCACGAGTGCAAACCTCTCGGGGGCGGATCTGACCGACGCAGATCTTTCTTATGCAATCCTGAAGGATACCTACCTCGAGGACACGAACCTGACTAACGCCGACCTGACCGGGGTGGTATCGCGCAACATCGAAGGAACACCAGTACTCCCTGCTGGTTGGCATGTCGTGAACGGATATCTCTTCGGGCCGACTGCCAATCTTTCTGATCTGATTCTTCCCGGCATCGATCTTTCAGGGTTCGATCTGTCTGGCGCGAATCTTCACGGGACGAACATGACTCGTGGAGACTTGTCCGGAACAAACCTCTCTGGTGCGAGTATGACCGCCATGTGGCTGGAAGAGGCCAACCTCTCCGGCGCAGACCTGTCCGCTGTGCGTCTGCATCAGGCGCATCTGTATGGCGCGGACTTGAGGGGGGCGATCTTGAATGATGCGGATCTGTCACGGGCGAATCTGATCGGGGCTAACCTGGCCAACACAAGCCTGGCTGCCGCGGAGAGCGTTTCGGATGCACTCTACGATGACGCGACCGTCTTCCCGATGGGTGAGAACCCCGGTGAGATGGAGATGATCTACATCGGGCCCGGTGCGGATCTGTCCGGCATGTTCCTGAACAACGTGAGACTGCCAGGTGCGGATCTTTCCGGTGCCGATCTCTCCGACGCGTTCATGATTGGTACGCATCTGCAGGACGCCAACCTTTCCAGTTCTGATCTTTCTGGCGCAACTCTCGTCTCTGTGGATCTGTCTTATGCCGACCTCTCCGGAGCGAACATGTCTGATATCCGAGGTTGGGATACGGCAACATGGACCGGAGCACGTTACGACGACGCGACCATCTTCCCGGACGGTATGAATCCAGATGAGTTCGACCTTGTCTATCAGCCTGTCCAAGATTGCCCGGCTGATCTCAATGGTGATGACGTGGTCGATGGCGCTGATCTCGTAGTGTTGATCTCCGAATGGGGAGGCAACTCCGAGAACGTGGACCTCACTGGCGACGGTATGGTCGACGGGCGGGATCTCACCGCACTGATCGCGGCATGGGGGAACCCCTGCGAAGGGTGAATCCTTCCGATGCTTCGCTTGCCTTGGAATGTGCACGTGAACTCGCCTTGACTGTTGACCGAGAACTGCGTCGTGACTGACTTGCTCTCGATGCTCACCAGACCAGAGCGGTGCAGCAGCAGATGATCAATGCGATCATCTGCGGGCCGTGTCTCGAAGCGGGCTTCAGGCCGGGTTTACCCGCCTTCGACGCCCGTGACCTGAGACGGCGCTGCGAGCATCTCGAAGTCGGCGGCCGTCATGTTGGCAAACGCCGGGTTCGCGGCAATGCCCTTGTAGATGTCAGACGCCTGGTAGTCCAGCATCGCCTGGCGATCCTTCCACAAGTACACGCCCCCGTACGTGTTGGTCTCCTCATTGGCGAGCCACTTCTTGGAGATAAGGCCAGGGATCTCAGCAAACGCCGGTGCGACCTCGTTACAGACCGCTTCGTACTCGGAACGACTCAGGTTATTCAGATTGAAGTTGATGATGAGGATATGCATGTCGCAAGTATATGGACTCTGGTCGTTTGATGCGGCTAGTCGTCCGCGGGTAAACCGCGCAGAACCTTGCGCCAGCAATGATACATCCAGAATAGGGAAACAAAACCAGCCACCACACTGGACGCGGCTACGACGTAAACGCCCAGGAATGGCTCGAGGTTGACAGTCGCTAAGAGCATGACCGACACGATCGCCAATGAAATGATCTGCGCAATAAGGATGGGCATCGTGTTCATACTCTTCGCAAGAAGTCCAGAGTAATAGGATCCCATTGTGTACAAGAACGGCATCGCGGTCAGGAACCACATTGCGTTCGTACTGATATCCGCAGTCGCGATATCCAGATTTTCAAGAGTGCGGAGAGCAAAGTGGAAGAATCCGGTGACGATAAACAAAATCGTTAGTCCTGTGAGCAATATGCCAAGGATGAAACCGAACCTTCTCAGCATGCGGCGATCTCGATGAGTCGAGTAGTGTTTCACGGTGACCTGGTCAAAGCTCTCGCCCATTCCTAAGCCGATGTTGTTGAAGTTCGTGATGACCGGCCAAACTGCCAGTGAGATGATGACACCTGGTAGCCGACCGAGAGCAGCCGCCATCATCAATCCAATGATTGATGTGCAGATTGGTGAAATCGCGAGCGGAATCGTGAACTTGATGAGATTTGGAACCGCAACAACCTTCTCTTCGATTGGGTCCAGTTCGAGTTCTTTGATGCAGGCGCGACTCTTCCACCATACGTACACCGTTTGTGCTACCAGCGAGACAACAACAGCGAGGCAACCAAGAACGGCGCCGCCAGACATCTTGGTTTCAAGTCCAATGATCAGAACAGCAAGCCCGACGAAGAAGCGAATGATTCGTGAAACGAGAATTTGGCTCGCGTAACCGCCTCGGATCAAAATGCCTTGGAATATCAAGT
>JAKVBW010000164.1 GCA_022446945.1 Phycisphaerales bacterium | reverse complement strand
CTATCACAATCTAGTTCCTGGAACACTTTATCCGTCCACGATGGTCACAACTGCGGACACTGACGATCGAGTCGTGCCGGGTCACTCGTTCAAGTATGCGGCAGCTTTACAGCACGCACAGGCTGATGGAGGTCATCCCGTTTTGATTCGGATCGATCGCAAAGCTGGCCATGGGGCCGGGAAGCCAACCACCAAGAGAATTGACGAAGTCGCCGATACTTGGGCATTTCTTGTCGAAGCGCTGAACATGGACCCCGATTTTCAAGAGGATGACAAAGCGCGAAACAACCACCCCGCTGAAGCGTCCGCTTCCAACCCTCCTTGACCTGTGATGGCAGCTGCCGCTGCATAACCGCTCCGGACAGCGCCTTCCATGGTCGCCGGCCAGCCGGTAGCACACCAATCTCCTGCGAGATAGAGGTTCTTGATGTTCTGATCCGTCCCGCCAGTTGCCGGAGACGCATGAGGACGGATTGCTTCGGCTGTAGGTGTCGCCCGGAAAGTTGCTCTACGCTCCTTGATGGCGCGGAACTGAACGATATCTGCCGAGCTTGCCTCGGGGCAGGCAGCTATCACATCCACCATGACAGCTGTTTGAATCTCCTCCTGCGAGCGATCCATCCAATCATCTGCGGCACTGATAACAGCATGAAGATGCTGACCGCCCGACGGAATGGATCCCTTGTCGAAGAGCCATTGCACATTTCGGTTCGGCATCACCAGATGTGGCACGTGCAATACAGGCCGATCCAGCAGAACATGGACTCCGAGGATCGGACTGTGTCCAAGTTCTGAGAGCTGATGCAGACGCGTATCCATGGACGCTATTTCATTGCCCATCAATGCATCGAGTTTTTCCCACGGAAGCGCTGACAACACTGCATCGCCATAGATGAGCTCGTCATGGATGCGTACGCCAACTGCGCACCTGTCTTCGACTTCAATACCTGTTACGGGAGATCCCAATCTTACCTCCCCACCTGAACGCTCGATCAGGGCGGCCGAAGGCTTGTATAGATCTGCCAAAGAGACCGACGGAACACCGATCCTAGCGCCTTTGGCTGATGCAAGAAAACCATCTCGAAGTACCTGAAGACCGAATACAGCCGAAGCCTCATGAAGCGGGAGATTCAGAGCACTCACGATGAGGGGTGTCCAAAAGTTTGAGCGTGTATCGTCGCCCTGCTTCCACTCATCAAGAAGACTTGCAAATGAATGGCCTCGCCATGTCTCGGATTCTGAAGAACCCATTCGCATGGTGCGCCACATTGCTCTTTGAATGTCTTGTCGCACCTTCCTTGTGAGAGATCGCATGCGAAGGAACGATGGAGCAAAATGCAGCGGTGCTGGGAGACAGGTTGACTGAAGACAGTCCATGCCGCCTTTCGGCCTTAGCCACCATGTTTTGTCATGCCAGGTGATCGCATCTGAAACACCAAGCGATTTGTAGAAGTGAATGAGATTCGTACAGCATCCCATCAACACATGCTGACAATTGTCCATCTCCAAGCCACTGGACGCATCGACAAAGCTGGAAGCTCTCCCTCCAAGACGTCTACGAGATTCCAACAGCGTGACTTTCCATCCTGCGTCGCCCAATTTGATCGCTGCAGCTAATCCCGCCAGTCCACCACCGACAATCACGCAAGTCTTGGTCACGAAGTCCCCCTGCTGGGACGCAGTGCAACACGGATCTTCTCAAATGCTGAAAGTCGTACCCCCGGCACGTTGATCACACGCTGAGGATCTTGCTCGAGACGACTAAGCAGGCGTCTGTAGATGGCAGTCATTGTTTCAAGTGTGCGCCTGCACGAAGGATCCACCATCTGATCCAAAGGCAACGACGACTCATAGCGTGATCGAGCCTGATCAATCCAGTACTCAATCAAGGAGTTACATGACTCTGGTCTGCGCCAACCAACCAGAGAGGTGATGTCCAGGCCATGTTCTGACAATTGCGCCGCTGGCAGATAACAGCGTCCGGACATCGCATCGACGCCAATATCACGCAAGATGTTTGTCAGTTGAAGAGCGATGCCCCGATCAACGGCAAGTGCTGGAGCGTCGGGATCCTCATATCCCCAGATCTCGATGCAAAGCAGTCCCACTGATGAAGCAACCTGCTGGCAGTATGTAAACAACGAATCCTCATTCAGAATGACACGTTCTTCAAGATCTGCATTCTGGCCTTTGATCATGTCTTCAAATGGTTCTGATGGCAGATTCCACCGCGAATGCATCCAAGACATCGCTTCCCATAGAGATCCTGCTGCGCGTTTTCCGCCAGAAAGAAGCGATCGTGTCTCCTCAGCAAATCGAGCCAGTTCCTCTTTCGCGAGGTGGGGATCACGGGCGTCGTCAACAATGTCATCTGCTTGTCGCATCCATGCGTACAGCGTGTAAAGACCCGATCGACGGGGCTCAGGGAGCAATCTCAGGCCCCAATAGAAGTTGCCTGCACGTTTCTTGACCAACTCCTTGCACCAGCGCAATGCATCATCGGGCCTTGATTCGTAATCTGTCTTGTTCATGCTGCGCGCATCGCTCGCCAAAGAATCAACATCTTGCGAAGTTTGGATATGGACACACGATGTAGAACTGTTTCGCAATCGGTTCTCTCGATCTGATCAAGAACAGCATGCCCACCACCCG
>JAKVBW010000163.1 GCA_022446945.1 Phycisphaerales bacterium | reverse complement strand
AATCCATCTGCACATGGGGGCACGGTACACAGACAGATACTGCAATAGCAAGCATGAGCTAATCAATCGTATCTCTGACAACTGTCAGGATGTGCGGCGAAGTTTGGCCATGAAGAAGGGTGTCGTTGTCGTCGTCCCCAAGATGCGTCGCGTATGCCTGATCTCCGGCAAGAAAGATTCACTCCCCCATTCCATAAGACCAGGACGCGCGCTGTCGATCTCAAGATCGATCGGAATAAGTTCCATGCCCACACGGCCGCGGCGAAGAACCCTGTCGACAACACGTTCATTCTCTTCCGGTGCCATCGTGCACGTCGCATACAACACCTCTCCCCCCCGCCGCGCCGTTGCACATGCCGATTCCAACAACGCCTCCTGGCGGCGCGCCAATCCCCGGATCACGCCCTCACTCCAGTTCGCCCACGTCGAAGCATCTGACAGACTGAACCGTCCTTCGCTGCTGCATGGCACGTCAACAAGCACCCGGTCGAAACATCCCGCAAAGTCACGGCCCATCATCTCACCCGGACCCGTGCGCATGTCCACGCCCTGAATGTCCAATCCTTCCAACAACGACCGCAGACGCGTCATGCGGCGACGACTCAAGTCATTCGCAACCAGAATGCCACTTCCCTGCTGCATGCGCCTGAGCAAAGAAGTCTTGGCGCCAGGTGCGGCGCACAGATCAAGCACATCGTGACCCGCTTCGACGCCGACTGCCATGACACAAGCCATGCTCGATAACGACTGCATGAACAACAACTGATCTGCGACCATCGGCAGCCGAGAGACGGTCTCACGCGAGATCTGTCCGAGCGACCAGGCCTCTGGCAACCAAGGCACATCCTCAATCTCCAATCCCTGCTCTAGAAGATACGAACGACCTTCAGCAGTGGCTTCGGACGCGCCAGTCCATCGCACGGCTAAAGGTGGACGCTCGACCGATGCACACCAAGCATCAAAGTCCGGCGGTGACAACCAAGCACGCGTCCGACGAAGGAATGCTTCCGGAAGTTGCGACAAAGGGGAGACACTCACGACGGAAGAGGCTTCACCATCGTTGCCTTCAGACCTGGCATGGCATCAATGGCCTCGAACTCCACGCGCTGGCCTTCATGAAGAGGGATGATTGACTGATCGATGACATCCATTCCCAGGAACACGTCGCGGTCACTTGCATCAGGTGAAATGAATCCGAAGCCTCGTACTTCGAACAACCGCGTGACGGTTCCTGTCTGCATACGAACCACTCCCTCTGATCCATTGGTGGATGTGCAACAGTTCGTCCCGATACTAGGACCAAACAATGGCCACGTCGACTGCACTGCAGGCACCAAACCGGAGAAGTGGTGCGATCCTTCAACCCCCGGCATGATCGACCGCCGCCGCACGCGACAGAACGCGTGCAGTGGAAAGATCAAATCATTCTTCATCACGCTGAATCGCCCTAGAAGGCGCTGCAATGCCCTGTGTAGGATTCGAACCCACGACCCGCTGATTAAGAGTCAGCTGCTCTGCCAACTGAGCTAACAGGGCGTGGGCGGCATTGTAGTGTGGCCCGATGAACCGGTGGTCAGGCCTGGGATCCAATCGAAGATGCTGGAGCAGGCAAAGATGCAATGGCCTCAATTGCTTGAGCAATGATCTCGACTGCATGATCGAGTTCATCCTCTGTCGTGCCACGACACCAACTGAATCGAACGGATCCATACTGCTGATCATCCACCTGACATGGTGGCCGAGGCATCGCATCAAGAACGGATGAGGGCTTCAGTGCACCTGATGAGCATGCCGAACCTGCCGATGCGTCCAGTCCACGTTCTGACAGGACCAGAAGCAGCAGTTCAGCCTCCATAGATGGAAATCCAATGTTGCTCGTTGACCACATGCGCGGGGCATTCTCGCCATTGACACACATGTCCGGAACGGCATCCCGAACGCCCTGCTCAAACCGATCGCGTAACGCTGGCATCGCCCGATGCCCGCCCGCATCTAACCATTCACGCGCTTCCTGAGCGGCGACACCAAGACCAATGATCGCTGGCACATTCTCAGTGCCTCCCCGACGCCCGCTTTCCTGTCCCCCTCCGATGACGGATGGACTCACAGACGTTCCCACCCGTGTCCACAGCAGGCCGCTCCCCTTGGGTCCATGGAACTTGTGCCCAGAAGTGCTCAACATGGTGATCGGTGTGTCGGAAACGTTGACCGGCAACTTCCCAATCCATTGCGTGGCATCCGAGTGAAACGGTATTCCATACTGCGCTGTCATCTCGGCGAGCTGCTCAATGGGCTCGATAATGCCCGTTTCATTGTTCGCCCACATCACAGAGACCATCGCGATCTCGTCAGCCCTTGCCTGCAGCACTTCTTCCAGTGCACCAGGATCCACGGGCCCCACGTCCGTCGGTGGCAGCAAGACATGCTCAATGCCTGAAGGCACGCGTGATTCGACAAGTTCACGAACGGCAGCGTGCTCCACACTGCTGGTCACAATGACCCGTTTGCCCTCTCCCATCGCAAGAGCGGATGTGATCGCAGTGTTGGCCGATTCGGTACCGCCTGAAGTGAAAATGACCTCTTCCGGCACACCCCCAAGAAGCATCGCCACCTCACCTCGGGCTGTTTCAACCGCTGCACGCGCACGCTGCCCTGTCTGGTGA
>JAKVBW010000162.1 GCA_022446945.1 Phycisphaerales bacterium | reverse complement strand
ATCGGTGAGACGTTGGTTTACTCCTCGCAGAGTCCTCTCACCGCACAGAGGCTGGAAGCGAAGGGTTTCCAACTCGTATGTGTTGACTCGACGGAACTGGCAAAAGCCGAAGGCAGTCTGACTTGCAAGAGCATCGTGTTCTCGACTGCAGACTGATCTGTACTACTTGAGTCCGTACTCTTTCAACTTTCGATAAAGCGTCCGCTCGCCGATCCCCAGAATCTCCGCAGCCTGTTCACGGTTCGAGCCCGTCATCACCAAAGTCTGTCTGATGGCCTCTTTCTCCAATCGATCAAGCCCGATTCCCGCGAGGCTTCCGAGATGAAGATGGTCATCGTCTTCGTGGAGACGGATGTCATCGGGAACATCAGATACGTCGACACGATCGCCTTCCGTCATCACGATCATGCGCTGAACGACATTGAACAACTGTCGGATGTTCCCGGGCCAGTTGTAGGAGATAAGCCGCATCATCGCCGGCTCCGTGAAATCCGGAGCAGTCCTCTCCATCTCAGCAGCAAAGCGGCCGGCTGCATGATTGACCAGAAGCGGGATATCTTCGCGGCGTTCGCGTAGAGGCGGAAGATGAATCTCCGCGCCATTGATTCGAAAGTACAGATCCTCGCGAAACGCTTCGTCGTCGATCATGGTCCGGAGATCTCGGTTCGTCGCACTGACGAATCTGACATCGACGTGCTGCGTTGCATTCGTGCCGAGTCTCACAACCTCACCACTCTCCAGCACTCGGAGAAGTTTCGATTGCATCGTCAAAGGCATGTCGCCGATTTCATCGAGAAATAGTGTGCCCTTGTCGGCGTACTCGAAGACGCCCTCTCGATCCTTGTCCGCTCCTGTGAACGCCCCTCTGGCGTGACCGAAAAGTTGATCTTCAAGAAGGCTCTCGCTCTGACCGGCACAGTTGAATGCCACGTACCGTTTGCCTTGACGCTGTGACTGGTTGTGCAATGCGCTCGCAACCAGTTCCTTGCCGGTGCCTGATTCGCCAGTGATGAGTACCGGAATTGTGCTCGGCGCGACCTGTTTGATGGTCGAGATCACCTTACGAATAGCAGGCGATTCACCAATGATGCCCTCGAAGCCCCATGCAGATTCCACGCGATCCTGCAACTTCGAGTTCGCATGTCTCAGACGAACCGTCTCCACAGCACGCTGAACCAGATTCCTGAAGACTTCAAGATCAAGAGGCTTCTCGATGAAGTCATAGGCTCCGCCCTGAAGTGCTGCTTTTGCAGTCGCAATATCACCGTGAGCAGTGACCATGAGTGCTTCTGCATCCGGCTGGTGGGCCTGCACCATCTCAAGCACCCGGAGACCCGCCTCCTCGGTCTCCATGGCAAGATCGGTGATCACCACATCAAAGTTTCCGAATCGCAATTCATCTTCTGCAGCCGCAGCAGAGGTGACAATCGTGCAGACGTGGCCGATCCGCCGAAGTGCCTCGGCCATGGTGTCTGCGTGATCCGCCTCATCATCAACCACAAGAATCTGGGCATGGACCACATCGTGTAGATCGCGTTGACTCATGTCGCGCAGGATACTCCCAGTCAATCTCCTCAACCTAATGTCGCTGGGGACCGTAGACTCCTGCCATGCCGACCGCTCACTCGGGCCTGACGAAGACCCCTGCCCTGCCTGAAGCAGGACGTTTGGTCTGGATGCTGGGTCTGGGGGGCTGTGGCATGTCCGCACTGGCGAGGATGCTGGTCGCTCGAGGTCTGAAGGTGACCGGTTCGGATCGCACAGTTTCAGAAGTCACGCAAGCACTCAACAACGAGGGAGTTACTGTCCATACGGAAGATCGGACGCCTCCCCCCGATACGGCCTTGGTAATCGCGTCAGCAGCGATCCCGAACGACCACCCCACTCTGCTGAAAGCTCAATCCGATGGAATTCCATGTGTGAACTATGCCGAAGGCCTCGGCATGGTGCAGCGTGATCGCCTCGCTGTGTGCATCGCAGGCACACACGGGAAAAGTACAACTGCTGCCATGCTGGCCTGGATTCTGCTGGATTGTGGCCTTGATCCTGGATTCATCATTGGAGCAGCATGCCATCAGATTGACACCGGCAGCAGACTAGGCGCGCCTCACATTCCAGCCGGACCGCTCAAGGGAGATCCCGGCATCCTGATTACAGAAGCCTGCGAATTCAACCGGTCATTTCACTCCCATCATCCCACCATCGGATTGATCAATAACGTTGAAGCGGATCATCTGGACATCTACGGAAGTTTGGATTCGATCGTCGAAGCATTTGCCGCATTCGCCGCGCTCATCCCTCCTGCAGAGGAGGGTGGTTCACTATTGATCGCGCACGATGGTGCACGACGTCAGGGCATTACACCACCGCTTCGATGTCGCGTCGCCACTTTCGGATTCCATCCAGAAGCGGATTATCAAATCGTCTGGGACGCAGCAGTCCGCCGTGCTGGCATTCTTCGAGATGGCATGTGGGTCACGCAATGGACCAACACGATGCCTGGTGCACATAACGCGCTCAATGCATCTGCAGCAGTCATTCTTGCACATCAACTTGGCACCGAATGGTCTGAGGCTGCGGATGCCGCATCACGATTTCGAGGCCTTGAAAGACGCATGGAACGACTGGGAGAACGGGCAGTCGGCAATGGCGTTGCGACGGTGTACGTTGACTATGGCCAACATCCAACAGAGAT
>JAKVBW010000161.1 GCA_022446945.1 Phycisphaerales bacterium | reverse complement strand
TCCTGCGTGTTGCCATCTTGAATGGCCTCGATGAGCCTGGCCTTCTCTGCCGTGAGAATCGAACCGACGTTGTTGGCGTGCTGCTTGAAGACATCGATGGGGATGTCACCTGCGCGGGCAATCGCTGTTCCGTTGACGACGCCGATCAACGCCATGCCGACATCGACCATCAACGCTCGGCTCAAGATCGTGGGCTTTCTGATGTCATCGCCCAGATTCGTCCAATTCAAAGCAAGGATGCGAAGGAGGGGATCGCACGCCTCGAGCACATCCGGTTGACCTGCCATGAGCAGCGATGCGGCATCGGTGCCGAGGTCTCTCGGATAGCACATGACCGCGCCATCCGCGAGACGACCGCCATGCTCCTCGATGAACACCGCGTGCTCCCGTACCGCGTCAATCGTGCCGGTCGTCAACTGCATGATGCAGGTGCCGGCGAAGTGGCTCTGAAGTTCGTGCTCTTCGATGATCTTGTTCCAGGTGGCGTAGTCGGTGAGGCAGACGACGACATGGGTGTTGGCCTTGAGAGCGTCCGCCGGAGTATCACATCCAATGGCTCCATCTGCGACCAATGCATCGACCTTTCCGCGGGATCGGTTCCACACCGACACGTGACATCCCGCGTCGAGAAATGCGCGGGCGATGCCGGAGCCCATCGCGCCAAGTCCGATGACCGAGACGGCAGGGGGTGATGCAGTGTGCTCAGTCATGTGCAGCTGCTTTCACATTGCTCACCGCGATCCAGTACAGGTATCGCAGGACATATCCCATGGTGGTCATCAACACACCTAAGAAGAAGCAGACAAACTCCGTGGTGAGCACGATGGCAGTGACCTTTGGTCCGTCGTGTCCAGTTGCAATTCCAATTTGGTAGATGATGAAGAATGCAAAGCTGAGTAGCATAAAGATGCACCCAATCCAACATACAAATGTTGCATACTGTGATGCGCCCCACATCTGCTTTTCGAACTTCTTCACATCGATGTCCATCTGGTCATCTCCTGATATTCGTGTGTGAAATGGTGTTTTGAACTGCGTCTATCCTACTCATTCTAAAAATTCCTGCGACTATCCAGTTGTGCCGGTGGGCAACAAACCACATCGACTCCATATCAGAGCAGAACCTGGTCATTCACATTGTCACGAAGCAGGCGAGAAATGTTCCGGCAAGATTGCGTGCGAAGTTGGGCGCACTACCGAGAATGCTGATCGTACCCCACGGTCCGCGGGCCCTGCTTCGTGTGTTCGCGTTCCGGAGACCTACTCCATCGACTCGGAAATCTTGGCACAATGCAACGCGATCCAGCGGAGCGACTGCAGAATATATGCCCCGAAGACCAGCACTACACCTATCCCCCCGCCAAGAAACTCGATTCGAAAGAGAGCCTCAGCCATTGCTGCAGTGTCACCCCAGCTTTTAATGAACACAATCAGAAAGATCACGATGGCGACGTAGATGATCGCGGATCCAAAGTAGTACAGCGTCGTTGAGGCCATCTTCACATTCTTCATTTGTTTTTCGAACAACTTCTGATTCAACTCCATTATCGATCTCCTTGAACTGAAAGCGATTGTGGTTCCTGGTGTTGCGCAACCGGTTCGCGCTCCGGCGTGCGTGCAGCGGCACGACAGCCCAGGTCGTTCGCATTTCGATTGCAATGCAAATATACAGTGTGAGGAGGCTCCTGTTTCAATCACAAATCGATTGACCACCGCCAAATGCAACCTAATGCTTTTGGGCAGTTCTTGCTGGAGGCACGCAGGGCCGTCATAAGGTTGACGGTCAGTAGAACATCGGGGGGGTTCCAGCAACCACGTAATACAGGAGGAAACCATATGAAACAACAGAGTGTCTATACGCTGGCCATGCTTGCGGGACTTGCCGTGGCGAGTTCCCCGGCCATCGGCAGTGAATGCTGCCCGGCGGACTTCACCGGAGACGGAATGGTCAACACGGAAGAGCTGCTCGGAGTGATCTCCGGGTGGGGCCCATGTTCCGGTGATCCAGATGAATGTCCGATGGACATCGATGGTTCCGGCACCGTTGGAGTCGACGATCTGCTGGCTGTGCTGACCGGCTGGGGCATGTGCCCTGACCACCACAATCATGGTGAGTACATAGTCATCACGGATTGGGGCAACTTCCACGATTCGAATGACAACTCCCATCACCATCAAATGGTGGGCGGCCGAACAGCCATCACCACCGAAGCCATGGAGGCCTACAACAACCTCCGTGCATTCCTCGATCTTTCGGCGCTGACCTATGAAGAAGTCGGACAGTGGGCGTTTGATGAAGCGTTGACCAACAACAGTCAGGCCTGGGGGAATGATCTTCTTGGTGTCGGACTCTGGTATGCCATGCAGGGGGCCAAGGTCGGCTGGATCACGGATGAAGCCTACGACCCGCAGATTCTGGCGGATATCCAGCGCACTGCGCGTACCGTCTGCGATCCGGATGAGATGAAGGCCGCGGTGATGGACATGGTTCGTCAGTTCGGCATCGACGGGTATGCCGACTACCTCGAACTGAACGGCTTTGAAGACACGTTCATCAACACGCTCAAGATGGAGCCGCACTATGGCGGCTGGATGCACGGGCGTTGTCACGGGTTCCTGCCGATCGAAGGTGTTGCCATCAACCACGACATCAATCACCTCACGGTGCTCAACTGGGAACAGACGTTGCCCTTCTA
>JAKVBW010000160.1 GCA_022446945.1 Phycisphaerales bacterium | reverse complement strand
CCATCACGCCAACGGCGGGAAGGCATGCGCCAAAGAGTTCAGGTCGCTGAGTCATGACGGCGCCGACAAGAAGGCCTCCGTTGCTGCCACCTTGAATGGCCAATCGCGATGGTCGCGTGTATTCGTGTGCAATCAGCCATTCCGAAGCTGCAATAAAGTCATCGAAGACATTCTGTTTCTGCAGTTTGGTGCCAGCAAGATGCCATGATCTCCCGTATTCGCCTCCGCCCCTTAGATTGGCGACTGCCAGTACTCCTCCCATTTCCATCCACGCAAGACGCGATGGAGAAAATGACGGCATCAACGGGATATTGAAGCCGCCATATCCATAGAGGAGGGTCGGTTGTTCTCCGTTTCTTTCTAAATCGCTACGGTGCGCGATTGTCATGGGGAACCTGGTGCCGTCCTTACTCTCGACAAACACTTGTTCGACTACATAATCATCAGGGTTGAAATCGACTTGAGCTTGGCGCCAAAGTTCTGTTTCCTGCGTACCGAGATCTTGACGGAAAATGGATGGCGGGGTCGTATAGGAATAGAACGAGTAAAAAACCTCGTCCCTGCCCGGCCATCCAGAAAGACCGGATGATGTTCCTATTCCCGGAAGATCAATGGTTCTCACCAGCGAGCCATTCAGGTCATGGAGGGCTAATCTCGAAGTCGCATCACGCATCCATGACACAGCAAGAAAGTCGCCCACATGGGATACGCCTCGCAGTGTGTCAGTTGACTCTGGGATGACTTCTGTCCATTCCGCATTTCCTGAATTGTCATCCATGTCTATGGACACAACGCGGCCGAGTGGAGCATTGTCTGTCGTGCGGAAGTAAAGCCTCCCTCCATCATTCCCGATGAATGACCATCCTTCCTCGAACTCCTCGATCAGAGGCGTGAGCGTGGTGCCCGTTTTCGACAAATCCTGAACCAGCACACGTGTTTCTTGTCCACCTTTCCAGACATGAACCACAAGCCATCGTCCATCGTGACTGACTTTGGGTGACCATCCCCAATGAGGTTCATCCGGGTTCTCATGAACGAGAACGTCTTCACTTTGGGGCGTGCCTCGGCGATGGAACCAGAGTGATTGATTCTCATTGGCGGCCTGCATGGCCATCCCTGCCTCGGGTGCGTCATATCTGGCGTAATAGAAGCCACTTCCATCAGGCATCCAGGATGCGCCGGAGAATTTGCTCCATTCCACAAGATCAGGAAGGTCCTCGCCTGTCTCCAGGTCGCGAATCTGCCATGTCTTCCAATCAGAGCCCCCATCAGAGCGTGCCCAAGCCAGCCAACGGCCGTCAGGGCTAAAGCTGGTGCCACTGACTGCAGCTGTGCCATCATCCGAGAGAGTGTTCGGGTCAAGCAGAATCTTGGGGTCGTCTGTCAATGAGTCTGACATGTACCAAATGGACTGATTTTCCAGTCCATCGTTATGTGTGAAGAAATAGCGATCGCCCCGACGCATCGGTGTGCTTGTCTTGGGGTAATTCCAAAGCTCTTCCACCCGTTGCCTGATCGCGGGACGCGAAGAGATGGAATCAAGATGCCCGCGCGTGACTTCATTTTGAGCGTCGACCCAGTTCGCGACCTCTTCATGATTCCTGACATCGCCCTCAAGCCATCGGTAGGGATCTTGAACCTCAATACCGTGCATCGTGTAGACGGTTCCGTCTCGTCGTGCTTCTGGATATGTGCCCGCAAAAAGCGTTGTGATGGCAATGATTGTGAGTGTTGTCATGGTCAACATGTATCAGGCTCCATTGAACTATCCAACGATACTCGGGAGATCAAACATCTGATGGGTGAGGACATCAGGTCCGTCGTCTGTGATGAGAACGTCTGCTTCATAGTGGACTGCGAGGGATCCATCTGCGGTTCTGATGGGCCAGGCGTTGGGATCGCTTGTGATGTTGTGATGGCCTGCGGTCAACATCGGTTCCACAGCCACGAGAAGGCCGGGTTCGAAAACTCGGAATGCATCAGGCCATTCGTTGGGTGCAGTGGGGACGACGTTCGAGATGAATGGCGGCGCGTGCAGAGATTTGCCATAGCCATGCCCTCCCAGGCCGCGAACGAGTGAGAATCCTGCTTCTTTTTCGACATACTCCTGAACAGCTCTGGCCCAATCAATCAGCGGTTTGCCGGGCTGCATGGCTGCAATGCCGCGGCGCAAGGATTCAATGCCAGTGTCCATCAGTCGACGGGATTCGTCGTCCACTTCGACGATGCCATATGTCCATGCCGCATCACCAATCCAGCCCCTGTGCAGAACGCCGATGTCAATACTTAGTACATCTCCCGGTTCGATTGCCCGACCGACATCCATGTGTGTTCCATGAACAACACAATCGTTGAGTGACAGGCATGAGTGACTTGGGAAGGGAGGTTGTCCAGGAATGCGGTAACGCAGGAAGCATGATTTGCTGTCCAGACTACGCAGCGTTCTCGAAACGAACTCATCAATTTCGGGAAGTGTGAGACCCGGACGAAGGAACTCTGCCAATGCCTCATGCGTGAGGCAGACTTTAGACGCGGCGGTCCTGGCGCCTTCGATCTGTTTGGGTTTCATCAAGACCACTGATCAATCATCCTCGTCTTCAGGTGGCTCGTCGCTTGATTCGGCGAGAAACTGAACGGGCTGGCCTCGCAGCAGGACGATCGGAGGTGGAACGGCTCCGAATTCCCAGGCAATCGCTCGTTCATTGCGTTCATCAATGACCTGAAGATCTG
>JAKVBW010000016.1 GCA_022446945.1 Phycisphaerales bacterium | reverse complement strand
ATGTATACACCGTCGCGCTGCGGCGTGCGAATTGTCGGCTGTGGTTCGGCTGTTCCGGACAAGGTGCTGACGAACCATGATCTTGCGTCCATGATGGATACTTCCGACGAGTGGATTGTCCAGCGAACGGGCATTCATGAACGTCGCATTGTCGATCCGGAAAAGGGAGAGGGTGAGTTTGAATTGGCAACGGAGGCGCTCCGTCGTGCACTTGCAGATTCAAACATGTCAGGATGTGATTTGGATCTCGTCATTCACGCTTCTGTGACGAGTGAAATGAAATGCCCTTCCAACGCTTGTCGCATCATTGCTGCACTTGATGCTCAGCCTGCTGGGGGATTTGATCTTGTGGCAGCATGTTCTGGATTCGTCTATTCGATGAATGTGGCGGATTCGCTCATCCGATCAGGCCGTTATCGCTCGATCGGCGTGGTTGGTTGCGATGCGATGAGTACAGCGATTGATTACAGCGATCGCAGTGTCTCAATTCTGTTTGGAGACGCAGGCGGAGCCGCCGTGCTTGTTCGTGATGATGACGAGGATCGGGGGTGTATCTACCAGACCATGAATGGTGATGGGCGGTCATGGCCTTCATTGTTCATACCAAACGAGCAGCGTGATATTCCTCAGGGGGTAGAGGATTCTGGCGCACGGATGGGCACGCTCCGCATGGATGGCAGAGAGGTCTACAAATTCGCTGTAGGAAAGTTCCGTGAGGTCATTGAGGACGCGCTCAGTGCCACCGGGCTGGACGTCAAGGACATTTCTCAGTTCGTTTGTCACCAGTCCAACATCCGGATCATTGATTCGGCCATGGAGAAGATTGGTCTGCCCGCAGACAAGGTGTACATCAACATCGATAAGTACGGAAACAGTTCTGCTGGCTCTGTTGGCCTTTGCCTCGATCAGTTGTGGAAAGCGGGCAAGATCCATGAAGGCGACATCATCATGCTTCTGGCCTTTGGCGGTGGTCTGACATGGTCCAGCAGCGTCTGGCGTGTGTAGCGGACTGTCAGAGTCCCACGATCCTCTCTAGACAGACTGATCTTCTTTGGAACTCTCCACCTCACGATGAAGTTCAATCAAAGTGGCGAAATAGCCAATCGACGGTTGTTGCGCGATGATCCAAAGTTGTCTGCTTCTGACGACACTACAATGTCAATCATGGAAGTGATCAAGACGACCGCATTGTGTCCTGGACAAGGCGCACAGACTGTTGGCATGGGGCGCGCATGGTTCGAAGCGTCAGAAGCTGCTCGCGCAGTCTTCGAACGAGCAGATGCTGTTCTTGCTGCGGAGTTTGATACGCCACTCAGCGATCTTTGTTTCGAGGGTCCCGCTGAAGCCGTCAATAGAACGAACGTCAGCCAGCCTGCGATCTACACCGTGTCGATTGCTTGTTGGCATGGACTGTACGGTGCTGATGCGATGCCTACTGCGTCGGCAGGATTGTCTCTTGGGGAGTACACCGCTCTTCATCTGGCTGGCGCATTTTCATTTGAGGACGGTCTCCGGCTTGTGGCCAAACGCGGCGCACTCATGCAGCAAGCTGCTGAAGCCACAGATGGTGGAATGGTGGCTGTCATGGGTGCCACTGTTGAAGAGGCCGAGCAATTCTGTGAAGAGATCTCAGGATCCGGTGGCGTACTTGTACCAGCCAATATCAATGCGCCTGGCCAGATTGTCCTGAGTGGAGACACGGATGCCTGCAACCGTGCTGTCGAGGCATGCAGCGATCGGGGTTGGCGTGCAACCCTGCTATCAGTGGCAGGGGCATTCCATTCTCCTCTCATGACTTCCGCAGCGGATGCCATGCTTGATGTTCTTGCAGAAACCGAGATTTTGCCACTTCAGGCCGAAGTCTGGACGAATGTGACGGCTTCGCGCTATCCTGCAGATTCTCCGGATGTGATTCGGCGAACGCTTGCCGATCAGATCACCAGTCCTGTTCGGTGGAGCAGCCAGATGGCTGCGATGATCGAGGCTGGGATGGGGTGTTGGACCGAACTCGCACCGGGTAAGGTGTTGAAGGGACTCATGCGGCGAATTGATCGTGCCGCGAAGGTAGACAATCATGACCAGCCTGACACGACTGTTTCGACTTAATCGTCTGTTGACGATTTCCTGTACCGCGGGCTTCGTTGTTGCCTTGGGCTGCAGTGAACCACCGCCACCGCCGAAGGAGAAGCGTGTGACGGAGCGGGTTGAGACGGCACCCGTACCCACCAACGTGCCGATTGCCGAACTCATGAAGGAACATGGAATTGACGATCGCGTGTGGTTCAATGAGCAGTACATGCCGGATCAGGATTCAGAACGCGCTGCTGCAATGATCTTCTTCGATGGGTTTGCGACGGGTCGGCCAGATCGCATCAAGCCGATGCTCGACACGATTGAGCAACAGGAACTGGATGTGCTTGTCGAGACCGGAGCGATGAGCCAATTGGCATCGGAAATCGACGGCATCGAGATTCTGGTGGGAAGTACGCCTGACGGCGTCACAGCCATACTTGGTTTGATCGAATTCGCAGATCGGATCGAGGGGATGATGTGGGAGGTTGTGAATACAACTTCTGATGGTTCCTACGTACTCCGTGCAGCACCGACTCCGCCTGGTATTCACAGCTTCCTCGGAAGCGATCCATTCTCGGATTGGTATGCCCGACTCGATCTGGAGCGAGCACTGCTTGTAGGGATGGATCTGGGAATGGAACAGGATGCGGGCGTGGCAGCTGCGGACTCTCCATTCGGTCCCGAGAGTGGTGGTGGTGCATCAACGCCTAGCGGCAGTGGTCGCTGAACCCTCCGCGGACAGGCAGCAGCGATACCATCCCCCTTCACAACTCTCGGAATGAGCTGAGAGGGATGTCCAGAACAGAGGAACAATAAGCATGGGCGCATCATCGTCATCGGAGAGCCGCCGCGTTGCATTGGTCACCGGCGCGAGCCGAGGGATTGGACGTTCGATCGCAGAACGTCTCGCCGCAGACGGATTCCATGTGGTGCTGGTAGCAAGATCGTCTGAGGCGATTGCAACGATCGTTGACGAGATGACGGCGGCGGGAGGCTCTGCTGAGTCGTGCCCCTGTGATTTGTCAGATGATGCTGCTGTAGATGGGATGATCGATGGTGTTGTCGAGCGTCTGGGTCGCCTAGATGTATTGGTCAACAATGCAGGGATCACAAGGGACGGGCTCATTCTTCGCATGAGTGACGAGGATTTCGACGCAGTCCTCACTACGAACCTACGGGCCGCCTTTCGACTGTGTCGTGCTGCAGCCAGACCCATGATGCGAGGCCGCTGGGGGCGGATCATCAATATTGGTTCGGTCGTCGGTTTGATGGGCAACCCCGGACAAGCGAATTACGCCGCCGCCAAGGCAGGGCTCATCGGTATGACCCGCTCGATTGGCAAAGAATTGGGGGGCAAGGGAGTTACAGCCAATGTCATTGCCCCTGGCTTCATCCAAACTGATATGACTGAGGCACTGCCCGATCAGTTGGTCGAGGAGGCGGTCGCTCGTCTGCCCCTCAAGCGGTTGGGGCGGCCGGATGAAATCGCACATGCAGTCGCATTTCTGGCCTCAGAGGAGGCGGGCTACGTCACTGGCCACGTCTTGGCTGTGGACGGCGGCCTGTTGAGTTGATCGACCGCCCGAATGAGGGCGATTCTGTACAATCCCAACACAAGCAGTGGGGACTGGTCCCCGCGCACAGGAGAGACCGCCGTGACGGAAGCAGAGGTTGAGGCCAAGGTCATCGAGATCGTGGCTGAGCAAATGGGCGTGGACAAGGGCGAGGTCAGCCGTGACACAAGTTTCGCCAACGACCTCAACGCAGACAGTCTCGACACTGTCGAGTTGGTGATGGAATTTGAGGACGAGTTCGACACCTCGATCCCTGATGACCAAGCCGAAAAGATCCAAACTGTCGGTCAGGCGATCGAATACATTCTCGAAGCCGCCAAGGCCTGACAACACGTCGGGTCGACTTGATCAGGACCACTCCATGAGCCACGAGCCGCGTCGCGTCGTGATCACCGGACTTGGTGCTGTGACCGATCTCGGGGTCGGTGCCAGCACTTTGTGGGATGCTTTGTCAAATGGTCGGTCGGGAATCACCACCATCACTGCCTTTGAGCAGAACGAAGACTGGACGACCACGATCGCCGGGGAAGCTTCGGAGTTTGATCCACTGCTGACGCTGAGTGCGCCAGAAGCGAGGAAAGTCGATCGCGCCTGTCAGATGGGAATTGCCGCTGCTGTTGAAGCTTCGGAGGACAGCGGTCTTGATCTGACTCAGGGGGATCCTTATCGCCGTGGTGTGGCGGTGGGTTCCGGGATCGGTGGCATTCTGACCATTGAAACACATTACGAACGTCTCCTTGAGAAGGGGCCGAAGCGACTCAGCCCGTTCGTTGTACCGAAACTCATGGTGAATGCCACTGCGGGGCAGATTTCCATTCGCTTGAATCTCCGTGGCTGCAACACATCCATGGCAACAGCGTGTGCAACGGGCGGTCATGCGATTGCAGACGCCTACATGATGATTCAACGGGGTATGGCTGATGTCATGTTCGCCGGTGGTACCGAGGCGGCAGTTTCCAGACTCTGCATCGCAGCATTTAGCGCGATGAAGGCTTTATCAACTCGTAATGACAATCCTGAACAGGCTTCGCGGCCCTTTGACAAGGACCGTGATGGGTTCGTGCTTGCAGAAGGATCTGCCATCGTCGTTCTTGAAGATTATGAGCACGCTAAATCGCGCGGTGCACGCATCTACGCCGAACTTGTTGGCTTTGGCATTACCGGGGATGCACACCATATTGCCGCTCCAGATCCAGAGGGCACGGGTGCTGGCAAGGCGATGGAGATCGCGATGACCTCAGGTGCTGTGAATCCAACGGATGTCGGTTACATCAATGCGCACGGCACTTCCACACCGTTGGGTGATGCGGCAGAAGTAGCAGCGGTCAAAAGAGTCTTCGGTGATCATTCACGGGATCTCGCCATGTCATCGACCAAATCGATGACAGGGCACGCACTCGGCGCTGCAGGCGGCATCGAGTCGGTTGCAACGATTATGGCATTGCATCATGGTGTACTGCCTCCAACGATCAACCTCGAAAACCCCGATGAAGGCATGGATCTGGATTTTGTCGCGAATGAAGCGCAAGAGCGAACGGTCAATGCCGCGATCAACAACACCTTTGGATTCGGCGGACACAATGTGTCTCTGATATTCAAACGTTTCTGCGAGTGATCGCTGAATGATTTGAAATGGACCTGTGAATCAGATGGGCAGGCCGTCAGAACGGCAGGCTCAGGCCCGTGTACATCAACACACTGTCTCTTCCAGGATTGTTCTGATAGAGCGATGCGTTTGAGATGTGATGCCATCGCACACCTACGATCCATCGCCGATTGTTGCCGATGTCGAAAGTGACCCCAATCCCAGCTTGAGGTGTGAAGTTGAATTGTGATCCATCAAATGGCACGTTGTGATTGGTGACCAACATTCCACAACCAAAGTCGCCGTAGAACGTCCAGTTTTCCCCTCGCAAGACATGCCATTGAAACAACAGGTCGAAACTGCAGCCGAAGGCATTGTCGACTTCCTGAGAGAAACCCCAGAGTCGAATTTCTGGAGCAAATGCGAAATCATCCACGAGGAACCACTGCATTCCAACACCCAGTTGATACTCGTTGTTACTCGTTTCCTTGACGTCGACACCCCATCCGCCGTTGATCGTCCACCGGGTGCTGCCTTCCGCGCCGAACGGTTCGGTGGCGGTTGCGTCCTCGGTCTGCAGCATCATCGCGCGGTGATCCAAATCAAGCGGAGGACAGTCCAGCCAGGGTGGCTCAATTTCCAGTGTGGGTGTGGATTCAATGGTTCCCACACAATCTGTCAGCACTGCACGCAGCGCAGGCATCGGGGGGGGAGGTGGTATGGGCGAAGTGAATCCAAGGCTTGTCGTCAGCGTGACGGTGATCAGCATCTTGCGCTCCTGTCAGGGGATGGAAAGAAGACTATCCGCCAGAGAGCAATCTCGCGTCAGCAGCCACAAGATCACGCACTGCTTTCATCGCGTTGCGGGTCCTCATTCCAAAGGCAATCATCGAGGGCACATGCGTGGGCTTGCCTGACAATGAGAGCGCAGCACGGGTCCATCGCAATCTTCCCTCTGGCGAGAACCACTTGTCGCAACCGGGTGGCAGGCTGTGGTCCATGCCATCGCTGACGCCTCGGTAGATCGCCCATCGCAGGCCAGCCTCAGTCGCCGCTTCGGCAAAGTCGTGGGATTCCATGTCGACGAGGCATGCACCTGTGCGTTCAGCGAGTGCCTGCTTGTCGTCAGGGGTCGCGATCACGCCATCTGCACCCGTCACCCTGAGGCCCTCAGAGGCCAGAGGGCTTGTGAGGATGCCATGAGCCGTCACAACCTCAGAGATTCGGTACGCCGATCCAGCATGGAGGTCCGGGCGGAGTGCGCCTGCTACTCCAGCCAGGATCAGGGGGGTCTCGGGGGGCGTCGATTCAACAATGCGACGTACAGCCTCACCACCAATGCCGGTGGTGGTCACAGACCATCCCAAATGCTGTGCCAGCGATCTGACAGCGCGGGATTCCATGGCCATGGGGCAGAGAATGTGTGGCAGGGCTTTGGACATGGGCGATCTCTGTAAACGGTCGCTATGATCCCGCAACTCAGACCCCATCGTCTAGTCAGGTCTAGGACATCAGGTTTTCATCCTGGGAACAGGGGTTCGAATCCCCTTGGGGTCGTTTCACTGCATCGAGCCATCGCTCGAGGCCTGACCGCTGCCGATGCGGGAGTGTGCTGGATGTCAAAGCACAGCGAAAGTTTCCGTTCCATCCTTTGGGTTTGGGCCGTCATGCTGGCCTGCCCATCGATGGGCGTGGCCAAGGCAGACTCGGGAGAATCTTGGGCGATCTCCGGACGGGTGGAACAGATAGATCTCATGCCTGAGGGGAGTCAGGTCTGGGTGCGTCCCATTGGAGAGTCACCGGTTTTGGTAGTACTGCAGGATGGCACATCGCCTCCGGTCGGTTCCCAGATCATTGTGAAGGGGACGCGGGGCGACGATCAGGTCCGGGAAGCCAGAGACGGACGCAGTCGTCCATATCGACTCTTGTACGCGGAAGCGCCTTTGGAGGTGGTGAAAGCCGGCGTCACGCGGGATTGGCTCTCATTGCTTCTCATGGCATTGGTACTCATGCTTGTCCCGTTCACCATTCTGCTGTCCAGAAGAAGCGGTAGGAAGGTCTATCGATCTGTGGAACTGGCATCGGATGACTGGGCACCATTGGAGCCAACTGATTTGCCTGAGGATCCTGTCGAAGCACTGGCCGAGTTAGCGCGTCGTGCTGATGCAGTTGAGCCATGAGTATCACCTTGCCTGTGACATCCATGCAGGGTGCGTATGAGATTGTCATCGCATCGGGTTCGCTCAGCAGGCTCGGGCATCATTTGGCAGGATTGCGTGGCTGCGGGCATGTGCTTGTTGTTGCAGATGACGCCATTGCGGACACCCATGCTGCAGTGGTTGCAGCATCGTTACGCGATGCTGGCTGGGCAGTGTCGGAAACAACGCTGCAAGCTCAAGAATCGCTGAAGACGATGTCAACTGTGCAATCCATCTGGGACGATGCGCTTGCTGCAGGGCTCAATCGTGATTCCGCCATCATTGCCGTTGGTGGTGGTTTGACCGGAGATGTGGCTGGTTTTGCTGCTGCAACCTATATGCGCGGGATCGACCTCATCCAAGTTCCCACAACTCTGTTGGCAATGGTCGATGCATCGATTGGGGGGAAGACGGGCGTCAATATGCCGTTGCCAAGCGGAGACCAACTTGGAAAGAATCTTGCAGGCGCATTTTGGGCACCAACCCTTGTTTGGGTGGATCCGAATACGCTGCAAACGCTTCCATTGCGAGAGCTTCAGAGTGGCCTCGCTGAATGTGTCAAGCATGGTGTGATTGCCGACAGAGAACTGTTGAAGGTCATGATGGTTCATGCAGAGGCACTCCAAGATGGAAACCTCGAGGCCATCCTTGATCTGCTTGATCGATCCATCAAGGTCAAACGCGGCATTGTGCAGGCCGATGAACGTGAGACAGGCGAACGCATGTTGCTGAATTTGGGGCACACATTTGGACATGCCATCGAGCCTATTGAAGAACTCGATCTGACCCATGGAGAAGCGGTATCGATCGGCATGTGCGCAGCGGCCTGGTGTGCGGTTCATCTTGGCATCAATTCTCAGGGGGGCGCTGAGGAGTTGGTCCAGTTGCTGGCGTCACTTGGGTTGCCCACGCGTCTTCCCAAATCGATTGATATCGATGGTTTGTGGGATGCGATGAGATTCGACAAAAAAAATGTTGAATCAGGTGTGCGGCTTGTTCTGCCCACCTGCGAATCAGCCGTCGTCCGAGACGATGTTTCCGAGCAGGTTGTGCGAGAAGCCTGGACGCATGTGATGCCATCCCCAGCTTGACGAATTCATCGGGCTCCGGTTCAAGCGGAGCCATGGGCGGGGCCGATAAGAGTGGCATCGGCGGCAAGGACGCCCCGATATGAGAGACACGTGCGCACCACTGCCATCGTCAATCAGAAAGGCGGATGTGGGAAAACCACGACCGCCATCAATCTCGCCGCTTTATCTGCGAAGAGAGGGACTTCCACGCTTTTAGTGGACATGGATCCCCAATCGCACTGTGCGGCTGGACTGGGAATTCCAGAAGAAGCCATCGAGGGCGGCACCACCACCGTCATGAGAGGTGAATCCGAGGGAGTCGATCCAACGGAACTGTGCTGGGAGATTGGCCATGGATTCCATGTGTTGCCCAGCACGGTCTTGCTATCAGCGGTAGAAGCTCAGCGGAGCGAAGATGCTGTGGAGGTTCAAAGTCGTCTAGGTGGCTTCCTGAGCCGTTGCAGGGGCCAATTTGACGCTTGCTACATTGACTGCCCACCTGCGTTGGGGATGCTCACATTCAGCGCTCTTCGGGCGGCGAACCTTGCGATCATCCCCGTCGAGACTGGATATTTCTCACTCAAAGGTGCCCAACGACAGTGGGATACGATCGAAGCACTGGTGCGTCGGCTGGGCAGGCCCTTGCCGCGTTGGATCTTGCCCACCATTCACGATCCGGGATCGCGACTAGCGGCGCGCATTCTTGAAACGTTGACGCAGACCTTTGATCCAAGCCTTGCGCCTCTGGTCATTCGGGAGCATGAATCGCTGCGTGAGGCAGCCAGTCTTGGTCAGCCAGTCTGTGAGTTTGATCCAGGGGGTGCTGCGGAGCAGGATTTCCAAAGTTTGCTTGATTGGGTGGAGACGCTCGCGATTCAGGATGTTCCGAGTGAAGCACCGTCTCCCGCGAGTAGCCGTGCAGGCGAGATTCTGCAGCGGATTCAGTCACATGGCGATGTTCCGCCTCCAGCCAATAGGCTGGCGCCGTTGCATTCACAATCTTCGACTCCCGAAGCCAATGGTTTCGGGGCTGTGATGACGCCCCAAGGCGTTCGTTTCCGGCAGCCAGGCCGTGCAGATCAGATCTTGACAGTTTGCGGCGATTTCAATGGCTGGTCCACCTCGGCAACGCCTCTACGGTGGCGGCCTGCTGAGGGCTACTTTGAAGCCATCGTCCCCTTGCCACCAGGTGTCTACCACTACCAATTGGTGATTGATGGAAGGCCTGGTCCTGATCCACACAACGACGCGGCCGGTGCGTCCGACTCTGAGGAAGCCGTAGAGACCAGTCAGGTATTGGTCGAGTCGTTTGCGCACGAGGCATGAGCCGGACGCGGCGTGACATCGAAACACTTGCAGATCTCCTCATGGGGACGGACGCTCCCAAGGCCAGTGTCCAGTCTGATCGCATTGTGCTGATGGTTGAAGGGCACCTTCCCGTGAGGAGTGTCCTATGGCGACTTGCAGCAGCAAAGCTGGTGGGAGAAGACCAATGTGCCACGCTGCTTGAAATTGACGATCTTGAAGTGAGTGTGACGGCATTGGGAGGTTCATCAGAGCGCCAGACCTGTGGGACTCTGGAACATGTTGTCTCCGAACCTGCGGTGGGACATCTGTGGTTTGTGGCTGGAGCGGGCCATCAGGTGGGTTTACCGAGGGGTGTTCGCGAGGTTGTATTGTTGACGGGGGCTGATCAGGCTGCCGTTGTGGGTGCTTACCAGGTCGTGAAAGATCTTGTGCGGGCTGCGGGGGGGCAACTGATAGAGATAGGCGTGGTGATTGCTGGTTCAGCGCCATGCCAGGCGGAAGATGCATTTGAGCGGCTTCAATCAACCATCCGAGACCATCTTGGCTTAGAAGCACGTTTGGCCGGTGTCCTACCGAAGTTGGATGCTGACCAGCCCATTCCTGCAACGCGTGTTCCTTTGCCAGAGGGCTCAGCATCCTTGGTTTTCGAGGCCATTCGCGCACGGCCCACGCCAGCAATGGATGTGACGCCGCCAACCTCCGTCATACCGGAGGAGGCGCATCCCGAACAGATGGAGGACGCAGGATCCGAAAGCGTCTTCCTCGGCGAGACAACGGATGAGGATTTGTCACCACTCATACCAGAAGGACTTCAGCCGCTTGCCATGGATACTTCCGCTGCTAGGAATGCGCAGATGCTCATTAACGCAGAGGGTGGTTTGCACGTTGTGGTTCAAGATGACGCAGCGGCACTGGAGGCCGGGCGGACCTGGGCGACAAGGCATCTCACACTGCTGGCAGCGGCGGATGCTGCGATCGACATCACACAGGGTGTGACTTGTGTGTTCGTGACGATCGACGTGCATCTCGCAACATCTCTTGCTGGTGGGGCTTGGGAGGTCTTTCTCAGGCATGAGAATCGCCTGATCCCCATCCCACCACCTCCCGAATCGTCTTGATCAAGCCCTTCATTGCCCAACCGATCCTGCTCGGTTACGGTTCTCTGAATGCCGTCCGAGGAATGTCCATCTCATCCACGTCTGGGTCCGAGGGGACGTCTATTAGCCGCTGGGATCTCCTTGGCTGCTGCAACGCCACTCGGCTTGGCTGCTGCATTGACACCTGCGGCTGAAGGCATCGGAACGCACCGTGGACTTGGGCTTCCAGCATGTGGCTGGCAAAGCACAATGTCATTGCCCTGTCCGAGTTGCGGGATGACAACGGCATTCAGTCATGCCGTGCGGGGGGATCTGCTGACCGCTGGATGGACTCAACCCGCGGGGTTGATGATTTGTCTGGTCACGGCGATGACTGTGATCGGGGGCTTCTATGCCGCTGTCACCGGCGCGCCATTGCAGCACCTGCTTGTCTCGGTCGCACAACCTCGTATCCTTTGGCTTGTCATTGCGATCCTGGTTGGTTCCTGGATCTTCAAGGTCGTGGGAGCCATCTCATGAAAGCCGTACTGACTCTCATCGCCGCGAATATCACGGTCATTGGGTTGACAAGTTGTACGGGTGTGCTGTCCGCGATCGGCACTGCCATCAGTGCTGGTCAAGCGGGTTTGACCGCAGGCGCCGGAGCAGCTCAGAATTTCGAGTATCAGAAACTCAAGGAAGTCCTTCCTCGTTACGACGGGCTTGAACATCAATCAGTCGCAGTTCTGGTCGATGCACCACTCGAATTGCAATACAGCAACCCAGAGATGGTCGATCAGTTGTCTGGTGGGCTTGCCTCACGTCTGATGGAACATGTCCCGGGCATGACGCTTAAACACCCCATGCAGGTACGTCAGTGGCAGTACGCCACATCCCAGTGGAATGCACTGGCGCTTGGTGAGATCGCCGAGGAGCTCGGTGTGGATCGGGTAGTCCTTGTCGATATTCAGGAATTCCGTTTGCATCCACGGGGAAATCGCTGGCTTTGGGAAGGCGTTTGCCGCGCGGCTGTAGGTGTCATCGAAAGCGATGGATATGACACGGATACCTTTGCTGACATCTGGGAGGTGACTGCGAACTTCCCCGATCTTGAAGGACTCGACCGAGATTCCGCATCAGAGTGGGAAGTTCAGACGGGTCTTCTTGCAGAGTTTGTGAAGCGGACATCGTGGCTGTTCTATACGCATCTGGAACCGAAGTATCCCGATAAGTACAACCCGGCATTTGATGCCGATATGGAGATGTGATGAATTCCCATCGCTTACGGGTATTGATTTTGGGATGTGCTTGTGCCTCGATGGTCGGCACGATGATCGGGTGCAATGTCGCTTCGACGGTGGCAGCGGTGACACGGCCGGATCCAGTTGTGGAAGCCAAGTATCACTTGGCGAACGTTCCCACTGTCATTCTCTTTGATGACAACTACAGCATTGTGACGCCTGTGAGACTCCGGAGAGAGATCGCAGAGGAGGCGACGATTGTCCTGATGGAAAAGGCCGACATGGCCGGGATGATCTCTCCCCTAGATGCGATTCGACTCGCCAGACAACTGGATCAACCGTCCGTGCCAGCCGCGATACATGAAGTGGGCGCTGGAGTCGGTGCTGATCAGGTGATTTATGTCCAGCCGATGCAGTTTTTCGTGCCGTCGCTTGCAGGCGTTGCCGATCCCCGCGCGTCGTTCAGAATCAAAGTCATCGATGTCAAGACCCGTGCGCGTCTCTGGCCCAGCGATGATGAAGGTGGGTCAAACGGCTGGCCGCTTCATGTGTCCTTGCTACGTGATGAAGCAGTCAAGCTGGCAGCTGAATCAGGAAGTGCGGTCAAGCGTGGTCTCGGGACTAAATGTGGTGATGAGATTGCGCGTCTCTTCATCGATACGAAATACAGCCAGCATGGCAACCGCCTGCTTGGTCAATGACACGGCCAGTTCATCTCATCTCAGGGGATTTGCATCCATCGCTGGCGTCATTGGCGATCGAGCGTGCAAGACGCAGTCATGAGGTGTTTCTTGCATGTGGATCCCATGGAGGAGTGCCTGGGCTCACAATTGCCGTCCCGGGTGGGCGCCGTGAAGCGTCAGGGGACGCCATCAGATCCATTGCCGCATCTGCCGATGGAATGATTCTCGCTTGGGGGAGTCAGGCGCTGAGTAGCGCGGCACTGGCGAGTGTCAGCGTCTGCGGTGTGCTTGACGGTGTTACGGCAGACCGCTCTGATCGTCGCATACGAGACTTGGGCGTGCCTATTCTGATTGGCTCAACAGGCATGATGGCAGAATCGCCATGTGGGAATATCGATGTGCTTCCTCTGGCGGGGCGAACAACTGTGAATCCTTCACGCACACCGAGAATGGTGATTGTCGGGTGGGAACATGAACGCACACACATGCGTTCCTTCGTGCCGCTTCTGGCCAGATTGCACTTGTTGGGGCAAAGTTTTTCCATCGATATTTGTGGTGTGCCCGAGGATCGGGTGGAAACACTGGTCGCGCTCCGATCGATGGGGTTGGCGGATGTTCACATTCATCCCTATGGAGCACTCGATGATCTCGTTGGACCGGGGACGACGGCATGTTTCCCGACAGGATGCAGGCCAGTGGCTGCCTCTGCAGCTATTCGCGTGTGGTCACAAGGCGCGCGCGTCTTGCTCGCATCCGCTCATTCTGCAGCAGAGTGGTTGCGTGGCGAAGAAGATGTTGTTTGCGATATCGACGATCAGATCGACCTGGCCGTCAATTGCTGCTTGTCTACTCCTGCATCAATGGATCGCCGGACAGAGGTCTGCAGTTCCTGGGCGGATCAACTGGATGCCTGGATCGATGAAAAGGCATCGACTTTATCCCGCCAATCTGCAGCAGCATTTCTGTAAATCGTTTCCAGCAATTCAGCGGGGAGTTGGTGTCCTTTGAGCATCGGTGCATCCATGGGTCCATAGCGCTGCGGGTCGATGCGATTCAAATCGGGATCTGCAATAGGGGATTCGCCGACGTAATCGGATTCGAATAGCGATCTCAACGCGAAATAGCGGCTTGCGTAGAGTTCAAAAGCCTCTTCTCGATTCGTTGCCTGTATGGCTCTTCCAGTTTCCTCTGAATCGGCTCTGAGGTGATCCCCCTGCACGACGATGTCCGAGCCGAACAGAATGCGGCCCTTCCACCGAGTGAGAAATTCAGTGAGTACCGGCGTCGGATGGCGAGAAAGTTCGCGCACCATCCACTTCGTGGCGCTTGTGTCGAGATGCAGATTGGAGTGACGCTCAAGGAGTCCATCCAGTAGATCCAGTCGTTCGGGCCATCCGCCCATGTGCGCAGCAATCCATGGAGTGGGGTATCGCTCAAGCGAACGTTCTAATGGCGCGTAATGATCTTCTTTGGTCCCGTAGCGATCGCGATCGGCGTAGACAGTTTGAAACCACGTGTCTGGATCTCCGACATGCGTCATGATTCCCATGCCGAGTTCGCAGGCCAATTGCATCTGTGCTTGTCGAAGAGGGCCATCCAGATCCATCAGATCACGCTGCCCTGCATCCTCTGCAAGGTCAATGGCGCGCGGTGCTGCCCAGAACTTGACGAGGCGTGCGCCAGCTTGATGAAACTCCTGAATCCGTCGCAGATATCCCTCGCCCATGGCGTCAAGAAGGTCGTCCGATCTGAAGTTCGGCTGAGCGATGAACTGGACTTTGTCACCTAGGACGGAACGAATGTCATTCAACTGCTCCAAAGGAGACATGGACCAGACTTCTTGAACACCAAACTGTTCAGCGGCTTGGGCAAACACGGCGACCGCATCTGGATCTCGCAAGTGTGTGTGGACGTCGATGATTCCGGCTTTGGGTGGCCCGAGTCGATTCGCTTCCAAGGCGTAGTCGAATCCCAATCGGTTGGCAGCGGTGGCGTCCGGAGGAAGTTGAGCCATGATTCGCACATCGTACGCGTAGACAATGCCCGGGTATCAGTTGCGTGACGTTGCCATTTCAGTTTCGGATCCTGCCTGCTGACAAATTCCCGAGGCAAGAACTTGGCCGATGTAGAGCCGGTGCGTTGATTCAGGCGCCAGATGTCCGACGAGTTCACATTCAAACCAGAACTGACCCCGCCGAAGAATGGGGCAACCCGTGGTGCCCGTCATGACACGCATTCCAACGAAGGGATCGACGTTGCGAGGCGGGGGGGGGTCAAAGCGTCTGTCGATCATCCGATCCCCTTCAGTCAACGCCGTCAATGCAAACTGACGGCTGTCTCGAATCAGGGGCTCGATTTCCGTTCCTCGCGGAATGGCCACGACGAGAAGTGGTGGCTCAACACTGCATTGCAGTACCCATGGGGTCACCAGGCCCGTACAGGCGTCGTCAACGCGTGCTGTCAACAAGAAAGGGCGTTGAGGCAACTGGGCAAGGATTTGAGGATCGATCGAAGGACCGTCCATGGCGCAACTCCGAGTAGGGCCCCGGCACATCCCGAGCAGATCAGTGTGCGCCCAAAGCGGCCTTGTGGCGACTGGATTTCGGCGGAATCCCAGAATGCTGGTTCGGGTTTTGTTCGGTCAATCTGGGGTGATTGATCCAATCACATCAAGAATTGGCACGAAAAAAGGTGAAGTGTGTTGAGTTGTGGGGCAAAGTGGGGTAGTTTCCCAACCGACAAGTAGAGGTGGACCCTTCTTCATGACTCGCCCTTCACAGACCGCTCCGGGCATTCCTCAATTGAAAGGACCTCGCTGTGTTGTTTACCGGCGAATACGAGCACACGATCGACTCGAAGTCGCGCATGGCGATTCCGGCCGATGTCCGTGCGCGTCTCGAGGCAGCATCACACGGTCCATCCTTCTACGTCGCGCCTGGAACTGCAGGAACACTCTGGATTTGGCCCGAGCGACTTTTCGAACAGATGGCTTCCTCAACAGAGGCATCACTTTTACCGGACGAAGATCTCCTCGAGTTCGAAGAGCTCCTGTATTCGCAGGCTGCAAGGGTGGAACTCGACAAATCAGGGCGTATTCGCATTCCCGAGCGACTTCTTCAGCAAGCATCTTTGGGATCTTCAGTCGTTCTGTTGGGGGTCAGAGACCATCTGGAAATCAGAGATCCCGAGCGTTGGGCTCGCCAGCGCAACGAAAAACTAGCCAAGCAATCCGAAATCATGATGCGTGCAAGGCGTGCATCGCATCACAACAAACGTAGGGAGGATCGTTGATATCGAGGTTGTCCATGTCGGGCTGCCGGGCAACTTCACACAGATACACAGGCGAAGCGAAGCACGGACGCCATTCGCCACGGGGAGACCAAGGATGGTCACACCCTGACGGAGACCGTCCGATCCGCCGACCGGAACCCGGCGGGTCGGACGACCTCCGGTGTATCAGCGAGTCAAGGACGACTCGCTTCAGGTAGCGGCACGCACCACGCGGCATGGATAGCCGCGTGCCCTGCCTGCTTCCCCCAGGCCACGCTTGGGGGCAACCAAGAGGTTCTCCCGTTCAGGGTGAACCGTTCCTTCCCGGTTCGTGACGCGTCCCACCACGCGTCACGAACTTTTTTTGAGCCTCTAGACCCGGATACCTCGCTTTCAGAGGCCGATAACGTTGTTGAAGCGGAAGTACCCCTCCGAACACGACTTCCATGCTTGAAGACTGCATCTATGAGGGATCTCTTGCCGTATAGCCCCCCAATGAGATTCAAACCTCAAATGACTCACATGAAGTTCTTTCTTAGTGCAGTCTGTGGGGTTAGGGATCATGGGAAAGACTCATTGAAAGCCCCCAGAGGCATCAATGGGGTGACAGAAGGGCCAAGCCATGCAGTGGCATGGACCTATAAGCCACTGTCCAGAAGTGATATACGCATCAGTTGGGTATCGATTCTGCTTGAAGTCCTGCATCAGTGGGGACATCGCGCAAGACTTGCCCTCCTAAACGGTATCTCTAGAAAAACCGGGCAGTTCTGTTATCCCAATCGCCTTGACGCCTCATCAAGATGGGGTACAGTCCCTTCGGAAGCGGAGTAAGTGGGTGTCCAGTCTGGCAACGGGTCGGTGGTGCGACTCTGAGCCTCGAAGGATTGGGCACTATGGGAGAACCGAACGCCACGGCCACCACGTCGTGGATACAGCAACCAGAATTGAGCCAGTGACGGCTCAACGAGGAGAAGGTCAGATATGAAGACCATTGCATTTATGGGCGCCGCGGGCGCCCTCATCGCAGCAGGGGCCGCATCCGCAGATGTGAGCGCCATTGAAATAGATTCGCTTGGCGACATGGGCTATGGCGAGACGTACCGTATGTACGCCGTCGTCGGTGCCGGTGAGCGAGTCGATGCCGTCTTTGGCAACTCGTCAGGAAATTTGACGATCGGTGCAGCTGACGGCATGTCTTTCTACCAGAACGCGTTGGGTGGACCCACCTCCACTTCAATCAACAGCGCGTTCTTCCCACTTGCGCCATCGCTTGAGTGGGACACTTATGTCACCATCGGTGCGCTCTACAGCGACGGTTCGCCGTTCGCTGAGAACAAACTGCTGGATATCGGCATTGACTGGAGCAGCTTTGAAGGTGGTGGTGCGATTGATACCGACAACGGGTCATGGTTCGTCACTCCCGCGGATCCGCAGGGCGGCGAAATTGGTGGCCGCGTCCTCATCGGTCAATTCACCGTCGTTGGCGGTTCCGGTGATGGCTACGCTGATCTCGTCGGTCAGGTAAGTATTCAGGGTAAGGATGCCAATGGCGAAACTTTCCAGAACATCGGTGTCAACTGGATACCGGCACCTGGTGCTTTGGCATTGCTCGGCGTTGCCGGTCTTGCCGGACGTCGTCGCCGTCGTTGATCAATTGAATGCAGAGTTTCGACTCTGCTGATTGGTTGACGCTCACGCAAACTCTGCACCCCCCCGTGGCTTGCCGCGGGGGGGTGTCTTTATATGCCTGTAGGCTCATGGAATCTCAGAGATGTGATTCCGCAGCTTCCAATCAGTTTGGGGATTCGGATTCATACTGTTCGACAGCATTGCCTAGTGCATCGCGTAGCGGGTCAAGATGTTCGCCCCAGGCTCGATGGCGATCCACAGAGGATGCATAGATGGGGCGCCGGACCTGATCACTGCTGAGAGTTAACACGGTACGACCTGACTCCCAGAACCGTAGACATGCCGGTTCTGATGTCAGATCACAAAAATGGAGGAGACGCTCCACCTCCGCATCGAGATTCGCGACCATGTTCTCGTAACGCACTTCGAGTATCGGTAGATCAAGGACCGATTTCCAATGCGTCATCAATTCGTCAGCGAGTCTGATCATTTCACCGATGGTGTTCAGATCGGAGGCCCAGTGGTTGGTGCCAGGCGGCAATTTCTGCATCCAGCAGGAGAGTCCGAGATCCATCGGATGTCGGACACAATGGACGACTCTGGCTCGGGGGAAGAGCAATTGAATGGCTCCGAGATTGAGGAGATTGCCCAGTTGTTTGTCGGCGATTCTCACAGCCCCCGGTGCCATTCGACGGATCTCCGAGAGGTACTCCTTGGCGATCTCATCCAATACCACTTCATTGATTTCACGCAACGCCGCTGGCCACGGCACCATTGTCTGGTACTTCTCCTGAACGGATGTCAGTAGTCCTGGCAGCAACTCTGACTCACCTGCGCCGAATGCCGTTGAATGCGCGTCGATGATCTGCTCGGTCAATGTCGAGCCACTCCTGAGAAGGCCCACAATGAATACTGGCGAATCATCCTGATTGGATGCGATCGGCAATGATTTGATGGAATCGGCACTGAAGATCTCGCGCATATCTCGTTGCATGGCCAATGCCTGCTCTGAGGACCAGGAGCCCGCAGACAGTGCATTTCCCTGCGATGCAGCTTCGAAGGCTTCTGCGAACCTCCCAGCACGTTCACACGCGCTTGCTTTGGCGAACCAGAGTCCACGTTGGACATCCTGAGGGGAATTAGTCGCAGGTAGATGTTTGTGGACCAACGCGATCGCCGCTTCGAAATCCTGATGTCGAATCAGGGCACGAACATGCGGGACAGCGGTGATCGGCGTATCAGGCCCTTTCGTCAGCACGGTCATGGCACGATCGACATCACCCATTCTGAGGCAAGCCTCAGCCATGCCTGCATACGCAGCGTCATACCCCGTGTGCAATTTTGCAGCTTGTTCGAAGCGTGCGATTGCCTCCTTGTGTCTCCCTGAAGTCATGAGGATTTCGCCGAGGAGTGCGTGGTAGTCCGCTCGTTTGCGATCACCGCGTAGTGCACGCATCAACATCGATTCCGCGTCATCCAGTCGGCGCTCCATGGAGGCAATCTGACCCATGATGGCAAAGGCTTCATGGTCCCTTGCTCTTTTTTGAACATGCTCTCGGAGCAATTCGTTCGCGCTGTTCAGATGTCCACCCTGGATCATGGCCTGGGCTTGCTGCCTGATGGCACGATCTGCCTGCGCACTCATCGATTCAGCCCTGAACCAGATCAGCGTTTTCGGGGAACCGATCGAGCGCCTTCAGGAGCTGTTCAATCTGCATCGCTGGTTTCATGTTCATCAGCCGGCGTCTCAAAGCAGTGATCGTCTTGAATTCCACTGGATCCAGAAGCAGATCTTCTTTTCGAGTTCCTGAACTGGCCAGATCAATTGCCGGGAAGAGTCGAAGATCCGAAATGGATCGGTCAAGGATCAATTCCATGTTCCCGGTTCCCTTGAACTCCTCGAAGATCACCTGGTCCGCCTTCGACCCAGTGTCGACGAGACATGTCGCAATGATCGTGAGTGATCCTCCGTCTTCGACGTTTCGCGCCGAGCCGAACATCTGTTTGGGAATCTCCAGCGCCCGGGAGTCGAGCCCTCCCGACATGGTGCGACCACTGCTTCCATGAGCTCTGCTGTTATTGAATGCACGTCCGAGTCGGGTCAACGAGTCAAGCAAGACCACGACGTCGCGTCCTGCCTCAAGCATTCTGCGCGCACGGTCGATGGCAGTTCTCCCCAAGGTGATGTGACGTTCAATGTCTTCGTCGTTCGAGGATGCAAGTACCTGAGCAGGGACATTGCGTCGAAAATCGGTCACTTCTTCAGGGCGTTCGTCGATGAGCAGCGCGACGACTTCGACATCCGGGTGGTTGTGTTTGATCCCGGTGGCGATGTTCTGCAGGAGTATCGTTTTTCCGGCCTTTGGAGGCGCGACGATCAAGCCACGTGTGCCATAGCCCAGAGGGCAGAAGAGATCGATCAGTCTGCAGGCAGCAGGGCACCCCGGGTACTCAAGGCTCATGCGTGGTTGGGGGTCAATCGGGGTCAATTCTTCGAACGGTTTTCTCGAAGCCCACGCTTCAGGGGCCAATCCTTCAATTTCCACCACGGATTCGACGACGGGTCGTGGGGGACCACGGCGTTTGCCGGATCGTCGACGTGGCCGTTTCGAGACGATATTTGCGGTGATCTGTTGTCCAGGTCGCAGGTCAAATTCCTCAGCGACTGCAGGGGGCACCAATGGATCATTGGGGTTGGTGACAACACCGTTGTCGAATTGTCTCAACTTGCACTCGTTGGGAGTGTGCCAGTCGAGAATCCCTGTGCAGGTTTCTGACATGCGATTGCCGACAGCAAAGCCGCTGCCGCCTCTCATTATTCTTTCGTCTGGTAACAGTGCGGGGTCCGGGACCACCGCGGTCGGAGTATAGCAGGCGGGGGTTTCAGGTCATGGAACTGGCCAGTGAACCCGCTGTTGAGGCGTTGGAGATGAGCAATTCAATATTCGCCCTGAGGGTGCGTCCACCACTGTTTTCGGCCATGTGAGTGAGGAGCGCCGGTGTTCGAGCGGGTCCTGTTGCCTTGATCTGGAGTTCAGCCACTTCTGCCAGAGAGCGCACAGTTTCAATCGGCATGGCGGATTGACATGGCGCCGGTTGGCAGAGAAGAATCCCACCGGATTGCGGGAGTGACCAGTGGGCCTTCGCGATGCGATCAATGGCTGACAGGTCATCCACACGGTGAATCGGGTGATGACCTGAGGACGTCGTTGCTTGAAATCCTGGCAAATAGTCCGTTTGGTATCCCAAAACCGGAATACCGAGTGCTTCCATGGCTTCAGCAGTGGTCACATCGTCAATGATCGATTTGGGACCACTGCAGAGGACACAGATCTGCGTGCGTGCAATGGCCATGAGATCGGCAGACATGTCGAGTTTGTCAGGCCATCCCAAATGGACACCGCCAATCCCACCCGTTGCAAAGACCCTCGGGATGTCGCGCCCGTTCTCTGCCAAGGCCGCTCCCAGATGCAGCGTTGCTGACACAGTTGTTCCTGCTGACAATTGATCTGCCATGCAGGTGGCGATGGACGCGGCGGACGCTTTCTCTCCAGCATCATCCATGGCCAGCCGTGTCAACATGGCGTCATCCAGACCCACGCAGGGCTGACCATCGAGAATTGCCGTGATCGCAGGCACACTTCCTGTCTCGCGCACGGCAGCGGCCATTGCGTGGAGTGTTCCCAGATGCATCGGTTCGTCGGCAGAAAGACCAGAAGGGGCTGTGCCAAAAGATTGGGGCCAAGTGGATCGGGGGAGACCGCAGGTCAGTACTGCGGTTTCTAGGAGAACGACGGGCTTGTGGGATCGCAAGGCTTCATCGACTTCAGGGTGAACCTTGAGTTCCAGGCTCATCGTCTTCGGCCACGCACACGACCGCCCATTCTCTTGGATGGGAGTCCCTTCGGCACAACACCGCCCGGGAATCTCGCTTCGTCCGAGGCAGATGTTTCGTCCGGAGCTTCCTTGACGGTTCGCCCAAGATTTTTGCGATTCGTCTCGCGTTCAAGATCCAGTTCTGCACGCCGTTGACGAACTGCCTTGGGTTCTGGTCCTGGTTCGAAGTCGTCAAAGATCAGTTCGTCGATTTCGACGTTCGTCAATCGCTCAACTCCCATGAGCAGCGCGCCCTGTTCTGGCTCAACGAACATGATTGCCCGGCCACTTCGTCCGGTTCGGGCGGTTCTGCCGATCCGATGAACGTAGACCTCGGGATCTTCAGGAATGTCGAAATTGAAGACATGCGTGATTCCATCCACATCGATGCCTCTGGCAGCGACATCCGAGGCGACAACGACATGGAGTTCTCCAGCGCGCAATCGGTCCATGACCCGATTTCTTTTGCTTTGATGCATGTCAGCATGCAGTGCCTGAGCATCGATCTTGTGCGATTGAAGATCTTTTGCAACTTTGTCGACAGTCGCTTTGGTTCGGCAGAAGACGATGGCGAGTTCAGGCTTTTCAGAAGCCAATATGTGTCGCAGCATGCGTCGTTTGTCCCACGCAGTTGTTGTGACATAGGACTGTCTGACTTGTGAGACCGTCAGGCTTTTGGCATCTACGGTGGAAAGGTTCACCGGCTTGTGCATGTACTTGCGGGCAAGTCTTTCGATTTCCTCGGAAATCGTTGCTGACACAAAAATGGTCTGATGACGATGCTTGATGGCGCCGAGGATCTTCCTGATGTCGTCTCTAAACCCGATATCGAGCATGCGATCGACTTCGTCAAGGACGGCAATCCGGATTCGGTCGTACGGCAGCATGCCTCTGCGGTGCATGTCCATGACTCGACCGGGCGTGCCCACGATGATTTCTGGTCGACGTTCAAGGCGTTTCGCTTGGATGTCGATTTTCTGTCCACCGTAGACAGCGAGTTTGTGAAGACCCGTCTTTTGGCCGAGGACGTCCATTTCGCGTGCAACCTGAATCGCGAGTTCGCGAGTCGGGACCAGGCACAAGGCGCCGAAAGCATCTCCTTGTTCAAGAAGATGGAGAATCGGCAGCCCAAAGGCAGCAGTCTTGCCTGTCCCGGTTCGAGATTGTCCCAAGACGTCCTTGCCGGAAATGGCAAGAGGGATCAGGGATGCTTGTACGTGGGTGGGCCGCTCAAAGCCAACCTCATCAATACCTTGGAGAACTTCTTGACGAAGGCCCAACTCACTGAAGGACTGGCTGGTATCGAAGATGTCGCTCATTAGGTGTGGTGTCCGCGGCTGTCGTCCACGATTCGACGTCCAGACGTCGGCCGCGATCGGTCGTTGCTGCTCATGGTAGGATGGGTCAGCGGACGATACAACCTCGGACGGGCCTTGCACGGATGCACTTGGACAGCCTTTTACAGGTCGATCTCGCGGCGATCAGCCACAACACAGCGGTCTTGATGCGCATGTTGTCTCCGGAAACGGCGTGTTGCGGGGTCGTCAAGGCGGATGCCTATGGCTTGGGCGCATGCCGTGTGGCAGAGGCATTGCAACTGGGCGGCATGGGCATGTTGGCGGTCTTCCGTGTCGAGGAAGCACTTGATCTGCTTTCAGTCGAGATTGGATGTCCGATACTCGTACTCGGCCCTGTTCGTGGGCTCTCCACCATGCATCCTTTGATGCCAGGTTTGGCCAGTGGGCAGGTCGAACTTGTGTTGCATGATGACAATCAGTTGAGGGATGTTGAGCGCATCGCTGCGGCAAGTGGGGTCACAGTGGGTGTTCATGTCGAAATTGATAGCGGCATGAGACGAGGCGGGAGTCGTGATTCCGACGCATTGACTCTGATTCATGGCGTGATGAAGAGCAAAGCCATCCGTTTGGCAGGTGTGATGACACACTTCACAGATGCGGGCAGGGATACAGCCTCGACCACGCATGAACATGACGCGTTCTTGTCACTCATGGACCGTGTGGGCCGACTGCCCAGAGATTGCAAACTTCACGTTGCGGCAACCGCGGCCACGGTCCGCTCGACTGATTATCACCATGACCTCGTCCGTATCGGTTTGGGTTGGGCGGGATGGGTGCCAGGCGATCCAGCTGCGTCACGCCGTCTGGGGCTGAAACCAGCCGTGAGTTGGACAAGCCGGGTGATTCACATCCATCAACTCAGCGCTGGGGACCGCGTGGGCTATGGGGGGTTGTGGACCGCTCCGCGCGATACCTGTATAGGGCTTGTACCGGTCGGGTACGCGGATGGTTTACCGCCCACTGCAGGTGCCACTGCAGGGCGTCCGGGGGCACGGGTTCATGTTGTCGCTCCGAATGGTTGGCAAGCGGAGGCTCCGATTGTTGGGACAGTCAGCATGGATCAGATTGCGATTGACCTCGGTCCGGCAGGGCGATCTCAAGGCGAGGACCTGACGGTCACCTTGATCGGGGCATCAGACGATGCCGGAGCGAGCCTGCCGGAGTTTGCCAGTGCAAGCGGCGTTTCCCCCCATCAGTTGCTTGTGGGCATTGGTCACCGGGTCAGACGGGCCTATCGGGATCAGCCAGTCGACCAACCCATATCCGCATTCGCCGAGGCGGTCTGAGGCGGGAAAGAGCCTTCGTCTCTAAAGGGCATCGATCACATGGGTCAACGCCTCAACGGCGTCGGGGGATTGGACACTTTTCGATCGAGGGGGATGCCCGTTAGGCTGTTGGGATGACTGTGCTTCAAGTGGAGAAGGAAACAAGATCGGATGTGCCATGCGCTGTTCCAGAAGCACGCGTCGGGGTCGTTAGTTTTCTCAATACCCAACCGTTGATCTTCGGCCTCAACGGATTGCGTCATTGGTCCTTGCATCCTGCACCTCCCAGCACTCTGATCGATCTGCTCGCGCGTGACGAAGTTGATGTCGCACTGTGTTCTTCCGTTGATCTCCTCCGCGCACCCTTCGAGCCAGCGTGGCTCGCAGGCGTTCCTTTGGCTTGTCGTGGGGCGACACGAACCGTTCGGTTGTTCGCACGTCGACCTGTCGAAGCAGTGGATGTGATTCACTGCGATCCGGACAGTCATACGTCCATTGCCCTTCTACAGGTACTGCTGCGGGACTTGTGGGGCGTGAACCCGACGATCCAACCACTCAAGTCCATCGAAGCGGATGTCGAGTGCATGTTGTTGATCGGCGACAAGGTCATCGCTCCAGAATTGACCGATGGCACCTGGCCTGTACAGATCGATCTGGGCGAGGCATGGGAAAGTATGACTGGACTGCCATTTGTGTTTGCGGTCTGGATGGGGCGGAATGATCGTCTTGATGTGATGATGCGTGCCGGAAGAATCTTCGATCGTCAACTTCGCCTCAATCAGCACCGTCTTTGTCAGGTTGTGTCGGCGACGGCGCCAGATC
>JAKVBW010000159.1 GCA_022446945.1 Phycisphaerales bacterium | reverse complement strand
CATGGAATACTCCAGCACCAGTGACAGCCGCCAGAACGGTGGCATGTTCAAGATTCTGGATTAGGGCCGTCTGGCACGCATTCTTCCGAGAGTGGGGGTCCAATGCCCGATGAGGGCGTGGCGCGTGATCAGCACCCTCTGGCTGGATCAGAACCGCCTCATGCATCCCCAGACCCGACTGACACTATGATGCGGATCAACCTGTGCGGAGGGCACTACTCACGTGTTAGATCGACTTCTTGGTTGGTTCAGCGTCGATATGGGTATCGATCTTGGAACCTGCAACACCTTGGTCGCTGTTCGCGGCGAAGGCATCTTGCTTAATGAACCCTCAGTAGTTGCAGTTCGCAAGGGCACCAATCGCGTGCTCAACAACGGCAATGCTGTGGGTTGGCAAGCCAAGGAGATGTTGGGCAAGACCCCTGGATCGATTAGCGCGATCCGGCCTCTGAAGGATGGTGTCATCAGCGATTTCGAAGTGACGGAGGCAATGCTTTCTTACTTCATTCGCAAGGCGACTGGACGGGCGAGGGTGATCAGCCCACGAGTCGTGATTGCAGTTCCCAGTGGAATTACAGCAGTTGAAAAACGCGCAGTTCTCGATTCCGCGGAACGTGCAGGTGCGCGACGCGTCTATCTCGTCGAAGAACCTATGGCGGCGGGGATTGGTGCAGGGCTTCCGATTGCCGAGCCGACGGCCTCGATGGTTGTCGATATCGGGGGGGGAACGACTGAAGTTGCCATCATGTCACTCGCGGATATCGCGAGTTGTGAATCCGTGCGCGTTGCAGGTGATGATTTTGATGAAGCAATCATTCATCACATGAAGAAGACCTACAACATGACCATCGGCGAGCAGACTGCAGAGCGGATCAAGATGGAGATCGGCTCAGCGGCAAAGGTGGAGAAGGACACCACGCTTGAGGTTCGTGGCCGTGACAATCTCACCGGATTGCCCAGAAAGACGGATGTATCAAGCAAGGAGATTCGTGAGGCACTGCAGGAACCGATTCGATCGATCATTGATGCAGTCAAACGTACTCTTGAGAAAGCCGAACCCGAACTGGCTGCAGATCTTGTCGATAACGGCATCTGTCTGGTGGGTGGAGGTGCGTTGCTCCGTGGGCTGGATGTCGTAATCAATAGTGAAACGGGTCTTGATGTTCGCGTTGCGGATGATCCACTGACTTCTGTGGCACGGGGCACCAGTATCTATCTCGAGAACCTTGAGGACTGGAAGGCCACCATGGAGTCGGACGTCGACGATCTGTGAACCGTTGGCAGCCGGGTGAGGGTCTAACATGAGCAGGCGTGTCGGCGGGAGTTGGATCCTTGTGGTGCTGGCAACGATTGCCTCATCAGTAGCGCCAGCAGACTGGTTGTTGTGGACAAAGGATCTTGCGGATGTTGTCCGTGCGCCTGTCATGCCTGTGTCGCGGCTCGGCACTTCGATCGCATCTTGGTTGCGTCCACCCCTTGATCTTGAAGGTCGCCCTGTGAGTGAACAGGAGATTGGGCAACTTCGAGAGGATCGAGACCGATTTGAATATCTATGGCAGTCCCAACGATTACGTGCGGATGATTTGGCGAGGAGACTTCGTCAACTGCAGGGTCTTCCCGATTCCGTCTACAGGGGTGCGCATCCGCCACTGGTTGCAGATGCCTTGATCACAGGAAGAGATCCCTCCGATCCACGTTCGCCGATTGAATTGCGTGTTCCTGAGGAGGGTGCTGATCGGATTCAGATCGGTGACATTGTCGTCTGGAACGGGAGCGGTTTGATTGGTCGTTTGAGTCATGTCTCAAGTGTCAGGCTGGTGGTTCTGCCGTTGTCGAATCCAGAAGCCGGACCGCTCGAAGTGGCCTTGGCTGACAACGCTGATGGTGATCGACTGATCTACAGAATGCTGCTCCGCCAACAGGATGACGGATCATTGAGTGCGGACATCGATCGTCGTGTCCCTGTGGAGGCCGGCGATCGTCTTGTGTTGGCCGACAGTCGATGGCCAGCGTGGTCTCAGGGGCTCGATGTCGCTGTCATACAGGATGTCACGACAATTGACGAAGCGCCACTTCGTCATCGATTGATTGCGCGTCCAGCAGTCGACGCACCTAGCGTTGCACGTGTTGCGATCTTGTCTGCAGCAGAGAGTGATCCACAATGAGATGGTGGATCTTCATTCTTGCTTCGATCATTGTCGTGGGACTGGATTCAGGCCTCGGGGGAGTGTTCACCATTCGAGGTCTCGGGCATGCCACGCCGAGTATCGCTGCTTGCTTGTTGGCTTTCGTGTCCTTGCAGGCCAGACCTCGAACGGCGCTTTGGGCTGCGTGGCTCATCGGCATGATGCTTGATCTCTCCCCCGGATCGACAGGGGCGGCGGGGGGTATTCCCGTCATCGGCCCACGCACGCTTGGCGCCATTGCTGCTACCCAGGTGGTCATCCTGCTGCGTCCAGTGGTCTTCCGCCGACGGGTGATCACCATCGCAGTCATGGCAGGGCTCGTTTCCGCATGCATTGGGCTTGGAAGCGCAGCCGTCGAAACATTGCGGTGGTGGATGCCTTGGACACATGCATTGGCGCCTCCTCCGCCCGGTACGCGCATTGGCACCATTGCAGGCAGTGCGATCTACACGCTCCTCCTCGCGCTGCCAGTCGGTGCGATCCTGCGGATGACGACAATCTGGTGGCGATTTGAAGCACCTTCGGGGAGGCTGGACTATGCTTCCAATCGACGCTGAGGCAGTTCGCAGGGAATATCCATGTCCGATCTGGTGATCTTTGATGACGATCGTGGCG
>JAKVBW010000158.1 GCA_022446945.1 Phycisphaerales bacterium | reverse complement strand
TGGAGTCGCGTGGCACGCTTACGATTGGTCCAAGGTCGACCGGCACGGACATAGGTCACGTTGTCTCGCTGCTTCCGACGTCGCTGTAGACCACGCATGCCCTTCTGGACTTCAGGTTGCATCCACATGAGCCGTTCAATGGTCTTGACCTTTGATGCGGTTTTCGGCATGGAGGTGACCGTGAAAGTGAACGTTTGGTTGGGTGTGATCTCGGTGCTCATGGTGAGTTCCTCAGGTGGGAGCCCCGCATGCTAGCAGACAGGGGTGCTGAGGCCAAGGCAGCAATGCCCGTTCAGGCCTCCTCAATGTAGGCCAGGACACTCTCAATCGGGTTGGAAGGCTACTCCGAGCCCGCCACACGTTCGATTTCTTCAAATGTGGTCTGGCCCTCAGCAACGAGACCGAAACCGAATTCCTCGAGTGTGGTGAACAGGCCCTGTTTAGCCATTTCACGGATCCCTTTGATCGAGGGACCTTTCATGATCAAGTCACGAATGCCATCGGTGATCTCAAGCAGTTCGAAGAGTGCTCTTCGGCCGTGGAAGCCCGTCTTCAGGCATCTTCGACAGCCCTGAGGTGCATAGATCTTGGACAGTCCGCCGACACTCTGTCCCATGCGGAGGGTTTGCGTCGGTGTCGGCGCTACCGCTTTTCGGCAGTTGGGGCAGAGTAGTCTGATCAATCTTTGTGCCACAATCAGATTGAGCGCATTCGCTACCAAGGGGGCATCGATCCCCAGATCTAGGAGCCGGAAGATCGCGCCGATAGTGTCCTTCGCATGAACGGTGGTGTACACCAGATGGCCGGTCATGGATGCCTGCATCGCAACAGTTGCGGTTTCAATATCGCGGATCTCGCCGACAAAGATGACGTCCGGATCCTGCCTGAGCACGGAACGCAGAACACTGTGAAACGTCGTCCCTTGGCCATGATCGACCGGGATCTGCGTGCATCCCTCAAGGTAGTACTCGACGGGATCCTCAATGGTGATCGCATTGCGTTGTTCAACATCGATTTCACGCAAGCATGAATACAGAGATGTCGTTTTGCCGGATCCAGTAGGTCCACAAGCCAGCAGAAGTCCAGCGTCACGTGTGGCGATCGTGCGCAACTTGTCATACATCCATGGGACGAGACCAAGTTCATGCAAACGGCTTGGGCTGTTTGCCGCATCCAGAACCCGGATCACGAGCTTCTGGCCATGTACAGAGGGTGTCAGGCTGACGCGATAGTCCACGCGTCGTCCGGTGATCGAAACTGAGAAATGGCCGTCTTGTACCTGGTTTTTCTGGCTCGTTTCGATCTGACAAAGGATCTTGACGATGCCCAGAATGCGTTTGAAGATCTGGGTGGAGAACTGGACAGCAGAGATCATTGTGCCGTCGACTCTCAGTCGCACAGCGCATCCGTCAATACGAGGTTCGATGTGCAGATCTGTTGCACGCGTTCGGAATCCGGCGTAGAGCAGTTTGCGGAATGCCCTGGTTCCTTCAGCGCCTTCTGCATCCCGACCGGTCTCCAAGCCACCAGCTTGTGCTTGATGAACAGTAACCCCTCGATTGTCTACAAGGCTGATGTCTTCTTCCACGAATCCGCGGTCTTCACCGGACATGATGATGTCTTCAAGTCGCTTTTCCCAATTGGTCTGTCCGGCCTGCTGTACTTCTGCCTGCAGGTCCACATCGAGTGTGTCGAGATCTGGCGGGAATAGATCGTCTTCAGCAGGTGCGCCCGGTTCCAACTCAGCGAGCCCAATGCCTTCCTCGGGATCAATGAATGTGATCTTCGTTCGCCCAACTCGCACGATGTCACCATTGCCGAGCCGCTGCTCCATGACCGAGTCATTGTTGAGCGTCGTGCCATTTCGACTTTTCAAATCTCGAAGCACGAAGCCGTCTTCTGCCGGTTCGATCACGCAGTGATAGCGACTCGCTCGAGTGTCCTTCAGGACGAGGGTGTTGTCATCCGCACGCCCGATTGTGATGGAATCTTCCCCCAGTTCGAATCGTCGCTTGCCTTGTTTGGTTTTGATTTCGATCTGAGGCATGGTGTTCTTGTGCTGCTCGCTTGGGATTCGTCCTCAAGGTCCGCAATTCATCCGAGACCGGGCTTGATGGTCGTCAGAATGGCCATAGTAACGCTCGCAAAGCGACCGAGTGGACAGAGCCTCGTTTGCCTGCTTGAATGTGAGGAGATGCAACTCTTCAACCTCATTTCTCTGACCTGTCTCCTGCTCGTACACCCGGCGTTTGCGCAGGGAAAGTCCATTTCAGTCCCGGGTGATGCGGCTTCGATCACAGAAGCCATCGCCATGGCAGCAGATGGGGATCGCATCGAGTTGGGTCCTGGGACTTACTACGAGTCCATTGTGCTGAATGACCGGGAACTCACCATCGAAGGGGTGGAAGGGCCTGGCCGTACTGTCGTGGACGCGACCAGTTTCAAGCAACCAGTGATCACGATTCGCGGGGGGAAGGATGATCGCATCACGATCCGTGGCATGGCATTCACAGGCGGTACCGGCGATGAAGAGACATATGGGAAAGAACTGACGATTGGAGGGGGGATGCTTGTGCGTGGTGCGTCGCCTCTTGTTGAAAACTGCAGGTTCATGGGCAATGTCGTGTCAGGTCAGGGTGGCGCCGTATGGGTGGGCGAGTCTGCTGCACCCCGATTTCTGCGATGCCGATTTACAGCGAATAGAGCAGAGAGAGGTGGTGGTGTGTACACCCGCAATTCAGAATCGACCTTTCTCGATTGTGATTTCAATGCCAACACTGCCAATTTTGCGGGGGGTGGCATTGCCATCGCGACCGGATCGGTATTGACTGTGCTTGACTCGAAGTTCGATGAGTGCACGACGACATTCAACGGAGGCGGCATCCACATCTCTGAAAGTACAGCCG
>JAKVBW010000157.1 GCA_022446945.1 Phycisphaerales bacterium | reverse complement strand
CGTCGGGTCGTGGCTGCTTGTCTGGTTGTCCGGTGCCCTCACCCATGGGTCCTAGGGTAGCAGGTGCGATCAGGGAGTTGCGGGTTCTTCCATCCCGGACATGATGGCATCGAGTTGCGTCTGGTACTTGGCGGCGGTGCCATCGTGACCCGCATCGGGTTCGGCTTCATGCCAGTCACGATGAAGGTCAATGATCGCCCCCAGCGTATTGATCGTATTGGGGTGGCGTTCACCCATGGTGCGCTGGTATCCGTCGATCATCTCAAGATAATACGGACTCGCATCTACATATCGATCTCGGTCATGGAACCATCGAGCCATGCTTCGCATGCATGTCAGTGTGTGCAGATGGTCGTTGCCAAGGACTCGTCGTCGTGCATCAAGAGACGTCTTCGCATATTGGATGGTGTCCGGACTCAACGTGATTGGATCGAATACGATGGTCTCGTCCAACTGCGATTCGAAATCAGAAATGGTCACATCATGCCCCGCATCCGGGTCCGCCTGATGCAGGTCCTTGTACAGCGTGAGTATCACCACAAGCAAATCAGTGGTCCTGGGGTGTGACTCGCCGAGATCAGTACGTGTAGTCGAAAGTTTCTGCAGTGAATCCTCCAGCCTCTGCATCGGATCAACTGGTACTGAGCTGGACGATCTGCTGAACACTCCGCAGTAATTTTCCCGGTCGAGCATTGGCTGCGGATGCTCCTCTCCCAGAATTCGGTCTTGAATTTCACATGCCAGGGTGATGAAATCAATTCGTTCACCAGCTTTCCCTAGACGAGTGAGTTCATTGCAATGAAGAAACACAGCGGACCGGAAGTCCACTGCCCATTTGTTGTCATCGACTCCCATTGCTTCGCAGATGTGGCTATGGGCCGTGATCAGGATGTCCAACGCTTCTTCATGGTTTCCAGATCCGACATGGAGTTCAAATTGCGCTTTGCTTGCAGTGGCAAGCCGTTGTGCAACTGCTTGAACCATTCTCCCGTCACCCTTTTCGGCATTGAAACCAAGTAGTTTGTGCAGGTATGGGATTGCTTGGTCGTATTGCTCAAGCCCCATATATGTGAAGGCAACGGCTGAAACGCCTCCTTGAATATACGCCTCCTCGGCACGTTCCTTCGCGTAGCCCGAAAGTTGAGTGTTCTGGCTGAACGATCGCCCGGCGACTTCGAGTTCGATTGCAGGCTGGATTGCTCCTTCAAAATCCCCCCTCAGTATTTTGTCGAGCCAATATCCCTGGAGCAGAAGTGGTTCAAGAGCGGACGACAGCATCGTTGAACCACTCTCGCTCTCCATCTGTTTCGCTCGGTTCAGTGTGCTTTGCAGAATCGGAATGGCATGTTCCGTGAGTCCGTCTGGATCACCCGCTGCGCTGAACTGGACGAAATACATGAGACCTGTAGCAAAGTCCAGCAACAAACGGTGCACATCCAGCTCGCCGAATACACCTTGACTGGCTTCAGTAGCTTCAAGGATGAGTGGCTTTGTTCGTGTGACATCAGTTCCGTCTAGTTGCATTTGCATGAAGATCAACCAGATCATTGCTCGTACGGTCATCGGATGTTTGTTGCCAAGCGTCCTGCGAAGACCTGACAGGGATTCAATGAGAACCGCTTCAGCGTCGACGTCGTTTTCGAGGAGCTTCAACTGTCCGACATAGGACATGGCGATGTAGACGTCACGGCTGCCGCTGTCCATGGATCGGCGTGTTGCATCCAATGTCTGTTGGGCAAGCAATACTGTGGACTCATCATGATCCATCGAGGCCACCCGCAACGCTATCTGACTTCGTGCTGCTCGCAGATAGCTGGGGTGTTCAGGGTCGTAGATGGCCTGGCAGAGTGTGAACTCTTCCTCGCAGTATGCACTCGCCTCATCTAGCCGAACGAGTGTGATGAGGTTGGAGCCAATTGCATTGATCGTATCGATGGTGGCGTCATTTTCGACGCCCAACACCCGCCGCTGAATTTCGAGGATCTTCTTCTGTTTGGCCAGCGCCTCGGCGTAGTTGCCTTGTGCGGACAGCATCACACTCATGTGATATTCGGACTCGAGAGTGACGGGGTGCTCACTGCCCAGTAACGCAGTATGCAGTGCCACTGCACTTTGTTGTGGCGCCTCAGCCTCAAAGTGCAACCCAAGTTTCGTGAGCGTTTCCGCAATTGTCTGAAGTAGACGACCTTGCACCAGCGGCTGATCGGCGAACTGCGCCTCGATGGATGCAAGGGTTGGACTGAATATATGCTCATTGAGCAGTTGCAGTGACGAACCTGTGAAGTCGATGGCGGCCGGGTCTTCGGCATTTTCTTCGAACTGTTCGAGCATCCTGTTCTTGAGTGATGTGCCCATCGCTGGCACATCGATTTCTGAAAGCTGCTGGGCCTGGAAGTCGACCATCGTCTGCATCTCTTCGGCTTGCTTCTGCACTTCAGTCGTTTTTGCTTCAGCCAGCGTCCGCTGCGTATCGGCATCCTGTCGGGCGTGCTCTGCCGCATCGCGCTGCCTGCCTGATTCCACCGCGAACACGATGGAGATCGCGGTGGCGGCGACCAGTGCCGCGGCCACGACGCAGGTCGCGACCGAGGCCGCCTTGTTCTTGCGAACGAAGCGGCGGATCTGTTCGGCCCGAGTCGGCGGACGAGCCATGATCGGCTCATCGGCCAGGTACCTCCGGACGTCCTCGGCCAGGTCGTTGACCGTCTGGTAGCGCTGCTCGCGATCCTTCTCCAACGCCTTGAGGCAGATGGTCTCAAGGTCGCCCTTGAGGTTCGCGTTGATCTCGCCGAGTCGCTTGGGTTGAATCTCGCGGATGCGGCTGGCCGCCTGGGTCAGACTCGTACCGGTCAAGTCGTAGGGCATCCGATCGACCAGCAGTTCATAGAGCATCACGCCCAATGCGTACACGTCGCTTCTGGTATCGAGTTCGCCCGGGTCGAGTTCGACTTGCTCGGGGCTCATGTACTGGAGCGTGCCGATCAA
>JAKVBW010000156.1 GCA_022446945.1 Phycisphaerales bacterium | reverse complement strand
ATCGACGAATTGGTGGCTTCCATCCGGATCCCATCTTCCTCGATGTGCGGCGTTTCCCTGGGTCCAGCATCGGAATGCATCGTCGTAACGCCCGCTCAACTCGTAAGCGCGTCCGAGTCGCATCAATATGCTGGTCTGATGGCTCGCCCCACCACGCTGCGAAGCCAGATATCGCTCCATGGCGGGGATCGCATCCCCATGATTGCCCAGATGCAGTTGGATTCTCGCCCATGCGGAAACCACAGCGAAGGAAGGACTCGAGCTGTTGATGACAGAGTCGAGTTGGGCGATAGCCTCTTCACTTTTTCCAGCGGATTCCAACGTCTCAGCGAGGCCCGCATGCGCTGCTTGTAGCGAAGGATCGAGTGCGATCGCCTGACGGAAACAATTTTCAGCTTCGTCCAAGTGATCGTTGAATCGCAGTGCAGTTCCCAAACGAACATGGTGTGTGGCAACATCGGGCTCAAGTTCGAGCAGATGCCGCGCATGTTTCTCGGGAATGGGGAATGCGCCTCGAGAGATGTCAGCATCCGCAAGGAGGGACAGTATCCAGATGGCGTCCGGGTCTAGTTGATGGGCACGTTCGAGTGAAGTGACAGCACTTGGCGCATCGGAAGTCGCCAGTTCAGCCTTTCCGCGGTGGGCCCAGACCGTTGCTTCATCCGAATGAATGGCGGTGCCGTGGATGGCAATGCGTCGGGCTGCTTCAAACTCTTTTCGCGCTGTGGCAGCTTCGCACGCATGAACGATGATGCTGGCGGGGGCGTTGGGCGTCATGGCTAGCGAGACCAAGGAGGACGCGATTTCAGAGAGTCGATGTTGAGAGGACAAGAGACGCGCCAAGGCCTCGAGTGCTTCTGCATCACGTGGCCGTTTCTTCAGATGTTTCTTCAACAACTTTTCCGCGACATCCGGTGAGGATGCGTCTGCCTGTGCAACGATGTCTTGTCGATCACTGCGGGCCATCTACTTATTGTGGCAGGTTGGCATCACCTCTGCCGGGTCACGCTCAGGACCGATCAGACAGGTCGGTCTACCGAAGACGGCGACGGCGGGAGGGCAGCCTGAAGAACATCGCCAGCGTCAGGAGGGTCGCAGGTGCAGGCACTGAAATCCCGGAAATGCGGTAGGCGAGATTGCCGTTCGCTTCAATCCCAGGGTCGAAGACGTAGTTACCACCAGGGCTGATCTGCCACGCTCGATTGTCTCCCAGAGTTGAGGTGGCCACACCCGCCCATCCGTTGTCAGGATATGGATTGTCCATCATGACGCTCATGAAATAGTCGCCAGCGTTGAGTTTCAGATCGACCTCAAGGCGGATCAGCCATCCAGGGCCGTCCCAATCTTCTACGAGGATGGGCTCCGGACGCATGGAGAGGAGATCACCAGTCAAGTCGTGCATGGCACGATCAAGATTCGAGTAGATGTTCAGGTGAAATCCGGCCACGCCTTCTGGTCCACCAAAGTTGTACCAGCCATCCAGCACAAACTCGATGCTTGTCACGGTGCTGGCTGCATCGAGTCTGAAGTCATCAACAGCAGCGATATCCAAGTCATAGGAAGGGCTCGGCAGAAAGTGCATGCTGCCCCAAGTGTCATAGGCCATGCTGCTGCCATCGGCTGCGCCGATCTGGTCGAACAGCACATCGCCGACGGCAACATGGGTTGTTGCCACCAAGGCCCATACGACATGTTGGAACGCTGTCATCCTTTGGCGATGTCCTTTTCAGCCCCGCCCACGATCTAAGACTCGCGTGTCTACTGACTTCGAGCACCTCCTGAGGTTGGGAGGAGTTCAATCCTCATATCGGGCAAGTATTGCGCAGATCTTCGATACAACCGTCCTAATCGATACAAGCCCACCTGAGGCGATCAGGGGGGGATCCTTGTGGAGCATGTCATTTCAACGGTGGATTTGAGGGAGAGGATTGATGCTCTCGTGAACGCCGATTCCGGAGGGCATCCTCTGCCTGTTACCCCGCCATCAGCGGTTGAAAGCGGTAGACCACCTGACATCTCCTGAAGGCATGTCTGGGCATGCTTCAGTCAAGCAACGCATCTGGAATGCTTCGGTTGTCGTCCAAGGACACCTCAGTCCTGCTGGTGCTGCAGGGTTGAAGCCGAATCGCTGGTAGAAGGTGGGGTCACCAAGGAGGACGGTCAATCCAAACCGATGCGCATCGAGCCATGAAATGGCAGCCTCCATCAATGCCGAACCGACTCCCTGTCGTCGGCAACGCTTGACCACGGCAATTGGTCCAATGGCAGCGACCGCTAGGTCCGTGTCCACCAAAGAGGCCTTCGAGACTGCGACATGGCCTAAGAGGACGCCGCCACGCTCCGCAACGAGTGAACATATCAGTTCACCTGAGGCGCGTAGATCATCAACGATGAGCGCTTCTTCATCGCTCTCAAAGGAAGATGCGTGGATCGCAAAGATCGCGTCTATATCTTCAACTCGCTCGCTTCGAATGTTCATTAACTGTTGCTTTGACGGCCGGTCAAATACCAGGTGTGCATCATGCCCTTGCCTTTGATGTCGACATCTCCACGTGCCTCGAAGGTGTAGTCATCGCTGAGGCGTATTCTCACAGCGTCAGAGACCTGTATACGGCCCGGTTCACCACTTGATTCCATCCGGCTGGCAATGTTCACGACATCACCCCAAAGGTCGTATGCAAATTTGCTCGTGCCGACAATTCCCGCAACGACCGTTCCTGTATGCACGCCCGTGCGCATGGCAAGTGGTCGCCCTGATCTTTCCGCGTAGTCTGCAAGAGTGGCCTGCATCTCCAAGGCAAAGTCGGCAATCTGCTGCGCATGCGTTGGGCTGCGGTCGGGAATACCAGCTACGACCATATAACAGTCACCAATGGTCTTGATCTTCTCGATGTTGTACTTCGTCGCGAGCCCATCGAGAAGTCCGAAGACCTCATTCAACATGTCGACAACTTGCTTTGCGCCGATTTTTTCACTCATGTCTGTGAAGCCG
>JAKVBW010000155.1 GCA_022446945.1 Phycisphaerales bacterium | reverse complement strand
TCGCTCAAGAAACGGATCCCCCACAACTTTTTCCTGACTCACGAACGCACATTCATGAATTTTCAACTGCGACTCAAATTTAAGCTGAGTGGCGATGACTCGCGCAACGCTGGAATTCAGGTTCGCAGTCGTAGGATTCCCAACCATCACGAGATGATTGGCTACCAGGCCGATCTCGGTCAAAACTATTGGGGAGCCCTGTATGACGAATCGCGCCGCAGAAAAGTTTTGGCTGGGCCGAATCTTGAGGACCCGGAAGACTGGAACAACTACCGCATTCGTTGCGAAGGTCGCCGCGTACAGCTCTGGATCAACGACTACCAAACTGTCGACTACACGGAAGAGGACGAGTCACTCGAACAGGTCGGTCTCATTGGCCTGCAAATCCACGGAGGCTCACCGGCTGAGGTCCGGTACAAAGATATTGTTATCGAGGAGTTGGAATAGTGTGAGACACACGCATTGTCGGACGCGATGAATTGGCGTGCGGCAAGCGATGTCGATTTACGTCTGCCAACGTCCTCGCGGGAGCAGAGTCGTGTTTTTCTCCCATCGCCAGGGTCGAATGTACCTGGTCAATGCCCCCAATCCTGCCAGAGCAGAGGCAACAACCGTCGGATCAGCACCGACAAGGAAAATGACAAATGAGGTTTGAAGGAAAGAACATTCTTATAACCGGCGCCTCCCGTGGCATCGGAAAGGGTTGTGCGATCGAACTGGCGAAAGAAGGCGCGAACATCGGTGTCAACTACCGCAGCCACCCTGACGACGCAGAAGCCACGGCGGCTGAAGTTCGCAAACTGGGCGGCAAGGCATTGCTGCTGCAGGCTGATGTCGTCGAACAGGCAGCCGTGGAAGATATGATCGGCAGAACAGTTGCTGAGCTTGGCAGTGTCGATGGATACGTATCAAATGCGGCATACAGCGACCGAGAACTGATGGTTGACGCCAATATGGAAGGTTTCAAGCGCACGATTGATGTGTCGATGTGGGGCGCCTTCTACGGTGTGCGCGCGGCGGCACAGCAGATGATCAAACAGGGGGCGGGTGGTTCGATCGCTGTTGTCAGTTCACCACATGCCGTTCTCGCGATCCCCACTTCGATGGCCTACAACATGGCCAAAGCCGCGATCGATCACATGGCACGCACTGCAGCCATCGAACTCGTGGGCCACAACATCCGGGTGAACACGATTCACCCGGGTTGGATCGACACGCCGGGAGAACGGAAATTCTTCACCGAAGAACAAATCGAAGAAGGTGCGGGAAATCTGCCCATGGGACGCCTTGGTCAGCCCGACGAAATCGGCAAGGCCGTCGCCTATGCCCTCAGCGATGACGCGGCCTATATGACGGGCAGCACTCTGACAATTGACGGCGGCGTTAGCCTGCCGTGGTGGTCCAACCGGGCTGAAGGGGAAATGTGAATTTGATTGTCGCACCTCCAACATGAGTGTTGGAGGTGCGAAGCTTGCGTGTTGAGGTTAATCACATTGAAGAGCATCCTGCTGTGAGTCCGCGATCGCGAATTCCAGAGATCTTGGACGCCGTCGAATTCCTGCTCACAGAGACTGCAGCAGCACGCCGGCTCGCACTGCAATACTCATCTGACTGAGGATGCGAGTGTTCTTCACTGAAGGGTCATGATGAGCAATACCAGCCTGCGGCGAGACCAATTGATGACACTGGTCTCGATGTATGCTGGCTACACGTGCTTCATGATCTTGCGCACCGCACCCGGCGTTGCGAGCGCTGCAATTCAGGAAGATCCCTCGATGGAGATCGACCTCACTGCATGGGGACGGATTACCAGCCTCGGTACAACCGGCGGAATCATTGGAAAATTCATTTGCGGCTACGCGGCCGATCATCTTGGTGGCAAGCGGACATTTGCTCTTGGACTGTTCGCGACTTCAAGCTGTGTCGCTGCGTTTTCCTGTGGCGTTACCGAAGCGATCTTCGGCCTCACGTTCTTTGGCGCACTGCTGGCGAAGTCGGCAGGCTGGCCTGCAATGGCCAAACTCATCGTCAACTGGTACCAGCCGGCTCGTTACGGACGCGTCTGGGGGATCATCGCAACCAGCTCTCGAGTCGGCACGATCCTCGCCATGCTTGCGCTGGGAGCACTTTTGCAGTGGATGTCATGGCGGTGGATGCTTCTGGTCGCGAGTGGCATTGGCATCCTGGCGACCACATTCATTTTTCGAACGCTTGTAGATCATCCTGTCGAACCACTGCCTCTGGAAGACGATGGTCGGGAAACAAGCGGCGTCAGCGATGATCATCCACTCGCCGGAATTACGCTCCCGGCGGCGTTGCGGGTCTTCTTCTGCAGTTCTCGCTTCTGGCTCATCACCTTCAGTTTGATGGGCCTGACAATTCTCTGGGACTTCTTGTTCTTCCTGCCTTCATTCCTCAAAGACACCCTGGAACTCGATGCGTCGAAAGCCGCCATGGTCACATCCGCTTTCCCCGCCGGAAGCCTGATTTCTGTCCTGACCGGAGGATTTCTTTTTGACAAAATGAGCCGTCGGCGGATGAGTTGGATCATGGGGCTGTTACTGCTGTTTGCGGCATCATGTATCGGCACGCTGACTGTGATGCCAAACCTGCACCTAACACCGGCTCTCAGTAAGGTGATGGCCGCAGTATTGCTGTTCTTCTTTGGCGTATGCGTGTCCCCGTGTTACTACATTCCGATGAGCGTTTTTTCGATGGACTTCGGGGGCCCACACTCCGGGTTTCTGATTTCGCTGTTGGATGCAATCGCGTTCGGAGGCTCTGCAGTATTCTCGTTCTTTGGGGGTGAACTCGCAGAAACCTACGGCTGGGACACCTTCATGGGGCTGCTGGTCTTCGTCGCAATTTGGTCGACTGTCACCATGTTTTTCTTTCTGAGGACGGAAGCAGGGATCATTGATCAGCGAGTCGAGCAACGCTCACACGAAAACCAATAATTTGACCCAGCTCACCAACGCGGCGGGCCGCTCGCGGAGCCGGGATTCCAACTCACGGATGGAATTCCGGGATCTCGGCCACGTTACTCCCGTCGATCATCC
>JAKVBW010000154.1 GCA_022446945.1 Phycisphaerales bacterium | reverse complement strand
CTTGGCGGAAGCCGAAAGTGAACTGGTTGGTGGTTTTCATACAGAGTACAGCGGCATGCGTTGGTCGTTCTTCTTTATGGGAGAATATGCCAGCATGTACGCCGTCAGTGCCATCGCCGCGATCCTGTTCCTCGGTGCTTGGCACACCGGGATTCCCGGGCTGGACGGGCAGTTGATCCAGTTGCGACTCGGCGGCGGTGTGGGTAGTTATGCTGCGAATGTGTTTGGTGCTGGTGTGATGGCGTCGAAGGCCGCCTTCCTGGTCTTTGTCCAGATTTGGCTCCGGTGGACGCTCCCGCGGCTTCGTATCGATCAAGTCATGATGACGTGTCTGAAGTATTTGATCCCCATCAGTTGCGTGCTGTTTCTGGGGACGGTGATCTGGCCGATGGCCATGAGGGATTTCACCGGACGGACAACGTGGGGAGAGCCGCTCGGTGAATCGGTGGAACGTGCCCAAAAACTGGCCACGCCGAAAAGTGACTCAGGTTCAGGCGAGGAGACGACGTCGCTCACCTTGCCCGTTTCTGTTGAACAGGCTGCCTCAGCCGCGCAGCGGGAGGCTCGCCGATGAATGCTTTGTTCTATCTGTTCGCAGCGGCCGCCTGTCTTGGTGCCGTTGCTGTTGTTGTGAGTCAAAGCGTCGTTCGTATGGCGTTCTGGCTCATTGTGTCGCTGGGCTCGACGGCAGGATTGTTCTTCCTGCTGGATGCGGACTTCGTTGCCGCGACGCAGTTGTTGATTTATGTTGGCGGCACGCTTGTGCTGCTTGTGTTCGGCGTGATGCTCACCGCAAGCGGGCCTTATTTGAAGATCAAGGCGTCGCCGGCGGAAGGGTTCCTTGCCGCCGGGGTCGGTGTGTTGTTTCTCTTCATTTTCATGATGACAGTTTGGCAGGTCGACTGGGAGGCAAATAACACGAATCTCCGAATTGCCCAGGGCACTTCGGCTGCCGGCTACAATGCTGAAGGTGAGGGCAATACGGGGCGGCCTCTTGGCCTGAGTCTGATTGGATTACGTCCCGATAAGGATCTCGGCCAGTCGGAACTCAGCACGGGTTACCTGCTGCCGTTCGAAATCGTGTCTGTGCACCTGTTGGTTGTTCTGGTTGGTGCGGCGTATCTGGCTCGAGCCAAACGACGAAATGTGTCTACGGCCGGCAAAGTGGAATAGTGATGGGTTCTGAACTGCAACTGTATCTGGCCGTTGGTGCCGTTCTGTTCGTCTGCGGAGTCGTCTGCATGGCGACAAAGCGCAACGGGATCGGTGTACTGATGGGTGTCGAACTGGTGTTGAACGGGGCGAATGTAAATTTTGTCGCGTTTGCGAAATACACGGCGCTCGGCCTCGATGGACAGGTGGTGTCGCTGTTCGTCATCGTCCTCGCAGCCGCCGAGGCGGCGGTGGCCTTGGCGATTGCGTTGAACTTCTACAACAACCACCTGACGATCGATGTCGACCGTGCAGAAAGTCTGCGGGGCTGATCAGTTGACCGGCGCGGACAAATCGCGTCGCGGAGAATCGGAGACAGAATGTCGGGCGAAACAATCAAAAACCTGCTGACGGTTGCATGGCTGCTCCCGCTGCTTGGTTTCGCCATTGAGATCTTCGGCGGCTACGGCAACCGATTGAGCAAGTGGGCCGCCTATTGTGCGGTTGCATGTATCGGTATTGGCTTTCTCTGTAGTTTTACGGCGTTGCTTGGCTATTGTGATGTCGTTGATTTTGACTGGTCATTCTCAGGCGGACACGCTTCCGGTGATGGCCATGCCGACAGCATGGAAGGCCACGGTAGCGACGCTGAGCATGCTCACGGCGATGAGGCGGTTGCCCATGCGGACGGAACTGCTGCTGGCAACGAACATGGGCCGGCCGGCCAGACGTATTCTGGCTCGTATTATACGTTGGGGGTCTTCGGTAGCCTGGTCGTTTCACTGGACTACCACATCGATAGCCTGACGTTGGTCATGTTCACAATGGTGACGTTGATCGCCACGTGCATCCACGTGTTTGCCATTGGCTACATGAGCGATGAACTGACCCTGCACTATGAAGATCACTTTGTGCACACATCCGACGGTGGGCATTTCCATCGAAAGGGACGCTTCTATCGCTTTTTTGCGTACCTCTCGTTGTTCAGCTTCTCGATGCTGGGCCTCGTGATTGCCGGCAATATCTTTCAGGTATTTGTTTTCTGGGAACTGGTTGGCATTTGCAGTTACCTGCTGATCGGCTTTTACATTGAGCGCAAGTCTGCCAGTACAGCTGCCAACAAAGCATTCATCATGAACCGAGTTGGTGACTTTGGGTTCCTGATTGGCCTCATGGTTCTTTGGACTTACTGTGGCACGTTCCACTTCACAGAATCCAACATTGACGGCGTGACGCAACCCGGTCTGTTCGACATGGTTCAGCGGGATGGTGACGGCCATCTCGACTTTGAGCCTGCAACCGAGGAACAAGCGGCGGTCGTCTATCTACAGGATGGCCACGGACATCGGCTCACAGCAGACGATCAGCCGAGGACCATTCCATACTTCCTTCTCGTTGTTGCCGGACTCGGTATTTTTGCAGGGTGTATCGGCAAAAGTGCGCAATTCCCGCTGCAGACCTGGCTGCCCGACGCTATGGAAGGGCCGACACCTGTTTCAGCTTTGGTTCACTCTGCAACGATGGTTGCGGCCGGCGTCTATCTTGCAGCGCGGTTCTTTCCTGTCTTCACACCGGAAGTTTTGTTGGTCATCGCCTACATTGGTTGCATCACGCTGTTTCTCGCAGCCACCATTGCAGTGGTCGCCACCGACATTAAACGCGTACTCGCTTACTCAACCATCAGTCAACTCGGCTACATGATGCTGGGTATTGGTCTGTTCGGTTGGGCCGCAGGGCTGTTCCACCTCATTACGCATGCTTTCTTCAAGTCGCTCATGTTCCTGTGCTCGGGGAGTGTGATTCATGGTTGCCATCACGAACAGGAAATGACTCGGATGGGTGGCCTGCTTCGGAAGATGCCGATCACTGCAATCACGATGCTGATTGGCGTCATCGCGATCAGTGGCCTCGCGATCCCGGGCATC
>JAKVBW010000153.1 GCA_022446945.1 Phycisphaerales bacterium | reverse complement strand
GAGAATTCTTCTCTTCTTCGGTCATTTTGTCGTTTGCCGCCGAGATGATGCCGAGTCGATACAGATACACCACATCAGGCAAGACGCCAGAGTCTTCAACACTACGTTCGGTCAGTGGTACACCGGAATGCAGTCCACAGATTTCATCCGCATTGATACCCAACTCCTGCTGAATCGACTCGTCCGGATGGTCTTCAACGACGACAGGCAACGTTTCAATCAAGTCGCGGACACTCGGCGGTGCTGATGCCAGTACTTCCTCAAAGATGCCATCGAAGAAGTCTCTTGTCGCCGAGTCAAGATCGGTCATGTCACATTTCTTCGATGCTGCATCGGAGTGCGTCAGCGTCATCGCTTGTCAGCGCACCTCGTTCAACTGCATAGGGCAAACACAATGAAACGAGATTCTGATAGAGAGGTACCAGTTGAGGTGCCTCTGTTGTGAGAACTTTGAGGTGCTCCTGCAGAGTTCCTGTATCGCCTCGAACTGCGGGCCCCATCACCGCATTCGGAATGCCGAGTCTCTCCAGATTGCGACCAGCCTCCTGCACCATTCGTCCCATGGCTTGCGCGCCATCATTGCGATCCAGGCCAAGATCGACCCAAAGATCGACGGCTGATGCGAGCAGGCCGGTCATGAGCCCGCCCACTAACGCTGCGGAAAGGTGATAGAGGGCGCGGTGTTCTGCGGGGATCCGAACAGGCTCCATGCCAAGATCCGTCGCCAGCGCTGTGAGCCATTCCGCAGCGTCGGTCGTCCCATCGACTGCAGCTGTCGCGCCTACAAGGGCGTGATGCCCACGACCACCACGTGCGACAACCATGACGGGGTGTAAAGATCCGGTCTCAGCACCGCGTTCAGCGGCCACATCGAGAATTGACAGATCGCGTGCGCCAGCAGTGTGCGCTACCATTTTCCCACTTACCGAATCGAGTGAAGAAGCAACTTCTTCAATGGCATCATCTGGCACGCAGAGCACAACTGCGTCTGCAATCCTGGCCGCTTCCGAAGCCGAATCACAAAGGACGGCATCCAGTGATTCAGCAAGTGGCTGCGCATGTGCGGGATGCCTGCTCGCAACGGCGACTACACGACGTCCAGCAGCGTGAGCGCCTTGCGCAAGTGCCGTTCCCATGGCACCCACTCCCACAATCGCAATGCCGGAAGATCTGTCAATCATGTTCAGAGGATCTCTGGGATCGGTTGAGTTGTCGACCCTCAACTGTGAGATGTGCCTTGCTGCTTGATCGGATGCCCCGCCGCCGCAGTGATCCTGCTGAAATGATCGGTCGGACCATCAGTATCAATGCGATCAACGCAATGAGCGTGACGAGCCAGAATTGCCAATCTCCCCAAGGCATCAGGATCCGCCTCCTAGCAGTACCAGTTGCCTGGTAATCCATGCACCGGCCCATGCTATGCCAGACATCCAACTGAACTGGAGCAGCGCCCATTTCCATCCGCCCGCTTCACGAGCTGTGACGGCAAGCGTAGGCAGGCACTGCATGGCCAAAACGAAGAAGACAAGGAGACTCGCAGCACTGGACTGCGTCAGCATCGGTTGACCATCATCACTTTTGGCGTTGGCGATGCGATCCAGGACTTCAGGATTCTCGACATCATCATCGTTTGCAACAAGGACCGCCATCGTTGATACGAAGACTTCTCTTGCGGCAAATGAAGTCATGACCCCGACGCTCAGTTGCCAATCCCAGCCAAGTGGTTCGAAGACAGGTTGTACTGAGCGACCGATACGGCCTGCAAATGACCACTCCATCGGATTGGTTTCCGTCGAAGTGATGCGCTGTTGTGCTTCAGTTGATTCCGGAGCAGGTGGTTTGGGATAGGCACTCAGCCACCAGAGCACAATGACCATGGCGAGAATGATTGTGCCGGCTTTTCGGAGAAAGAGCCACCCGCGATCCCAGCACGTCAGCAAAGCACCTCGCAACGAAGGAAACTGCCAGGCGGGAAGTTCGATCACCATCGGACGCGCATTTCCTGCAATCAAAGTTTTGCGGACAAGAAATGCCGATCCCAGCGCTGCCACGATGCCAAGCGCGTAACAACCCGCGAATACGAGTCCAGCGAGCGTGGGTTGTTCAGCGAACAGGACTCCTATCAAGAGCACATAAACAGGAAGTCGCGCCGAACATGAAAGGAAGGGCGCCACCAGCATCACCGCCAAGCGATCGCGGCGATCGGGCACCAATCGAGCCGACATGATCGCTGGAATGGCGCATGCATGAGCGGAGAGCATCGGAACAAAGGCTTGGCCGGGGAGTCCGAAGCGTCGCAAAACGCGATCCATGACAAATGCCGCACGTGCGAGATATCCGGTGTCTTCCAATATCGCAATCAGGAAGAAAAGCAGCAGAATCTGGGGTAGAAAGACAACGGTTCCTGCAAGCCCACCTACCACACCATCTACGACCAGTTCCTGCAAAGCTCCCGAAGGGAGGATGCCTGCAATCCACGATCCTACATGACCGAAAATCGCATCAATCAGATCCATCGGAATCGCAGCGACGGCAAAGATGGTCCAGAAAAGTCCGAGCATGATGACAAGGAACGTGGCCACTCCAAGAATCGGGTGGGTGCTGACACGGTCGAGCCGATCAGAGAGGCGGTCTTGGGTTACTGATTCCAACCGAGGAACACTTTCTCGGATGACACCGTTCGCCCAGTCCGATGTTGCGACTGAATCAGAAAGATCCGGGAGCGATGTGTCTGGTAGGCGAGCGTGTTGCAGTGCTGATTTGACTTCTTGGATACCGTTGCGATGACGAGCAGAAGTCACAACAACTTCACAACCGAGCCATGTCGACAAGCGTGCTGGATCAACATCAAAGCCTCGGCGACGCGCCAAGTCGATCATGTTGACGACAACGACACATGGAATGCCAGAAGCCAGAACTTCCGCGGCGAGATGCAGACCCCGAAGCAGATTCGCAGCATCGAGGACAAGAAGCACGACATCGGGTTTTAGACCCGAACGACCTTGTCCCTGCAATTGATCACGTACAACACCAGCTTCTGGATGCTCCAGTCCCAATGACCAGGTACCCGGCAGATCA
>JAKVBW010000152.1 GCA_022446945.1 Phycisphaerales bacterium | reverse complement strand
GACATACAGGTCAAGCAGTCGCGAAAGCGGGCTCTAGTGATCCTGCGATCCCGTGTGGAAGGGTCGTAGCTCAACGGATAAAAGGTACCCCGGGGATAACAGGCTTATCGCTCCCGAGCGTCCATAGCGGCGGAGCGGTTTGGCACCTCGATGTCGGCTCATCGCATCCTGGGGCTGTAGGAGGTCCCAAGGGTTGGGCTGTTCGCCCATTAAAGCGGTACGCGAGCTGGGTTCAGACCGGCGTGAGCCAGGTCGGTCCCTATCTGCTGTGGGCGTTGCAATATTGACCGGAGTTCTCCCTAGTACGAGAGGATTGGGAGGGACTCACCCCTGGTGTGCCAGCTGGACCGCTCGGTCCATCGCTGGGTAGCTAAGTGAGGCAGGGATAACCGCTGAAAGCATCTAAGCGGGAAGCCCCCCGGAAGATGAGTATTGCACGTCTTATGACGAGAGACCCCTGGAAGACCACCAGGTTGATCGGCCGCACGTGTAAGGGTAGAGATACCTTCAGCGAAGCGGTACGAATGGTCGATGGCTTTCTCGTGCCATCCGGGCTCCGCCGCCGGTTCATCCGGTGTGCGGCGCACTCGGTCGCTTTAGCGACTGTGGTGCGCAACGACGCTCGACTTTCTCAATGGTGCCTCCTGGCGAGGCGATCGATTTCAACTTGTTCATCGCGTACTTGCGTTTGAAAGAACGCAAGTGCGATTGTCGGTGATCATAGGTCCGGGGAAACACCTGATCCCATCCCGAACTCAGAAGTGAAGCCCGGGCCGCCGATGATACTGCTCAGCGGGAAAGTAGGTCATTGCCGACTCTTTCAACCCCGGCAGCGGAAACGCTGCCGGGGTTGCTTTGTTTGGTACTTGATGATCTGTCCCCCTCTTCTGTGCCAATCCTTCCGCACACCATTACTGAATGCTTGCTGGAATGCCGCCTTGGTCCACTGTGAGTTGGGACGCCCCCGTTTTCTGGCACAAGCGTGCGTGTTCTTCGTTCTGATGAGCGGTACAAGAACAATCGCCAATCAAGGAATTCCCGGATTCTTGCGCATCGTTGATCTGAATTTGACTGTCTGCCAATAGGCAGTGAATGGGCTACACTGAATGGGTGTAGAGGCCCTGTAGAGCCTGATTGAAACGGAGAGTCGCCATGAGAGGCATCCTTGTACTTGGAGTCCTGATTTCAACTCTGGGAGTTGCGTTCACCCCCTTGGCCGTGGCGGCAGAGGGTGAGTCGATTCGACTTGAGATTGCCAGTGGCTTCTGGCGTGGACACACGGGTGATGAGGTTCGCGTGGTTTACAAGGCCCGTGGAATCCGACGCACCATTCAGGGCACGATTGCGCGATACGCCGATGGATGGCTTGAATTGACTGGCGAGAGTGGCTCTCGGCTCGCTCCGGTCTTTGTGTCAGACATCCAGTCGATCGAGCAGTTAAATGGAGGCGGGGAGGTCACGGAAAGTGATGCAGATGAAACTTCCAAGGATTTGGCAGCCGATTCGGAAGCAGATGTGACACAAGAAACTGATGCTGACAATTCTCCCAAAGTTGCGCAGGCGGTAGAAGAGGATGAATCCATCAAGCCGACCTTCCTTCTTCCGATGACTGGAATGGTGGGGCTGGAATTCCGACCGGAAGAAATCGAGGCGATAATCGCGCAGGCAGATGAATTGGGGCCTGGTCAGACCATCGTATTGGAGATCGATTCAGGGGGTGGATATGTCGCAGAGTGGGAGATGATCCGCGATGCGATCTATGAAGGTCAGAAGCGACATCGGTTTGTGGCATGGGTCATCGACGGCACATCTGCGGCCTGCTCGACCACGCTTTGTTGTGATGTGATTGTCTTCACCAGCCGGGGTTACATCGGGTCGATCACCACGCTTATGGGCAATCCCTCTGCGCCGGTCGACTACCAAGTCGCAAGTGCACGTCGATTCTTGGAACCGGTGCTTCGCCGATTTGGTCGCTCGCCCAAACTCGCCGTTCCTTTCAAAACGGGAGATGCGGGGTCACTGTCTCTCCTGTCCTATTCAAAGGATCCTGAAACAGGGAAGGTGACCTGGTATCAAAGTCTTGAGGGAGATGTCGATCTCAACAGAGCTGGGGATGTGCTCGGTTTCACTGCACGCGAGGCGATTGATAGTGGCTTGGCGATCGGGCCTGCGGATACTGAAGAGGAATTGGGTGTTCTCATCGGGCAAAATGGATGGAAGGAAGTCGGAACCGGTCGCAAGCTACATGAGGACTGGAATGCGATTGTGAAGCGCGGGCAGAAAGAACTCCAGTTGAGTTCAATTGAGTTCCAAGAAACCGGTAACGATCTTGCAGGACTGACGAAGAAGATCAAGATCGTCGAGTCATGGTTGCGGTGGTACAAGAACCACTCGAACATTCCGATGAATTCAGGGATCCCTCCCAAGAAGAATTTGGAGCAATTGTTGATCCAATTGAAGGATCAACGCCGCGTTCTTCAACAGCGTTAGTGATCCGTACTTGGATGCTGTAAGTCCCCGATGGGGGTCATCCCGATGTGGGAATACCGCTCGTTGCGAAGAGCAGCGCGCCGCCGGCTGCCATTTGGATCAAGCCCCCCAGAACAACGCCAACAGTCAACGCACTTCGTGTGCGAGGTAGGAGAGACAGCATGATGCCGGGCATCAGTAGCCAAGCTACGCCTTTGATCGCTGCAATCCACCCGATGACTGTTGTGATGATGAGCAGGCCATCGGTAGACGGCCGGGCAAGAAGAATGGCGGCGCCAATGGCAAGTGACACAATGCCGCTGATCATTCCTGTGGTAGCAGGATGCCGTGAACGGGTCCATCCCAAGGCAGCATCTGCCCAGAGTCCTGACCAAAGGACATGCGAAAGACCAATTGCAAGCATCACAATCGCAACAAGTTCGTGCAGCATGGATTCAATTCCTCTTCATGCAAGTGACGGTGATCACTGTACTATCGCGTGAAGGGAACGAGGACCGGTTGTGACACGATTGTTCTCGAGTCCCACAATTCCGCTGATTGAGGAGCATTGAGAATGACATCCCAGTTCTCTCTCAGGCGGATTGATCCAGTTGAAAGGATCGGCAAGTGATCACCGTCTTGATCGCCATTTCT
>JAKVBW010000151.1 GCA_022446945.1 Phycisphaerales bacterium | reverse complement strand
GTCCGTGCTGATGCGTTGCCAGACGAGTGAATTGTCAGCATCCCCGGGAATGATGGCGTAGCGTCCTCGCTTTCGTCGTTCCGTGGCATCTTCGAATCCATCAAGTCGGAGGTCCACTTGGCGAGCATTGGCATCCGGTCCATGACATTGAAAGCAACGGTCCGACAGAAGAGGTCGGATATCGCGGCCGAATTGAATGGCGGAAGCATCCAATGAAAGCGGCGTCAAAAGGATGGCCGAAAGCATCAGCATGCAGCGACGATAACAGGCAACTGGGACTCCGTGAAGCGTCTCTCTTCAGGGGATCAGGAATGCTCTCGAGTACCCGATGGATCGGTTTAAGGGGTGGTAGGAGTCAGAAACTTCAGCGAGCCGCTTCCGCTTCGATGAAGACTCTCTTGATGTCTTCGTGGGCGGCACGGATGTCCCGCGTGAGTCGGTCGATGGCCTTCTCGACATCGCCGGCTGGCAGTTCATCTCGGAAGTCGAGACTGATGGTCAACAGCACGTAATGAGGCCCCATGTGCAACGTGAGTATCTCGTTCACTGCCTCCACTGCTTCAATGGCGCTGGCCCGTTGACGGACATCGGCAACGATTCCCGGTTCCGCGGATTCGCCAATCAGAAGGGACTTCGTTCTGATCGCGAGCATGATCGCGGTTGCGCCCAGAATCAGTCCGATGCCGATCGAGGCGAGGCCGTCGAAAATCGGCATTCCCATGACTTCACCAAGTGTCAAGCCGATTGCCGCCACGAAGAGGCCGAGCATTGCGGCAGAATCTTCGAACAGCACGACGAATGTGGTTGGATCCTTGGAAGCATGGATCGTTTCACGGATGCTTCTGCCGCGCATCTGACTCCGAAATTCCTTCCATGCGAACCACCACGCAAATCCTTCGAACACAGCAGCAAGACCGAGAACGATGTAGTTGATGATTGGGGCATTGACAGGCTCGGGGTGCATGGTCCGATGGACACCTTCGTAGATCGACACGCCTGACCCGAGCGCGAAGATCATGATCGCAACGACGAAAGACCAGAAGTAAATCTCCTTGCCGTGTCCAAAGGGGAAGCGTGCATCTGCAGGTCTTCTAGCGCGCCTCATGCCGTGCAGAAGGAGCCCCTGATTCCCGGTATCCACCACCGAGTGAATACCTTCGGCCATCATTGCGGCAGAGCCGGTAATCGTTGCGGCAACGAACTTCGTGATGGCGATCAGGCCGTTACCCACAAGGGCTGCGTAGATGATGAATTTTGTTCCGTGGGCCATGTTTCAGGAAGGGTACTGGTGACGGATGAGGAATGGAGCCAGCGATGAGAGTTGAGAGGGGTGGGTCATCAAAAGTTGCCTGCTTTTGAGCCTTGCTCGGATTGGGGGGACACATCGCTTTTTGACATGTCTACCGCTGCTCCTGTCGACTGATCAACCGACAGTTGTGCGCCGGTCTGCTTCATCCAAGCATGAAGCCGCACGAGCATGTCAGCCAGCATCTCTGGCCGTGCTTCGCTCAGATCATTCTCTTCTCCAATATCGCTTGCAAGATCAAAGAGCTCAACACGTGGGCCGTCATGGAAGAAGATGATTTTCCACTGTCCATGGCGAAGCGAAGTAAAGGGTTCAATTCCGGGACCTTGGGCATTCACCTGATGAGGCTGATTCCAACCGATCGTCCTCTCAGGCTGCGGCGTGCCTTCAAAGATCGCACGAGCATCAATCCCGTCAACATTGTGTTCTTTAGGCATCGACAGTGACGCTGCGGACAGAAGCGTTGGGTAGAGATCGTGAGTGACCACCGGTGAATGGGTGCGATCTCCGGCAGTTGTGACACCCGGCCATCGAACGATCCAGGGGACGCGTGTCCCTCCTTCATACGCGGCGGACTTGCCGCTCTGAAGGGGGGCATTCCGATGAGGGGGGCGCCCCGCACGTCCGGATACACCACCATTGTCGCTGGTGAAGATCACAATCGTGTCATCACCAAGCCCATGAGCATCGATTCGATTGAGGAGATTGCCTACAGCATTGTCGACCGACTCCACCATGGTGGCGTATGCAGCTTCCTTTGCAGGCATTTCTTCGTAGGGTTTGAGGAGTCGCTTGTTTGCCATGACGGGCGTATGCACTGCATAGGGCGCAAAGTTCATGAAGAACGGGGTTTCATCTTTTGCAGCGCGATCAATCTCCACGCAGGCGCGTTCAGTCAAAGCTTCAGTCAGATAGATGTCGCGTCCGTGATATTCCTCCATGCCAGGGACATCCCAGACACGCTTGACGTTCGGTTTGCCTGCCCTTCCTGCATGACTGAAGTTGTGGAGTCCAAGGTAGGAGGAAGGGGCTCCACTTCCATGCCCCGCAACATTGATGTCAAAGCCAAGATTTGCCGGATCGCTGCCTGCCGTGCCGTGCGCGCCGAAATGTGCCTTGCCGACATGTATCGTGCGATATCCCGCACCACGGAGCATTTCGGGAAGGAGTGCGGCAGATGGCTGCAAGCCCTTGTTGTTCCAAGCAGGGGGTTTCAGACGCGGATGCTTCCCAGACGTATCTCGATCGTGTTGCAGTGTCCAGAATGTCGTCTGGTGCCGCGCAGGAGCTTGCCCCGTCATCAGGCTGACCCGCGTCGGGGTGCAGACTGGGGCGCTCGCGTAACCGTTGGTGCAGACGATGCCTTCCGATGCCAGTTTGGCAATGTTGGGAGTTCGCCAGACACTCGTTTGATTTTCTGGTTCTGATGTCATCCGGACACTGGTGTCCTGCCATCCCAGATCATCAACGTGGATGATCAGGATGTTCGGCTGTGGAGCGATGAGGCTTGTCAGGATTAGTCCAGTCAACATCATGTTCAATCCCTTTCTTCTCGGGGCAGCGTTGTGTGAATCTGAGGCGCTGAGCATCCTTGAAAGTCAGCACTGGGAAGCAACCAGTGCATCTGCCCATTGATCAGATGTCCGGTTCCGGGGCTCGCTTTCCCGAGATCATGAACCACTCCTCTTCGCAACGGGTGGTACGCACGATTCTCAATGACGCGAACGGGCCCATGGAGCTCTGCAGTGACGATATCGAGATCGCCGTCTAGATCAAGATCCCCAAAGGCGGCTGACCGATCGAGTCGTGCTTCCGCCAGCCATCCTGAATGCGGTTCATGAGGAATAAACTTTCTTCCCTCACGAAGCAGGACTAAAGGCCGCTGCT
>JAKVBW010000150.1 GCA_022446945.1 Phycisphaerales bacterium | reverse complement strand
AGCACGCGACTACCTCCCCTCCGATGCCGTGCCGCCGCTTGAGTGGAAGTGGATTGACGCATTGATCCACGATGGAATCGGTGTACTGGATGCATGCCCCAAGGGCAACCAGGGCATCATGTGGACAAGTGACACCAACACGTTGATGGTACTGGGCCGGCCTGCGGTGGGCAGACGAGGACAACAATGGCCCGTCAACACGTGGGACATGGATCTCGAAGATCCTGAACACAACATCTTCCCGGATGCAGTCGACTACATCTATGAAGCCGTACTCAGTCCTGATGAAACCGTCTTCGCCACCGCCACGAACAAGGGGGCAACGCTTCGTGACGCCAGAACAATGGAGGTCATTCACAACTGGCAGTTCGAAGACGAATCCGGAGGTGCCGTCGCGTTCACACCAGACGGTAACCTGCTCGTCTGCGGAGACGGTGGCGGTGCCATCCACATCTGTGACATAGATTCGGGCGAAACGGTCGCGACCTGGATGGCTCAGGAGCGGCGGATCATGGCGATCGCGATTTCAAGTGACGGTAAATGGCTGGCCGTCAGCGGGTACACATCCGAAATCCAGGTCTGGTCGTTGGATACCCAGACACTCATCACTACCCTTCCTCTGGAGCAACCGACCAACACACTCACCTTCAGTCCCAACGGCAATCTGCTTGCCTCAGGCGGATGGACTACAACCATCAAGCTCTGGGCCTGTGCGGACTGGTCGCTGGCCTGTGAGCTGGAAGGGCATACCGACTACGTTCGCGAACTGACCTTCTCCCCCGATGGGACGCGGTTGGTGTCGTGCTCCAATGACCAGACTGTTCGCATCTGGCTGCCCGAATCGTGCGAGAACGCCGCGGTACTCCGAGACAGTGAGGCCCCCGTGGCCTCCATCACGTTCAATAAAGACGGCAACCGGATCGCATCCTGTGGCAAGAGCCCGTTTGCTCGAATCTGGAGCACGTATACGCTCGAAGATGAGCAGTGGCAGGTGGATCCCGGTGACCTGGAGAAGGTGGCGTTTGACCCGGCAGGCGCCTGGATGGTCCGCGCCACGTCTGGCGGTGAATTCAACACATCTCGACTGCGTTTCTGGGACATGACAAGCAATGAAAGACTGGGGGTCATCGATCACCCCATCGACCGTGGAATCAGCACGATGGCGATCTCTTTAGATGGTCGGGAAATCGCCATTGGCGGAACACTCAGCGGTTCTGCCGTGAGCTTGATTGATGCCTGGACGGGTGCGCCCCTGGGTGACATCGGCGAGGTGACTGTCGTGCGAAAGGCGATAGCTCCCGACGCTGAGGAAGCACAGGAAGATGTCGATTATCTCGTCAGCACCAGGTCCGGAGCCCACGTCGGCGGTATCGCCTATGCACACAATGGCAGATGGATGGCGATCGGACGCGGCGAAACGGCCAGTATCTGGGATCGAAATACGCGGCGACGGCTCCTGTTGTTGGAAGGGCTTGACGACAAGGTGAATTCACTGGCCTTCAGCCCCGACGACACCATGCTCGCCACCGCCAGCGGAGACGATGCCATCCGACTCTGGTCCTCGACAACGGGTGAGCTGATCTGGAGCGCCCCCGTCCGGATCGGCTCACAGGGCGATCTGATCAAGTGGAGTCCCGATGGCCGCATCATTTATGCGGGCAGTCGCGATGGCTATTGCAGGAGCTTCGACAGCATGACTGGTGAAGTGCTGGATACCTGGGAAACCGGCGATGAATACATGCGGGACCTGATGATCACGGAAGATGGTCTGCGAGTCATCACCGTGACCTCCGACAACACGGCACGAATCTGGAACACGCAGACCGGTGAAACGATGGCGGTCATCGGCGGTCCGACTTCGCCCGAGCTCGTGTCGGTGAACGGCTTGCCCGATGGCTCGGTTGCCATCGGTGGCCGGGGTACGATTGACTTTCTCTGGCTCAAGGGCGCCGGTGAGCGTGCCTTACTGCGGGAAGCAGAAGCGGAACGCACCGAGGAACTGCGTCCGATGGTGGAAGCGTGGTTCGGGGATGAGCCACGAACCCCTCAGGACATCTCGATGTGGCTTGAGGAACTTGCACAGCAGATGAGTGCCGAGGAATTCGTCACGCTTCGTCGACTGGTTCTGTCGCACCAACTTCTCTCCAACTCTCGCAACTCAGGCTGATGTCGCCGCACCATCAGCCCAGCGCAGTTACTCAATATCCTGAAGCACTGACTGCATTAGCAATACCGAGAGGCAAAGTCGTTGTATTCCTTAAAGAACTGCACCCCCTGAACAATGATGAGAACAAGTCCCACAATCACGAAGCAGCCCAGGTATCCAATACTCCAGCAGTAAAGATGAGACGTCCTGCTCCAAGATTCCTGGGCGATGCCCGTTATTCCCTGATCCTCCATTGCACGATCACGTAACTGAAGGACTTTACCAAGCAGAACAGCGCCGACGGGAAGAGCAATCAAGGAAACCACAACAGAGATACCATAGTTCATGAACGCCGTTGCAAATGCAGCGATACCCAACCCCACATAAATCCAGAACAAATGCTCGACCAAAGTGTCATCCTCGTCATCAGTAAACATGACACAAGTTTGGTACGTGCGCATTGCCCTGAAGAATTGGCATAAACCGTAAATGCCTAATGTCGGAACAGATAGCCACATGGTTGTGGAAACATCGATCTTCTTTACGCGTACAGGCATGCATCCTCCCTGCGAAGTCATCGGGGTGAGCATAGCATGCTGCCCGTAATCCCCTACCACCCCACAGCACCTCCGCAATCATGCGGGGATGTTGTTGTTTAGGTGGCGGTGCATGGCTCCTGAAGCGGTATACAAGGCCATTAATGGAAACAATTCTTGACCTTACCTATGAGACCCTCTCTGATAGGACTTGTGCGGTTTCATGTCGCCAGTATGAGAGGGGTACCCAATGCGCTATATCTGCACTTCTATCGTGATCACCTTGGCATTGGCTGGCACATCATTGGCAGACACCCTGCATGTCGATGATGACGGCACCGCCACGTTCAACACCATCCAGGATGCAATCGATGCCGCCCACATCGGCGACACAGTCCTGGTCTGGCCCGGAACCTATACATCCGCGCATCCAAACCATGTCATCGACACCAAGGGAAAGGACATCGTGATCCAGTCCAAGTCCGGTGCCGCGGTCACGATCATCGATGGCCAGGGTGTACGCCGCGGCATCTACTGCCCACACGGTGATGCAGGTGAGCCG
>JAKVBW010000015.1 GCA_022446945.1 Phycisphaerales bacterium | reverse complement strand
AAACACTACGGGACCCCTGAACGCTGCTCATGCAGCGCTACCAATCAATAGACCTCCCGGACAACCCCGAATCCTCCGTTTCGAGACGCATAGGCAACCCCTCCACCCAGCACTAACGGTTCAATGCAGATCACCGGACCGTCCACAAGAACCCCGAGCCTTCGAACAGCGGTCTCGGATGCACCCTCTTCGCCGGACTGCAACATCAACAGGAGAATCCCATCGTCGTGCCCCAACCAGAAAGCATCTTCAGTGGCCATGACACAATGAAAATCACCGCCAGTGGCAGGTTGAATGGTTTGGGAGCCATCCGGCCCTGTCAGCGTCGCCTTGCCATGTTCATCGAGTTGAATCAACCATCCCAAAACCGCAGCCTCACGTGGAGGCGATTGAAGCGGTTCGTCGATTGAGTCGATGCGTTGCGGATCCTTCCCCACCACATATCGCCAATTGCCTGTCGCTGAGCTGGCCACCAACGCTTCGCCATCTGATGCAGCTGCTGTCAGGCCACCGGCGGTTGGATGCCATACGCCCGCCGTGGGCTCGGGACGCGAGGAACCGGCATGAATAATGCCACGCCCCATGCTGCCGGAAACAGCAATGCGGTCTTCATTCAACCAGTCTGCATCCCATATCCCCTGCTGCTGCCAGATCCACTCGCGAACGAGTCCCGTCTGTGTCCGCCGCAGCATCTGCAAACCACGGTCGGAAACCACCAGAATGCGACTGTCTCGTTGACGCAGGCGCTGAACGTTCCCAGAAACTCCAAGTGTCCACCGTTCAGGATCGACCTCGCGACAGTCCTCACCGAGAAGACCGACCAATGAACCATTGCGTTCCTGACGTGCAAAGACAAAGACGCCGTCAGGCGGCGAATCATCCGGAGCTGCGATCTCTAAAAGACTGGCGGTCCCCAGATAGGCATCTCCAGCGCGCCTGTGAATACGACGCCCTGCAACATGCAGGCGGCGGCCGCCCTGATCAAGGATGCTGGTCAAAGTTGGGCCATCACTGCGAGCGACCACATCCCCCGTCATGCTTCTCGCGGTATCTCCGCAAAGTGCAACTAGTTCTCCATCAAGAATTGTCAATGACTCCCCGTGATCTCCAATATCCCCGGGGCCAATACGTTCGATCACCGTTGGACGCCAAGGAGACTGAATATCAAAGAGGATGATCTCGCCATCACCCAGAAGAACGGCAAGACGACCATCCATCGCGATCACATCGATTGCAGGCGGTGACGCTCCATCAGGTGCCATCCTGAGCCGATTAATCTCACGCCCCTGTTCATCCAGAATCAGTACTTGGTTTCCGACAAGTTGGTACCACACATCGCCCTGAACGCACATGGCTCGATTCGTTCCCTCGGTTTGATGTTCGACGACGATCGACTCAAGCCTAGGAGGAGGGTTCGCGGCGGGTTGCCATTCTGGCGAACACCCGCCACCAGAGATGATCATCACCAGACCGATCGACTGAATGAGGCGGACTGTCGTATGGTTTCTCATAAGCCACAGCATACGATTGACCTGCCACTCATGAGGACACCACGGAAGAACGATGTCTGATCGACTTGAACAACTGCGACAATTGCTTGAAACGGACCCAAGCGACCCATTCTGCCTCTATGCAATCGGCATGGAATACATGAACCAAGGAGAACACACTGCTGCCGCCGCACATCTGGAACAATCGCTTCTGGAGGATCCTGCCCAGCCCTATGCGCATTTTCACCGAGCAAGGTGTCTCGCACGTCTGGGGCAAGTTCCAGAAGCATTGAAAGCCGTCGAAATCGGCCTTGAAGTAGCCGAAGCGAACGAAGATGCGAAAGCGTGCAGTGAACTCATGGATCTTAAAGAAGAACTCCATAGGTGATGACGACGATTGTGACGCATATCGAGCCCGATCCGAAGGAACCTGACCTTCGCGTCATCAGCACTACAGATCGCGGGCGACTCACCGTCCGCAACAGGGACATCGACGAGTCCGAACTGCGTGAGGGAGATACGTTGAGTTCTGATGATTGGGACGATCTTACGCGCCGTCATCAAATCACCCTGCTGCGACTGCGAGCCATACGCTCATTGTCACGTGCACCCGCCTCGAGAGCACGACTGACTGCGAGACTTACGGAACACGGAACACCGGACGAGATTGATCGGGCACTTGATGAACTTGAGTCTGACGGAATTTTGAACGATGCCGCATTCGCAGCGCAAATCGTGAAAGAACGACTACGCAAACAACCTGTCGGTCGCGACGGAATCGCCCAAACACTGAAAAAACGGGGCATCGCTGAAGCCATCATTGAGGAAACGATGCAAGCACTCATCGATTGTCGAGATCAGAGAGCTGATGCCGAAGCAGCGGCTGACATGGCAATGCGTGGTCTCGAAAATCTGCCCGTCGACACTGCAGCGCGGAGACTTGCAGGCCGTTTGGCGCGACGTGGATTCGATGAGGAGACAATCATGGAGGTTGTCAAAGCTCGAATGGATGAACAATGATCCACCCGGCGATACCATCGGCACTCATGAGTCGTGGACACAGCACATCCTCTGCCTCGGATCCATGGGATCTCCAACCCGCAGATCTGGATCAACTTCGTCGGCAACAGACCGATTTGCTTCTGATCGACTGCCGAACGCGTGCCGAGTATGCGCAGGGACATTTACAGGGTGCTCACTGCTTCCCGCTACAGGAAACAAGCATTCGAATCTCAGAACTCGACTTGAAGAAAGATCAGCAAATCGTCGTCTATTGCAATACCGGTCGCAGATCTCTGATCTTTGTGAAGTATCTCAGTATGCGAGGATTCTCAGACGCCCGCTCACTGGCCGGAGGCTTGGAGGCCTATGCCACCGAGTGTCCGGATGATGCACCATGCTGAGCAAACGACTCATCACCGGGCCGATCCTGATCATCTGCTTTCTTGCCCTGATTGCGATTGATCAGTCGATCCTTGCCTGGCAGTCGAATGTGTTGCCGATGCTTCCTGAGGGCAGCATCTTGATGTTGCTGTGTCTTCTGATCTCAGTTCCAGCATGCATCGAACTCTCACAACTGGCCCAGAGCACCGGCAGAAGAACAGCAACATTTCTCACGATTGCGGCAACATGGACATTGCTTGTAACCATGTGGATTCAGTCGTCGTCGAGCAGCCTCCCTGGTATCACCATGCTGGTCATTGGTGCAACATGGTGGGCCGCACTGATCGTCCATACCAAGGGACAACGTACTGATGGTGTCTTGGCTGATGCGTCTGTCACCACAGCCATCGTTGTCTATCTGGGAATGCTCGGTTTTTATCTCATTCTTCGACAAGATGTCTCAGCATGGTGGATTGCCGCAATTGTTCTGATTACGAAATCCTGCGATATCGGCGCCTATACCGTTGGCGTCTCGATTGGAAAACGCAAACTGATTCCATGGTTGAGTCCGGGGAAGACTGTCGAAGGCCTCATTGGAGGGGTCGCAACAGCCGCGGGCACTGCTGTAATCGCCTCAATGTGGCTCGAATCAGAAGGGCTGTTCACCATCACACCTTTGAAAGCAGTACTTTTGGGGTCTTTGTTGGGGGTAGCAGGCCAGATCGGCGATCTGACCATGAGTCTTCTAAAACGTGACGCCACACAAAAAGACAGTGGTTCTTCCCTGCCGGGAATGGGAGGCATCATGGATGTCATCGACTCACTCCTTCTCGCAGCACCGATTGGATGGCTGGTTCTTATGAACAGCTAGGGGACACGCGTCTCCTACCTGCTACAATGCGAGGTCGGTTTGTCCTCGGAGGTTTCATGACGCTTATTGAAGATCTACTCGCACTCTTCCATGTCGAGCGGAGATTGCGCAGCCTACGTGCCAGAGTTGATTCCGCTGAAACCTATTTGACCGTCCAGCAGCGCCAAATGGCGACACTGCAAACGAGACGAGAGGAACTTGAAACACGCAAGCGACAACGCCAGGCCCATGCGGGCAATCTGGAAGTCGAAGCTGCAGCAGTTGTTGAACGAATCGAGAAACTCCGCGAAGAACTGAATGCCGCCTCAACTTCCCGGCAATACAACGCTGTCCTGAATGAAGTCAACAATCTCAAGGACAAGAAGCGTGAGCTTGAAGAATTGACCTTGATTGAAATGACTGCTGCAGAAGAGACGGGCGGAGAAATCGCATCGTTGGATGAGCAGATTGCCGAGCGACGCACTGTCATGGACTCCGCAGAGGCTGAACTCGCGGAACGGAAAGATGAGATCAAGGACTCACTTGCGGAACTTGACACTGAACGCGCCGCAAAAGTCGCCATCATCCCTAGCGACACACAACGGCTCTGGGACGAGCTGGCCGAAGATTTCGAAGGCGAGGTTATGGCGAGCATCCAACTGATTGACAAACGCCGCCGTGAATATGCCTGCGATACCTGCAACGTCCATCTCCCCTTCGACGTCGTCAACAAGGTCACAGGCCGACCGGACGAGTTTGTCCAATGCCAAGGTTGCCTGAGAATCCTCTATGCGAGCGAGGATGCCCGCGAAGCATTGGTGAAGTAGCGTCGTGCTCAGGGGCGGTAACATGCCTCTACTCGCATGATTTGCCCACGCTGCAATCAAGATGAAGACAAGGTGATCGACAGCCGCGGTGCTGATGGCGGTCACGCCGTCCGCCGCCGCCGAGAGTGCCAATCCTGCGGGTGTCGATTCACGACATTTGAGCGGCATCACGCGTCTGGCCGACTGGTCGTTGTTAAGAAGGACGGTGCACGCGTCCCATTCGACAGAAGCAATATCCTTCGAGGCATACTCGCCGCTTGCGGGAAACGGCCCGTGTCGGAAACCTCCAAGGAGGAAATCGTCGAGGCTGTCGAAAGAGAAGTTCGACGGGAATTCGATCGTGAGGTCCCAAGTGTGGAAATCGGCCGACGTGTCGCTTCGATGCTGCGTGCACTCGATGAAATATCCTACATTCGCTATGCGAGTGAGTATCGTGGATTTACTTCGATAGAAGATCTTGCTTCCGAAGTTTCCAGCCTGCAATCACAACCTAAGGTCGCTCCTGGACAGCAGGAGTTCTTCGAGGGCGACTGACCCAAGTATTCTGACGACCTATGCCAATCATCACCCTCCCAGACGGATCCCAGCGAGAGTTCAAGTCGGCCATTACGCCTGCGGATGTCGCTGCAGACATTGGTCCCGGTTTGGCAAAAGCTGCGTTGGGCGCACGAGTCAATGGCGAACTGGTCGGGCTCGATCACAAGATCGAGGCAGACGCCGACATGTCATTGATCACCCCGCCTCGTGGCGACGACCCCTGTGATCCAGATGCGTTGTGGCTTCTGAGGCATAGTGCTGCCCACGTGATGGCAGAAGCCGTCCAGCAGTCCATACCAGGCGCCATGCTCGTTTACGGCCCACCTGTTGAAGAGGGCTTCTATTACGACATTGCTCTACCTGAAGGTGCGAGCATCAGCACGGATGATTTTCCGGATCTCGAATCCCGCATGGCCAAGATCATTGAAGCGGACCGTCCATTCACACGATCCGAGCTGAGCATTGATGACGGGCTTGAACGACTGAAGAGGGAAGGAAGCAAGTACAAACTCGATAACGCGGAACGCGCCATCGAAGCGGGTGCTGACGGATTGAGTTGGTACGCAACCGGAGAGCCCAACCAAGACTGGGATGATCTCTGCAAGGGCCCCCACCTCCCCTCAACAGGCAAGATCGGCGGATTCAAGATCATGTCAGTGGCTGCCAGTTCCTGGCATGGAGATGTCGATTCCGATCGGTTGACGCGTCTGTATGGCACAGCATTTCCCGATCGCAAACGCTTGGCCAAACACCTCGAACAGTTGGAAGAAGCACGCAAACGTGATCACCGAGTCATTGGACGAAAGTTAGGGCTGTTCAAGATTGACGAAATGGTCGGCCAAGGCCTGGTCTTGTGGACGCCAGCTGGCGCGATCGTCCGACAGGAGTTGCAGGATTTCATCGGACATGAGTTGAAACGACAGGGCTACGAACAGGTTTTTACACCCCATATCGCCAAACTCGATCTGTTCCGCACTTCAGGACACTTCCCGTACTACCAGGACAGTCAGTATCCGCCAGTCGTCGATCCAGAAGCGATGCGTCAGCTTGTGAATGAGAACTGCACATGCGGAGAACTATCCAACAGGCTCCGCGAAGGCGATCTGGATGGATATCTCCTGAAGCCAATGAATTGTCCGATGCACATTCGCATTTTCTCATCTGAGCAGCGGAGCTATCGCGATCTTCCGGTTCGCCTGGCGGAGTTCGGAACCGTCTACCGCTATGAGCAGTCGGGAGAACTAGGAGGGATGCTCCGTGTGCGAGGATTCACACAGGACGATGCCCATTTGTTCTGCACCGAAGAACAATTGCAGGATGAGATTGCTGGATGCCTTGAACTGGTTCAGATCATCTTCAAGACGCTCGGAATCGAGGCATTTGATGTGCGTGTCGGCTTGCGTGATCCTGACGCTTCCAAGTACGTCGGAGATCCCGCTCATTGGGAACGTGCCGAAGAAGCCTGCCGCGCTGCAGCTGAGACACTTGGCGTGGATTGGGTTGCAGAAGAAGGCGAAGCAGCCTTCTATGGCCCAAAGATTGATTTCGTTGTCCGTGATGCTATCGGGCGAAAATGGCAACTTGGCACGGTGCAGGTCGACTACAACCTGCCTGAACGTTTCGACCTCAACTATGTCGGGTCCGACAACACACCTCATCGCCCTGTGATGATCCACAGAGCGCCATTCGGATCGATGGAACGATTCATCGGCTTCCTGATCGAACATTTTGCAGGTGCGTTCCCGACTTGGCTTGCTCCAGAACAGATACGCGTCCTTCCTGTAAGTGAGAAGTCCGAGGCCTATGCCAGATCCGTGCATGACGATTTGCTATCTGCAGGTCGCCGCGTCAGTCTCGATGCAGGAAGCGATCGGCTGCAGGCAAGGATTCGGATCGCGGCCGAACAGAAGATCCCCTACATCCTTGTAGTCGGTCCTCGAGATGCGGAAGCAGGCTCCGTCAGCGTCCGCGCCAGGGGGATCGAGCGAGATCTCGGCGCAGTGCCACTTCAGGCATTTCTCGAAGCCGTCAGGGTTGAAGTTGAAGAACGGACATCCGGTGCCGTAGAAGCCCTCTTTACTGGCGAAACCGCCGTATGAACAGGGTTATCACTTGGCTATTGCTTCAGGACGCCTCGCCCAGTACGCTGCAGGCTTGCGGTGGGCAGTCCACCGCCGGAGCGACCTCTGCATGCTGATCCACACCAGCCGATCTGCCGACTCTCACGCATGAGTTGCCAGTCGCTCCCCCGACCTTACGAACCCCTACGCATCGCCATGACAAGGCCTGATGCCGTCACTGCGCACTGACTGAGGAGAAGACACTATCGCCCGCAGAAGACGCTACTTCGGACAACAGGAGAACATCCGCAGATTACCTCGGATCAATGATCAGATCCGCAAATCCCCTATTCGCCTGATTGATGAGAACGAAAACATGGTGGGCGTGATCGACGTCCGTGAAGCGCAACAGCAGGCAATGGAAGCGGGACTTGATCTCGTCGAAGTGTCTCCCGAAGCCGATCCGCCCGTATGCCGGATACTTGATTTCGGGAAGTATCGATACGAGCAGTCGAAGAAGGAAAAATCGAACCGAGCCAAATCCAAGGCTGCCGAAATGAAGGAAGTCAGACTCGGTCGTTCCATGAAAATCGATCCGCATGACATTTCAATTCGAATGGATCAAGCACGCAAGTTTCTGATGGATGGTCACAAGGTTCAGATCGTGCAAAATTTCAGGGGCAGAGAAATGCTCCATAAGGAACGGGGCAATCAGAGAATGGCGGATGTCATCGAACAACTCGCAGACATTTCGCGAGTGGAAATGACTCCAAGGATGGCCGGCCGACGCATGTCACTCATTCTCGCACCGGACAAGCAGAAGATCGATCGCATTAAGGCCCAAAGCGCCAAGCAGGCAACCGTTGCTGTGAACACGAAGCCTGATGCCGAGGAAGTCAGCCAGGAAACTGACGACTCTGATTGACTGCAGTTCAGTTGAAGATCAGCCTTCAACGCCCGCATCTCCTTCAACACGCCGAAACAGACCTATACCTTTCGCAGCGCCCAACCTCCGTGAAGGAACCGTGCAAGAAACAGACATGCACGGATGGACAGTTCCCCACACAATCCGATCCATACCCCCACAAGCCCAAGCTCCATGAATTCTCCGAAGAACCATGCGGCAGGCAATCGGATGCCGTAACACGAAAACGTCGTGATCATGAATGTCCACACAGTGTCGCCAACCCCCCTGAGCGCCTGCCGAACTACCATCGAAACTGCAAAGAAGATCTGGGTGATTCCACAGATGAACAGCAGGCTGGGAACCAGGGTCATATAGCGAGGCTGATCACTGATCAGTGAGGTGAGGGATTCACCGCCAAACACGAAGACGATTCCCAAAGAACCCATCAACGCCATTGCCAACAGTGTGCAAATCACGACAGCGCGTCGGGCCATCTTTAGATTGCCCGCCCCCAGATACTGGCCTGCAATGGATGCCGCGGCAGTTCCGATGGCGAATCCCGGAAGGAAACTGAATGCCTCCCACTGCACGGCAATCACATGCGCCCCGGCAAGGCCTTCTCCAACCATCGGGTCAATCGCTGATCCGATTTCACTCGTATCCAGTACAGCTTCGCTTGCCTCCTGTCCAGCAATACGGCCGATGAGCATGAGCACGATCAGATTGGCCGACCACATCGATATTCCCTCTAGGAAGTTGGGAATACCGATTCGAAAGACTCTTGCAATCATCTCCCGCATCGGACTTATCAATCTGAAACGCAACTTCAGATCGCACACCCCACGAAACAACACCCAGAAGGTCAACAAACCACCCACGACATAACCGCACGCTGAACCGGCAGCGATCCCCGCAACTCCGAAATCCAAATCCATCACATCTGGTATCGATAGTGGTCCGAATCGTAGAACTGCCCCCGACAACAGCCAACTCACGCCAACGTTGACGATGTTGACCGCGATGGCAATCAAGGCCGGCCGCAAAGTCTCACCTGCACCGGCGAGACACATGGCACCCACCATCATCACGCCGCAGAACGGCATGGCATATGCCAGGATTCGCACATACTCAATGAGATATCGTGCCGAGTCGCCGTACAAACCACAAAAACTGGCCATGCTTGGCGCCAACATCCAACACAGAAATCCGACGAAGATTCCCCACATCACACTCAGGCCCATGGCTTGCCCAAGCGCCGATTCCGCTTCAGCCACATCACCACGTCCAATGGCACGCGCAATGATGGCTTGGCCACCAATCCCCAACCCGACCATGGCAATACCGATGAACCAGCCCACATAGGAACCGATGCCCAGTCCGTCCATGGAGGAAACAACAACTTCCTCTGCAAGGCCACCCGCAAGCATCTTGTCGACAAGCCCGACCGTTGCCCCCATCAATTGCTGCAACAGAACGGGCAAACCGACAATCAGAATTGAACCTACAAGCGATCGACCGACGAGGGGGCCCGCACTGATGACCCCCTCTTGCTCACCCTTGGGGCTGTCCTTCGACAAACCGACGTCTTCTGAGTCTGTAGATCGGCTCATCGTTTTAGCAGCACCGGAAACTAGCAGATGAAAAACTTACCTCTGGCGATAACGTCACCGCGGCAACTTCACCCATCACCGGAAGCACCTGCTCCCTCTGCATCGGATGGGAAGTCCTGCCATGTATCACGCTGGTTAGCAGGGCGCAATCCTGCAGGCGGTTGTGATTCTTCATACTGCTCATCGAGCCAGAATGCGAGACTCTCCCACCACTCCGCGTTACGCTTGTATGTCGGATACAGATATGGCTTCTGGCCGACAAACACCGTTCCTGCATCATTGGCTGATTCGTACCAAGTTCTCCAGACTGTGATATCCAGTCCAAAGGTCTTGCCTGTCAGAAGCGACAATGATTCGGCTGCGTCAAGATTGACCGACAAAGATTGTGCGTCCAACGCGGTGATCAATGCTTGTACTACGCGATCTTGTGGATACTGCCCCAAAGCGATGCATGCGGCGCTGCGAACTTCATTTTCTTCATTCATATCCAAGACTGCATCCATTAGTGCGGGTACGACATCTGGATTATGGAGCCGCTGTAGGCCCTTCGCTGCAGTCCATCGCACGTTCAGACTCTTGCTGACGTCCCGTTTGAGCCAAGGTGCAATTAACAGTGCATCCTGAGGTTTGCCGTGTCGAGCCAGCGCCGCGATCGCTGCCGATTTGACCAATGGATTCGCATTGGTCTCCACATATTCTCGGTACAGCTTGAGATAGACCTCATTACCGCCAAAGGTCGCGCCCGACAGCAGTACAAGCCCCTGCCTGCATTTGTCAGGATCTTGGTAATCGATCGCCCATCTCGCAGCTGTTGATGGCGATGGCGTATCGAACACGCCTCCGACGTCGTTCAGATCATCCGTCACACACCCGAAACCGAAGATGGACAAGAGCAGGATTACGAAAATGAGTTTCATGCGCTCCCGGCCTCCTGTTCGACACACGCTCGTTCCCGCAATCGATCCAGCATTCCTCTCACTTCGGTCGCCATTCTGTCATTGGGAAAATCAGTGATGATCTGCTCTCCCGCCTCAATCGCTTCTGGCCAACGATGGTCACTCACAGCCATTTTGAACCTGACGGAAAGCGCGTCTCTGTGCTGAGCGATGACAGTGGCTGCTGCCTCATGAATTTCAGAGGCCTCCACACTGCTGAGTTGACGATCCAACTGGCGGAGAAGTTCCATGGCATGCTCTGCTTCTCCACGTTCAGCGGCATGAATAAAGTCACTCTTGAGTTCCCGTTTCGCCTGACTCCGACGCGCGCGAACTCGCGCATCCAATCCGTGAAGACTAGGAGAGTCGGGATACATTCTCTGCAAACGAATGGCTGCCATCTCCGCTTCATCAATCCTGCCTGCTTCAAGCAGTTGATCAACCTCGGCAACATCATCCCCGATCCGAACAGCCAACTGACTGTTGCGAGCAAGCAGAACCCGCTGACGCAATTGCTCTGCTTCTTCGGAGTAGCCAAAAAGGCTCTCCATATCACCACATAGAACAAGGCCTGCATTGAAATCGCCCCGATCAATATCTTCCTGAATGGTCCGGCGAATCAGACTCAATTCACGATCACGGAAAATGATGCGCTTTGCAGTATCACTGAGCATGCTCGTCTCTTGGAGTTGATGAAGCACGTCTTCCATCGATGCGGGATTCATGCCTGCACCCGGCTGTGAAGCCAAGACTCTCATGGCACCAAGAAGCCCAAGTCCCACAAGGCCCAACAGGCCTGCAGTCAACATGGGAGGCGACCAGAATGCTGCCGCCTGTGTCAAGCCAGCAGCCACCATTCCCCCACAAGCAGACACCAGAAGTCCAATGAATGCAATCGCAGTCTGACGCAGGAACAATGCCACCAAACCAAGGGCTGTGGAGAGTGCCCCGGCAAGTGACATCACTGTGCCTGCATGCGTATTGCCGATCACCAGACCGATGACCAGAACTGTGATCGACATCGCGATAAACAGAACGCACCAAGCAAATCCCCACTGAAATCCATTTCTCATCGCCATCGTCATCAACTCCCTGGAACATCCGCCCCGCAGTCCGACTCAAGCGGCACCATGCAGAGAAAACGCGCGGGATGATTAGAAGTATTGACGAATTGATGAATCTGCCCGCTTGGAACGTAGATCACATCACCTGCACACAGGCTTTCGGTGACCTCTCCGCAAGTGGCTTCAAGGCCGCCTTCAATGACGTAGACCTCATGCTCATAAGGATGGCTGTGGTGTGGCGTACAGCCACCTGGCTCCACCACAAAATGCCTCATCGAAAAGTTCGGCATACCGTCCGATCTACCGGCCATCACCTGCATGCGAACACCCTCGGCGCCGACCATCTTTACCGGCTCAGCAGTCGCAGGATCACAACGTCGCACATGCATGCACAGCAGGGTACCTGACAGTCCCCCGACAGGTTTGGTGCGTCAATCCTCGTCGTCTTGAGGCTTGAATGACGCCACAACCTCGGCCTGCACATTCGGTGGCGCGTTCTCGTCATGGGAGTACTCCATGACATAGCTACCCGCACCCCCAGTGATGGACTTCAACTGGTTGGCATAACTCATGACTTCAGAGAGCGGTGCTTCGGCCTGGACGACTGCGAGATCGCCAGGGAGCATGTCGGTCCCCTGAATCCGTCCCCGTCGACCCGAGAGATCAGATGAAATGTCACCGATCTTCCCTGCAGGAATGGTGATCTCCAGACGGACAAATGGCTCCAACAACACGGGACGTGCTTTCTGAATGGCATCAATGAAAGCGCGCCTTCCCGCGGTGACGAAAGCGACTTCCTTTGAATCGACGGGATGGTGCTTCCCGTCATAGACCGACACACGGATGTTCTGCATCGGATAACCGGCAATAGCACCTTCCAGCATGACGCGTCTCACACCCTTCTCGATGGCAGGCATGAATTGTTTCGGAACCGATCCGCCGAAAGTGTCATCGACGAAATCAAGACCGTCCACGATGCCTTCTGTTTCATCTGCAACAGGCTCGATACGAAGATACACCTCGCCGAACTGGCCCGATCCGCCGGACTGCTTCTTGTGCCGGTGGTGACCTTCAGCCTTGCTGGTGATGGTCTCCTTGTATGCGACCTTCGGGGGATGTGTCGCGACTTCCACGCCGTAACGGTCCTTTAGAAGCTGTAGCTTTGCACGAAGATGGAGTTCGCCAATACCACGAATGACGAGCTCCTTCGTCGTGGCGTTGCGCTCGAGTGCAAAAGTTGGATCTTCAGCAGTCATCCTTGCAATCGCATCGCCCAACTTCGCTTCTGCGCCCTTGGTCGTCGTTTCGATGGCGAGTCCGAACATCGGCTTCGGAAGCTGAATGGAGTTCATCTCTATCCAACCCTTCGCCGTTGTGTGCAGGACATCGTCGTAGGTGATCTCATCAATCTTGGAGACAGCGACGATGTCACCTGGTACTGCAGCACTCACTTCCTCATGACTCTTCCCGCAGTACGCATAGAGATGGGCAAGCCTTGCCCCCTTCTTGTGATCCGCGACCTTGGGATTGGTGCTGTTGTTGATCGTGCCCTGATGGACCCGGAAAAAGCAGAGTTTCCCCACGAAAGGATCTGATGCGACCTTGAAACAGTGTCCGACCGGAGATGCTGACGCATCGGCCTGAACCTCCAGGTCTTCTCTTGCCTCACCCCCAAGCAAATGAAACGGCCGAGGATTCCCTTCTGCAGGATTCGGGAAAAGTCTCGCGATTTGTGCCATGAATTCGACGACACCCACACTGTTCCGTGCGGACGTGAACCCGACTGGAACCAAATGTCCCTCTCGCATGGCACGCCTGAATGGCTGGAGCAATTCTTCAGGTGCCAATTCGCCGGCTTCGAGATATTTCTCCATGAGCTCTTCGTCGACTTCAACGATCTGATCAACCAATGCGGTGTGGTGATCCGAGACATCTCCCAAGTCAGAATCGCCTGAGGACTCCTGAAAGCAGGAAATGACCGATGTCCCGCCATCTGTGGGCAGATTGATGGGGCAGCATGCCGATCCAAAGGTTTCCTGGAGCATCGACAGAAAACCCGACAGATCTCCTCCGTTGTCAATCTTGTTGATCAAGATGGCGCGTGGCAGATTCCGCTCCGCAGCTAGCTTCATCATCCGACGGGCAACGGGATCGACGCCAACGGACGGATCCACCATCATCACCATCGTTTCAACAGCTGGCAACGAACTGATCGCTTTGCCGATGAAATCGCCTCTCCCCGGCGTATCGATGATGTTGATATGACAGTCTGCATGATCCAGCCCAATCAGAGTCGAATCGATGCTGTGTCCGTATTGTTGCTCTAACTCGTCCCAGTCGCTGACGGTATTGCCGTCTTCGACGGTGCCGGCCCTTCCAATGACGCCGGCATGCGCAAGCATCGCCTCGACCAGCGTGGTCTTGCCAGCAGCGCTGGGGCCTGTGAGGGCAATGTTTCGAATCTGTTCAGTTCCGTGCTTTGCCATGATGTGAAGCTCCGACTGAGACCGGCAAAGGGTGCCGGCACTCGAGCCCCCCACTATAGCGAACCATCGACCCCACCCTCCTGGCCCAGCTGGCGGAGACCTTCGTAGACCACTGCCGTCACAGCACACGCCAGATTCAGGCTCCTGGCAGGAGGATGAACCGGCAGTCCGATCAGGCAAGGCTCGCCATTGTGGGCAACCGCCCAATTCTGGATCTCAGCCGGAATACCCGACGTTTCACAACCGAATAGGAGATAGTCCCCTTGCTGGATCGCTGCCTCCCACACGGGATTGGCTGCTCGAGCAGACAAAGCCCAGATCCGCGAGGGCCGTTCCGCCTCCAGAAAGGCCTCCCATGATGCGTGTTCGCGGCAATCGACTTGATCCCAGTAGTCCAGCCCCGCCCTTCGACGGGCTTTCGCTGACATCTCGAATCCGATGGGATGAATGATATGAAGCACGCTCCCCGTCGCAGCAGCGGTTCTCCCGATCGTTCCGGTGTTGTTGGGAATCTCCGGATGGATCAAGACGATATGGAGGGGCGGGGTAGACATGCCCACGAACATACCCGCCGGAGCGGTTCGTCCGTACGATATGGACCATGAACACCACTGAACACGCACCTGTCGACTCCCTTTCCGCTGATCTGCTCGCCATGCTGGATCGCACCGACCCCGATGTCGCGACGCTCCTGAGAGGTGAAGCCGCTCGCCAATCTGAGACGCTCGAATTGATCGCGTCTGAAAATCACGTCAGCAGCGCAGTCATGCATGCCGCTGGAACATGGATGACGAACAAATACGCCGAGGGGTATCCAGGCAAACGCTACTACGGCGGATGCGAGTTCCATGACATCGCGGAAGATCTTGCACGCGATCGGGCTAAGGAACTTTTTGGATGCGGCTTTGCAAATGTTCAACCACACAGTGGTGCTAATGCGAATGTTGCTGCATTCATGGCAATGTGTGATCCAGGAGATCGAATCCTTTCGCTTCCGATCAAATCAGGAGGCCATCTGAGTCATGGATTGAAGCCCAACTTCTCCGGCACCTTCTATGAGATCCACGACTATGACGTTGATCCGGAAACTGAACGACTTGACTATGAAGCGATCGCCGCACGAGCAAATGAAGTCAAGCCAAAGATGATCATCTGCGGCTACTCCGCATATCCCAGAACCATCGACTTCGAAAAGTTCCGCGCCATCGCAGACGACGTTGGCGCCCTTCTCATGGCCGACATCGCACACATCGCTGGACTCGTCGCGGGCGGCGCTCATCCATCACCATTTCCGCACGCACATGTGGTGACAACGACCACCCACAAGACACTTCGCGGTCCGCGAGGCGGCCTCATCCTCACTAATGATGAGGAGGTTGCAAAGAAGATCGATCGCAAGGTCTTCCCGGGATCACAAGGTGGTCCCTTGATGCACATCATTACGGCCAAGGCAATCGCCTTCGGCGAAGCACTTCAACCCTCATTCAGGGACTATGCCGCGAACATCGTCACGAACGCTCAAGCCCTTGCGGATGGTCTCGTGGAACACGGCTACCGGCTCTGTACTGGCGGAACGGACAACCACCTCCTCCTCGTTGACCTTCAGCCTCGCGATGCGGAACTGACCGGCGCGGATGCCGAACAATGGCTTGAACAAGCAGGGATCATCACCAACAAGAACGGCATACCGAATGATCCACGCTCACCGATGGTCACCAGTGGACTGAGACTCGGAACAGCAGCGCTGACCACACGCGGGCTGGGCGCAGATGCCATGCGACAGATCGCTGAATGGCTCGATCGTGTGATGGCGAGCAAGGGAGACGCGTCGGTTGCATCCGAGGTTCGAGCAGAAATCGTGAGGCTGTGTGAGGCCCACCCGCTTCCACATTGAGATGCTCACTCAATGGCGCAAGATTGAAACGCCTGCTGGCACTGTCCTATTGATCGTGGCAGCAGGAACCATGCGTGTTGAATTTGTGAGCCTGAAGACGACCCCCCCGACCGGAACGGAAAACAACTCATTGATGCCGGCGATCGCACATTGGCTTGCCAAGGCACTCCTCCAGCCTCCAGGACCAGCGCCCGTCCCTGTACCCGATGGACCACCCTTCTGGAAAGCATGCTGGACAGCCTGTCGCAAGATCCCCTTTGGACAAACCCGAACCTATGCAGAACTTGCTGCGATGGCGGGTCGCCCCTGCGCAGCCCGAGCAGCAGGCTCAGCGATGAGGCAAAATCCAACCTCGCTGTTAACACCATGCCACCGCATTGTCGGCGCGGCCGACCTCGGCGGATTCGCGGGCCAGCGGCAGCTGAATACCCCGCATCTCCAACTCAAACGGCGCTTGCTCGCCTTGGAAGCTGATTGCAGCACTGCCTGAGCATGTGAGGACGCGATCAAGCACTCGACAGCCCCTCTGGGGAGTACACTGCGCAATCCGAAGCAAACGGGTGCCTTTCGCACCGTTGCCCATGAAGGACCTCTTCCTATGAATCTCACCATCGTTGGTAGTGGCTATGTCGGACTCGTCACAGGAACCTGTTTTGCAAACACCGGCAATCAGGTCACTTGTCTGGATATCAACCCTGATCGCGTCGCCATGATGAGACGGGGTGAATGCCCCATCTTCGAGCCCGGTCTAGCTGAACTGATGACCCGCAACATTGAAGCGGATCGTCTTCATTTCACCGGTGATCGCGATGAGGCCTACGGCAATGGCGAACTAATCTTCATCTGTGTGGGAACCCCAACGGGCGCCGATGGCAGAAGCGATCTGTCTGCGGTCATGGCTGTCGCCCGTGATATCGGTGAAGCGATTGAATCCGGCGCATGCAAGGTCAAAGATCCGGTCATCGTCGTGAAATCGACAGTTCCCGTCGGCACCACAGCAAAAGTACGAGACGTCATTGCCGGATTGACGAAAAAGCCATTTTCAGTTGCGGACAATCCAGAATTCCTGAAAGAAGGAGACGCGATCAAAGACTTTCAGGTCCCGGACCGGGTGGTCTGCGGCGTCGAAAGAGAACGCGGACGGGTGCTCCTCAGCAAGCTTTACGAGCCGTTTGTAAGCCCTGCGAACCCGCTCATGTTCATGGACATCGAGTCATCTGAAATGGTGAAGTACGCCAGCAATGCCATGCTTGCCTGCAAGATTTCCTTCGTCAACGAAATCGCCAGACTCGCGGAGCATTACGGCGCGGATATCGCACGTGTTCGCGAAGGCATGTGCGCAGATAAACGCATCGGTGACAAGTTCCTCTTTCCTGGATTGGGATACGGAGGCTCATGCTTTCCGAAGGACACACTTGCCGTCATTGAAATGGGGCAAGATTCCGGAATTCCATGCCTCCTCAACGAAGCTGTGCATGACGTGAATCAGGCCCAACGCCACTGGTTCTTTGCGAGAATCGCCAAACACTTCGGAGACGACATGAACGGCAAGACCATTGCCATCTGGGGATTGGCATTCAAACCTCGGACCGATGATGTCCGAGAGGCGCCGGCCAAGACGATCATCGAAGAATTGCTGAACCGAGGTGCTTCGGTACAGGCGTTCGACCCCATTGCTCGGCATACCTTCACGGAGTATGGGCTGGACATCAAGTACATCGATGACATGTACGACTGCCTCTCTGATGCAGATGCGTTGATCCTCTGCACCGAGTGGGACGAATTCCGAAGTCCTGATTTCAACCGCATCAAATCATGCCTGAATGAACCCGTGATCTTCGACGGCAGAAACGTCTGGCACGATGACAAAATGGCTGACCAGGGCTTCACCTACTACAGCATCGGTCGCAGGCCCCAGCACGAAGCAGTAGAGTCGAATAGCTGAGCATCTCATTCAAGCTCAAATGCACAGAGCGCATGCTGCGTGAACTCTCCTGAGAATACGCCGCAACAAACGCACTTTCTTGCGATCAACCAACCCACCTGATAGGTTCTCCGCGTTCTCTCAAGCCCGTGTGCTTCAGGGGATGAAGGGAGGCTCGGCGGATGAACGGATGGAACTCACTGCGGGACATCATTGCCGTAGTGAGTGGTGCGAATTCGCACGGTTCCATCCAGAGGCCGAGCATGTTCGATCCCGCGGGCGAACCTGCTGCGCTGGTGTTGGACATCACTTGGCTTCTTGTTGGCATCTGCGGCGCAATCGGCGTTGTCGTACTGGCCATCATCGCGTTCTCTCTCGCAAGATGTCGCGCAATCCCCGGTGATGATCGTGAGCCTGCCCAAGTCTACGGTTCCAATCCGATCGAATTGGCGTGGACCGTCATCCCCCTGTTGATCGTCTTCGTCCTGTTCATGGTCTCTGCAAGGGGTATTTTTGAACTTGAGCGTACGACCCCGCCTGAGGGCGCGATCGAAGTCACAGTCGTCGGCCATAGATGGTGGTGGGAGTTTGACTACGGTGATCTGGGCGTGATCACCGCAGGGGAACTGCATGTGCCCTATGACGAAGGGAAACCGACCGACATCTATTTAACGCTTGAGAGTGCGGATGTCGCCCATTCATTCTGGGTACCTCAGCTCGGCCCCAAGATGGATGTCATTCCAGACCGCATCAACCATCTTTGGCTGCAGGCAAACCGACCGGGGACATTCGTCGGTCAGTGCGCGGAGTATTGCGGCAATCAACATGCCAATATGCTGATCACAGTCGTCGTGGAACCACGCAAAGATTTTGAGAAATGGCTTTCCAATCAGCAGAGGCCCGCTGTGGAAGATCCCTCAGTCGCAGAAGGCAGACGTCTCTTTCTGCGCACCAGCTGCATCAATTGTCATACGGTGCGTGGCACCGTCGCCAATGGCACGTTTGCACCGGATCTGACCCATCTGATGAGCAGAAATGTCATCGGTTCGGGTGTGGTTCGGAACACCCACGACAATCTTCGTGAGTGGGTTTGGGACCCACAGAACATCAAGCCCGGTTGTGAAATGCCTTCCATGAAACTGACACGGGAAGAAGTCGATCTCGTGTGTGACTATCTGGAGACCCTCAAGTGAGCGTGTTGCAACCACCAGCTGGGCCACGTACCACAGAGGGACCAGTCCCCTTTTTGTCTCGACTCCATGAGTGGGTTGCCACGACAGACCACAAGAAACTCGGGGTCATGTATGTCACCTCCGGGATCATCTTCCTGATCATCGCGGGACTTGAAGCCACAATGATGCGATGGCAACTGGCATGGCCTGGCCAGGATGTTGTCGGTCCAGAAGAGTTCAACCGCCTCTTCACGATGCACGGAACCACAATGGTGTTCTTTGTCGGAATGCCTGTACTGCTCGGGTCAGCCAACTTCCTGATCCCACTGATGATCGGCGCTCGAGATCTCGCGTTCCCTCGTCTCAATGCATTTGGATTCTGGCTCTTTCTCTTCGGCGGACTACTGCTGTATTTCTCATACTTCGGAGGCCAGGGCCTCTATGGCATGGGATCCGCCCCCGATGTCGGTTGGTTCGCTTACGCGCCACTCACTGAACGGACATTCTCAAGGGGGCACAGCACCGATTACTGGATCCTCGGCATTTTCGTTGCGGGCATTGGAAGCACTGCGACGGGGATCAACATGATCGCGACGATTCTGGGCATGCGATGCCGCGGGATGTCGCTGATGAAGATGCCGCTCTTCGTCTGGATCATGCTTGTCGACTGCTTTTTGATTGTGATCGCGCTGCCACCACTGGCCGCCGCACAGATATTGCTGCTCTTCGACCGGCAACTTGGGGCTCACTTCTTTGATGCCCAAGCTGGAGGCTCTGCACTTCTATGGCAGAATCTGTTCTGGTTCTTCGGTCATCCCGAGGTCTACATCCTCATCCTGCCCGCTTTCGCATTCGTCAGTGAGATCATTCCGGTATTCAGCAGGAAGGTCATCTTCGGATATCCACTCATGGTCGCGGCCACCGTCGCCATCGGATTCATCAGTCTGGGGGTGTGGGTCCACCACATGTTTGCTGTCGGGCTCAGTCCGCTCATCAACGTGATATTCATGGGATCCACCATGCTGGTGGGCGTGCCAACCGGCATCAAAATGTTTAACTGGGTCGCAACGATGGTTGGCGGGCGCATCCGCCTTCAGACCCCGATGCTCTTCAGCTTGGGCTTCCTCTGCCAGTTTCTCCTTGGAGGTCTGACGGGCATCTTCCTGGCGACCGTCCCCTTTGACTGGCAGGTCAGCGACTCTTACTTCGTTGTCGGACACTTCCATTACGTCTTGTTCGGCGGGCTGCTCTTTGCGATCCTTGCAGCGATCTACTACTGGTTCCCAAAAGTCACTGGCCGCATGATGTCCGAACGTATCGGCACGTGGCAGTTCTGGCTGCTGATCATCGGCTTCAACCTGACCTTCGGTCCGATGCACGTCTCGGGGATGCTGGGAATGCCAAGACGGATCTACACCTACCAACTTGATCGAGGATGGGAACTCTGGAACCTGCTCAGTTCCATCGGCGTTATTTTTCAACTGCTTGCGTTTGCATTGCTCGTTTGGAATCTTCTGCGATCAGTCTTCAAAGGACGCGAAGCAGGCGATGACCCGTGGGACGCGTGGACTCTTGAATGGTCGACCACTTCTCCGCCACCGGCTTACAACTTTGATGAGGAGCCGGTCGTTCATAGTCGTCGACCGCTGTGGGATCTGAAGCACCCTGATGACCCAGACTGGAGGTACGAATGAGCCGTGCCGCCACCATGAGCGCCTCACCACCTGAAGCACTTTCGCAGCAGAGCCTTTCTCCGGGCAAGATCGGCATCATCTGCATGATTGCATCCGAGATCGCATTCTTCGGAACGCTGATCTGCGTGTATCTGTTCTATATCGGCCGGGACATCAACGGGCCATATCCTCAGGATGTTCTTGAAGTATCGGTCGCACCACTGAAGGTTCTGTTCAACAGCATTTTCCTACTGGTCAGCAGTGTGTGGATCTGGTTCGCAATCCGCGCTCTGCGCAAGGGTCGCAAGGGCGCATTCATGTTCTGGTGGGCGCTTACCGTCCTGTGCGGCGCCGAATTCCTCGTTGGAACGGGTATCGAGTGGTACGGAATGATCGTTGATGATGGCGTGTGGATGGGAACCAATCTCTTCGGCAGCTGCTTCTATACGCTCGTCGGGTTCCATGCATTCCATGTCACAATGGGGCTCCTTGTCCTCACACTTGTCTGGATTCTGGCCGCCCTGGGCCATGTCAGTAGTGCAAACATCGAAAAAGTGGATCTCGTCAGTTGGTACTGGCACTTCGTCGATGGCATCTGGATCGTGGTTTTCTTCGTTGTCTACATCTTTGGGAATACCCCAGTTCAATGAACGACACTCACCAACACGATCAAACTGAAGTCATCGAACTTCCGCAACCGACCGCTTCACCCATGGTTTGCGCATTCGGATTTGCACTGATGGCAGCCGGCATTGTGACAAACTGGATCGTCGCCATCGCCGGAAGCATCATCATGCTGGTCGGTGCAACGGCGTGGTTCATGAATTCCAACCCACACTCCAGAGAGATTGAGGCAAGTCCGGAGAAGAAACCACGCCCGATCGAACCTCGCACAGGCGTCGTCGACCATCTGATTGAAGACTCCTCTCATCGCGCTCGACTTCCGCTGGAAATTCATCCTTACTCCGCAGGGATCACGGGCGGCCTCATCGGCGGGATCGCGATGGCCCTGTGCGCCGTGTTGTGGGGATGGTTCGCCCATGGATCCATGTGGTACACCGTGAATCTGCTGGCAGGCACCATGTTGACGGGATATGCGGACATGAGCATGGCCGAGTTGTATGCATTCCATACAGAGGGCCTGATTGTCGGACTGGTCATTCAGGCCTTCATGTCGATCGCAGTCGGACTGCTTTATGGCGTCACACTTCCTCTGATTCCACGTGGCCAGATCATGGTCAGCGCCATCATCATTCCCCTGATCTGGTCCGGGCTCACCTGGGCTTCGATCTCGGTTGTGAACCCTGCACTTGCGGAACACATCGAGTGGTTCTGGTTCATCTGCTCCCAGATTGTCTTCGGTGTCGTCACTGGCTGGTGGATCGTCCGAACAGAGAAGATCAGCACCATGCAGAACTGGCATTACCTCGAGCGCCTTGGCATGGAAACTCCTGGCGTCCGTGACATGGGAGGCGAATCGTGAAACGAGCGTGTTGCTACATGCCTCCGGTGATCCTCCTCCTGTGCATCACGCTCACCGCGTGTGATTGGATGCCTGGCAAGCCTGTTAAGCCCGAAGTCGACCGCGGGAATCCCGAATCCGTTCATGATTTCTCTGCGCTCTGGAAGACGAATTGCCAGGGCTGCCACGGCGCAAGTGGTCGTTGGGGACCTGCAAGACCGCTTAACGATCCGCTGTATCAGGCGCTTGTGACTGACGACTGGCTGCGATCGACCATTGCCAATGGTGTTGAAGGCACACTGATGCCGCCACATGCTCAGCAAAATGGTGGCTGGATGACAGACCAGCAGATCGATGTGATCGTCACAGGGATGCGTTCACGATGGAGAACAAGCCCGCCAGCGTATGCCGCTGCGTCGCCAGCCATTATCGATTTCAAATCGGGCAGCGGCGATCTCCATCGAGGTCAGCAGACTTTCAATACTTACTGCAGTTCCTGCCACGGCCATGATGGCGTTGGCGGGTCAGCAGGCAGCCCCATCGATGGCTCATTCCTCGCGCTGGCAAGTGATCAGATGCTGCGTGCAACAATTGTCTGTGGTCGACCGGACCTCGGCATGCCGGACTGGCAGGGGAACCTCAACGGTGTCCGGATCCCGGAGCAATCTGGACTCGCGCCTTTGACCGACGGTCAGATCGACGATCTGATGGCCTGGTTGACTTCGCATCGTCAGGAATTCCCGGGTCAGCCCTACCCCTCGACAGGCAACAACCAACCGGGCTACAGATCTTCAGGCAGCAAGGACTGAATCATGGGTGAGCAGTTTGACTATCGCAGTGCACCTGACCCGGACATGATGGGAGATCCCTCAGGTCCAGAACCGTCACGACGCGGTGTCCTTTTCTGGCTGGGGGCGGGCATCAATGGTTTGGCCGCCCTTCTGATTGCATGCCCCATCATCGGCTATCTCGTCAGCCCGTGGCGATCAGGTGGCTGGCAGACCTGGATCGATGTCGGCAACGTCGAAGACTTCCCGAAAGGACAGACACGGCTGGCAACCTATGTGAACCCGTATCGGACGCCGTGGGACGGTTACACCGCAAACACACCATGCTGGGTCAAGCGTGAAGCGTCTGGATCCTTCACTGTGTTCGCGATCAACTGCACGCATCTGGGGTGTCCCGTGAGGTGGTTCCCTGAAAGCAATCTGTTCATGTGCCCTTGCCATGGCGGCGTCTACTACGCAGATGGATCACATGCAGCAGGACCGCCACCGCGCGGACTGTACACCTACGAAACACGTATCAAGGGCAACACCCTTCAGGTCAAGGGCGGTCGCCTACCCACCCTCCAGGAGTCTGTCTGATCCATGAAGAACAGCATTCTTGCCTGGTTCAATGAGCGGCTCCACCTGACCGAGGTCATCGGCCCGAGCATGACACACCCGGTTCCCCGGAGTGCCAAGTGGTGGTATGTCTTCGGCTCGATGACGCTTGTCATCTTCATCTGCCAGATCGTGACAGGCATCTGCCTATCACTCCTGTATGTCCCTTCTGCTGGCCAGGCGTTCGAATCGCTTGAGTACATCACGTTCCAGGCCGAGATGGGCTGGTTCCTGCGTGCGCTCCACGTGTGGGGTTCTCATCTCATGGTTGCAGCCATGACGATCCACATGATTCAGGTCTTTCTATTCGGCGCGTACAAGTACCCAAGAGAGTTGACATGGATCTGTGGAGTCCTGCTCTTCTTCTGCACACTGGGCATGGCATTCACAGGACAAGTCCTCCGATGGGATCAGGACTCGTATTGGGGACTTGGTGTCGGGATGTCCATGGCCGGCCGCGTCCCTTGGATCGGCCCGGAACTCGTCCATTTCGTTCTCGGCGGCGCCATCATCGGGGGCGAAGCACTGAGTCGTTTCTTTGCGCTGCACGTCTTTGTGATCCCGGGAGCACTGATCGGTCTGATCGGCCTACACCTGCTGCTGGTCATCAAGTGCGGCATCAATGAAAAGCCGACGCCAGGTGTGCTCGTTGACAAGAACACCTATGTCGAGGATTACCACAAACTGGTCACCAAACGCGGCATGCCATTCTTCCCGAATGCCGCAGGCAGAGACATGATCGCATGCGGGTTGACCTTAGGGCTGATCTTCTTCTGCGCGATGATGTTTGGTCCCAGTGGTCCTTCTGGTGAACCCAATCCGGCATGGGTACAGACAGCGCCAAGACCTGACTTCTACTTTCAATCGATCTTCGCCGTCCTGGCGCTACTGCCGCCCTATATGGAAACGTTCCTGATCATCGGCTTCCCCATACTCGCCGTCGGCACATTGATCCTGCTTCCCTTCCTCTCCGGCGGTGGTGAAAAACACTGGAGACGACGGCCAGTATCCGTCATCTTCGTCGTCACACTGCTCCTTTCGCTGAGCACGCTCACGTACCTTGGCTATCAATCACCCTGGTCACCTGTCATGGACGCGTGGAGTGGCATACCCACACCGCCCCAATACGTGCAAGGCCGTACCCCCCTCGAGCTTCAGGGGGCCATCGTCGTTCAGAACAAGCAGTGCCGCAATTGCCATTCACTTGATGGAGAAGGCGGCAAACGTGGTCCCGCCCTCGATGATGTCGCCTCTCGACTGAACAGCGATCAGTTGATTCGGCAGGTCATTCAGGGTGGTGGAAACATGCCGGCCTATGGCAAGCACCTCAGTCCTGAAGAAACAACTGCGCTGACTGCCTTTCTGCTGACG
>JAKVBW010000149.1 GCA_022446945.1 Phycisphaerales bacterium | reverse complement strand
CCGCACATGCAGAAGTTGCCTGCATACGCAACGCTGGACGCCGGCGTGACTGGTCAGAAATGACACTTGTCTCGACACTCAGCCCATGTTGCATGTGCAGTGGAACGACACTTCTCTTCAAGATTCCACGTGTCATCATTGGCGAGAACATCTCATTCAAAGGTGCTGAAGATTGGATGACTTCCGAAGGAGTTAATCTGAAAGTACTGAATGATCCGAGATGTATTGCATTGATGGAGAGACTGTTCAAAGAGAAGCCGGATTTGTGGGCAGAGGACATCGGCAACTGAAGGAGGATCTGTTTCGCCTCAGAACAATGCCATCCATACGAAGAACCCGAGAACAGCAGCCGTCGCCAACCTCGCCAACCAGCCCGAAGCCAATGGGCCACACCAGGACTTCCGGAGCAGAAGAAGCAGCACCACAGCCAGCAACGGGAGAAAGAAAGCGCCCGAAGTGGTGTAGATCAACTGGACCTTCTCGAAACTCATGATCGCTTGAGCCGCTGGCGCTGTCGCCAATAGCACCAGACACCAGCGTGCAACTGAACTGCGTTCGAGCACATTCGGTGAGCAGGATGTGCGGCCCATCGCGCCACGCACGACATCAGCGAAAATCATCGGAACGGACTGCCACACACCAAGCATGCTGCTGACAATGGCGGCCCATCCACCTAGGAGGAATATCCATCTCGACCAAGATCCCAGTTCGGCTTCCAGCGCGTGGGCAATCGAAATCAGCAGCGTCACGCCGGAACCGTCCTGTGCTGGAAGACCGGATGCGATCAGGACCATCGCCACCCCAAAGACAGCTGTAACCAAATACCCCGCGGCTAGATCGATGCGGCAGGCCCTGACATCCACAACTTCTTCACCATGCTGCTGTGTCAGCCAGTAGCCATAGCACAGCATGGTCACCGTACCGCCGACGCCCCCAATCAGTGCCATCGTCCAAGACAAACCACCATCGACGTCCGGCACATCGGGAATCACCAACCCCCGAACCGCGGCAGTTCCATCGACATCGACAAGGATGGCGGTCACGACCACGATGGTGACCATGATCAGTACCGAAGCCGCCATGCAGATCTCGAAAACCCTGAAACCTCCACGCCAGACGAGCCCGAGGCAAATCAACGACCAAAGCCCGCCCCAGATCAACTTCGCCATCAAAGGGTCGACAGGAAGCGGTAAAAGTGCCTGACTGGATGCGCCTGCGGCACTGATTAAAGCGCCTGCAACAACCCACATCCAAGGAAGCAGATAGAGAAGGAAGGCCCACAGGACCCATCGACCCAGACGATGGCCAACTCCTGCAACCAATGTTTCTTGAGATGCGACCTGCCAGCGGGCGATGCCTTCGGTCAGCACAAACTTCATTAACGCACCGAGTACAACCGCCCAAAGGATGGTGGTCCCCAGTTTAGCGCCAGCAAATCCAGCAGTGGCAAGATCGCCTGCGCCGACACCGGTGGCTGCTACCAGAAGCCCGGGGCCAAAGACCGCCATCAGGCTGCGACTGGAAGCGCGCTGCGCAGTCACGCGCGCTCAATCAACATCGACACTGCGTTGCCACCGCCCAAACACAGGCTCGCAACGCCGCGTTTGGCGTCAAGTCGAACCATCTGGTTGATAAGTGTGACAAGCACTCTTGCTCCAGAGGCGCCGATGGGATGACCCAATGCTATCGCACCGCCACAGACATTCACTCTGGCACGGTCGACCTTGAGATGGCCCATGTTGCAGGCAGCCTGCGCTGCAAATGCCTCATTCAGTTCGAATAGGTCGATGTCGTCAACCGTCAATCCATGGTCGGATAACAGACGCTCGACCCCGTATCCAGGCGCTTCAAAGAGGTCCTTCGGCTCGACGCCAACGGTATTGGAACCGATTATTTTTGCCATCGGCTCTGCGCCGAGCTCCGCTGCGGCTTCCTCACTCGCGATCACCATTGCGGCAGCGCCATCACTGATCTGTGAAGCGTTCCCCGCGGTCACAGTGCCGTCCTTCTTGAAGGATGGTCTGAGACGTGCCAATCCATCCACCGTTGTATCAGGACGCACACCTTCGTCCGCAGTGACATCAGCTTTCTGCTTCACCTGATCGGCTGTCAGGGGAATGAGTTCTGCATCAAACCAACCTTCGGCAGCGGCCTTGGCCGCACGAACATGTGATTCCGCGGAGAGACCATCCATGTCTTCACGCGTAATGCCATGTTTCGCCGCCGTATGCTCGGCAGCCATTCCCATCCCCCAGCCCTCGAAGGCACATTCCAGACCATCATGAGCCATGTGATCTTGAAGTGTTCCAGGTCCAAATTTGATGCCATTCCGAATGTCAGCAAAGTGGGGGGCTCGAGTCATGCTCTCAAGGCCGCCAGCAACGACGATGCGGTTATCACCTGATCGAATCGACTGATCGGCAGTCATGACCGCCTGCAAGCCGGAGCCACAGACCTTGTTGATGGTCTGCGCACTAATCGAGGACGGTAAACCGGCCTTGAGTGCCGCCTGACGTGCTGGATTCTGACCGAGTCCAGCTTGCAGCACACACCCCATGATGCATTCGTCCACGGCGCTGGGAGAAACGCCCGAACTGGTCAACGCAGCCTCAACTGCAAAGGCGCCAAGTTGGGGTGATGGCACGCGGCTCAAACCACCAAAGAAGCGTCCAACAGGTGTTCGACGGGCGGAAAGAATGACACTGGACGACATTGTGTGGCTCCCAGATTGAGAATGCAGAGAAATGAGATGTGCCCCAAGGTCCGTTACCATGGCTGATCTGGCCTCGGCCCTTTGTGGATCGAGGATCGTACCCGCTCCCGCTGACGCCCGCATGCACGAGGAGACGAGCCAATGGGACAAAAAACCGTCTGGACGGATGACAACCTCATGTCACTCCAGAGCCATGTACTGGCGGGAGAGCGTGCACACCCAGGCGCAACGGGTGACTTCTCGTGGATCCTCTCGGCCATTTCATTGGCAACCAA
>JAKVBW010000148.1 GCA_022446945.1 Phycisphaerales bacterium | reverse complement strand
GGAGTCGGGCCCTGCTCGTTCTGCCTCTGTTGGGCTGCAAGTTCCATGTCCAGCATCTGCTGTGCGCGACGCTCGATCCATTCCGCCAAGCCCTTGATGGACGTGTCATCCGACCGCAGACTGGACACGAGCAGTGGATTCTCGAGGATAAGCAGATTGTCCCGCTGCTCGAGCAGGCGAATGAGCAGAATCATCGTGACCAGACGATTCTCCCCGACGATTGCCATCGATTGCAGCTCCTCAATCGACTCCGATGTCTTCATGACTGAAAGCAACCAGGCCTGCTGCACGGAATCACAACGTTGAAAGGCGTCAACGATGGCTTCGCCGGCCTTTGCCCGCGTGTCTGCGGACAGTGCCGCCCGGTTCTCGTTGAGGCTGTCTTTGGCCAGGGCTGCTGCAAGCAGAGCAAGATTCGTCATGATCTCCGCATCGAACCTTGAAGTCTCCAATGAGACGATGACGCCTGCCGCCCAGTCGTCGGTCACCCTGGCTCCATCCACCCGAATGGGCGAGCCCGTGATCTCCGTACCCAGCAGGCCGGGCTCGAACGTCGTTTTGAACGCTGCGTTGTTGTTGGCAACCATGAAGTTCGATATGGCGGTCAAAAGAACGTTGGCGCCTTCGAGTGGGAATAGATTCAACACGCGACCAACCCATGTCACACGAAGATCAATGTGAAGTACGAGTGTCTCATGCGGTTCAAGTCGAAGTCGGTGTCCGATGTTGTATACGAACGGACCGTATTGAATCGGCTTCATGCCCGTGATGCGGATATCCGGCCGCAGAAGAAGCAACTCCCGAAGCGGACCTTCTGGACTGATCGCCATCGGCATGGATGTCTTGTTCGTGAACTCGATGGCAACCACGATTTCCTGAAATGGCGCCACGTCGATGCGGATCGGTTCCATTCGGAAGGAAATTGCAAGACGGGGGTCCTTCGCATACCGATCGACCGAGCGGGGAATGGAATCGACCAGCGAAGTCATCGCCTGCGCTTCTTCGGTCATGGGGACCGGCGCGCCAAGCAGTTGTTCGAGACGATGCTGTGACCAGACCCCGATCAGAGTACCGGTGGCTTCTCTGGCCAGTTGCAGATAGTTGTTCGCCGCATCCTGCAACAATCCCTCCTGCTGCTGAACCATGGCAAGGCCGAGACGCGCAGAGGGGTCGGATTCAATCAATGGGGTGAGGGTGTTGGTTGCATCTTCCGTGTATCCCTGTCGGAAGAGAATCCACCCATCGAATCGTGCTCGGGCGGCATCATCCATCTGCCCGATTTTCGCGGCATCCGATACCCGACGCTCCGCGTCGGCGGCATCGTCACCAAGCCACAGTTGAAGCCACGCCAACTCCAGCATGGCGGCGGCTTGTTGTTGCGTGGCATCAGTGTCGTTCTGTTCAAGAATTCCGATCGCATTGAGGTAGCTTTCCTTGGCTGCCAGCATTGCGTCGGACGCCTGATCCGGATCGGTATCACTGGCGATGACTGCGCGGATCGTTGCCAGTGTTGGAGAAATCGGCGCTTCGAGCTTGGCAAGATCCAGCGGAGTCATGTCCGGCTTTTCCTGCTGGGTCATCGACCGGTACATCTGATCCATTTCCATCTGGCGCATGTGGATCGACGAGAGGGCTTCGGCACCTTTGCCCATCGCCCATTCAGCAAGAACATAGTCCGCAAGCAGGTTGTTGCTCGGAGGTGTACTCGATGCGGACAAGTTGGAGATCGTAAGCAGGTACATCCGCTGTGCCGCCGCATATGCACCATGCTTCATCAACGTGTTGCCCAGCACCGTTGGTGTACTCGTATCGATGAGATCCGCCATCAACAGGCTGACCAGCAGTTCGACCGTGGACACCGGATCATCGATGCGGGCCTGGAAGTATCCCGCCCCAACCGCCATCGCCTCGGAATACGAGGGATCAAGTGACATCGATTCCCCCACCCAGCGGCCGAACTGATCCTGGTTGCCGATGCGGCGATAGAGCATTGCCAGTTGGAATGCGAGGCGTGCGGACAATGCGGGCCCCATGCTTGCTTGATTCTCGGGTTGAAGAAGAATCTCATATGCACGAACGCGCTCTTCAGCGAGCTGGAATCGATCGATCGCCATCACCAGTCGTCGCAGTTGAACGGTCTGATCGCCGGGATCCAATTTCAACACGTGGTTCGTCGCCGCCAGAATCGCATCCGGGTCCTCACTGAGAATGGCGACTTCAAGTGCCCGATAGGCAATCTCATCGTTGTCCGGATCAAGCAGAACCGCCTCGTTGAGAAAGATGCGGGAAGAGTTGATCGCCTCAACCGAAATCGGTGGGACCGCAAGCATGTCGGATGCATACCGGCACAATTCGATGGCAAGCCGTGCCTGGGTGACTGCATCCTGTGCGGTCGCCCGAAGTGGTGCAGAATCCGGAGGAGTTGCGAGAGGGGGCGACGTCTGGCCCTGGATCGAAACTGTACCGCTCATGACCAAGACGAGAGATCCGAACATCTGGGCGACGTGTGACATGTGGCTCTCGTGGTCGGAGGGGAGAATCGTCGGCAAATGCAGACAGTGAATGGTAGGCGGCTCAATCCTATGCCGCCAACAGGAGGGAGGACCCAACGCCCCTTGGATGATCCTACGGCGGTGTACTCTTAAATAGGGGCTCAAGGCTTTGACACCCCCCATGGGGACTGATACCGTTCCATGTTCAAAATCGTCCTGAATGGCCCCATTCAGGCAGCACCGGGGTTCCGTATCCATGCTCCCACGCAATGCAACATTGATCAGCTGGCTCTTCTGCCTCCTTGCCTTCGCGGGCCCCGCCGTTGCATTCCCCCCCTCGTCCATTTCCGCTTTGGCATCCAAGACGAGCCTGGACGACAGTCAGAGGCAGAAAATCGAGCAATACGCCGAATACTACGTGGGCGTGATGGAAGACGGGAACACCGAAGACGTCATGCGGGCCCGAGCGAAACTCATCGAACCGATGACCAACTCGTTCGGTGAGATAAAAAGTGTTTTCAAACACGCCTATGCCGGCGATGTCCTGCCGACGCTTGAGCGAATCATCGAGACGGGCGACAAGTACCGAAGCATCAACGCCCTTCAGGTCATTGGGTTTCTGGGCACAGACAACTCGCTCAAACTGCTCGAAAAATACAGCAACATTGAAGAGGAGCCCTCGGTTGAAAAACGGCTGTGGGCCGTCATTGCCATGCGGGAGGCCATCCGTCGCAGCGACTTGACCCCACGAAAAATCAAATCCGCTGCCCGTGATCTGAAGCGTGCTGCCGAATCGGAAACGGACTGGCGGGTGCTGACTCAACAACTTGAAACGATCTCCACCATCGCCCAGATCGAACTTTCGGAAGATCAAAATGATGACCTCCGTGCATTCGGGCGTGAGATGCAGATCGAGGTCGTGGAAGGAGTCGTGAATCGGCTCAAACAGCAATCCACACCGGTCGAACTGATCCAGGCCCTGCAACCTGGTATCACGAACATCCGGCAGCAATATCTGGATGGGTCACGGGATCTGAGACAGGAAATCGGACTTGCACTCGCTTCTCCACTGCGGGGTGTCTACATCATCGTGGT
>JAKVBW010000147.1 GCA_022446945.1 Phycisphaerales bacterium | reverse complement strand
CCTACACAGGATCCGGTCCCCCCTGTCCTCCCCGACTCCTGATCCTCACTGACGCCGTACGATCTGAGAATGTCCGAGACGACACGCGCTGTCCTGTCCTCATGGACGATCGAGTTCTGGCCGCTATTGCTGTCACTGCTCGTCATCGTGGTCTATGTACGTGGATGGCGTGGCGCTCACAGCACCATGCCACGCCACTTCCCCCGTTGGAGAGCGAGTTGTTTCATCTGCGGGATCGCTGTGTGCTGGCTTGCCATCGCATCACCACTAGATGCTTTAGGTCCGCTGTTGCTCCAAGCACACATGGTGCAACATGTGCTGCTGATGATGGTGGCCCCACCATTGCTGTTGCTGGGTGCTCCCGGCATTCCATTGCTCAGAGGGCTCCCTGCGACTATCCGGCGGGAGTGGATCGGACCCTTTTTGGCAGCACGTTCGATTCGAATGTGCATGCATCTTTTGACGCACCCTTTCTGTGCGTTGCCACTTTTCATCGCCGCAACATGGATCTGGCATCTCCCTGCGTTGTATGAACTCGCACTGCAGGATGGGCTCTGGCACGAAATCGAACATGCATTCTTTCTGTCGACTTCACTGCTCTTCTGGTGGCCGGTCATTCAGCCCTGGCCGAGCAGACCGATCCTGCCGAGATGGATGATGATTCCCTATCTCCTGATCGCAGATCTGCAGAACACCATGTTTTCTGCGATTTTCGTGTTTCTCGAAACACCGATCTACGGCCGATACGGTGTTGGCATTCTGGGCATTGAAACTCTTGATGATCAGGCCGCAGCTGGTGCGATCATGTGGTTCGCAGGATCAGCTGCGTTTCTGATTCCTGTTGCATGGATCATCAAATCACTGCTGCAGCCGAAACTCGCCATTGCTGGGTTCACTGGAGGCTCACCCACACTGCCTCTTCCCATATTGGAACCTGCTCACACCGATCGCCATCCTGCAAGTCGCAAGGATCTTCTTCGCTACCGCTTTGCTGGCTGGATTCTTAGAAGCCTGCGCGTCCGAAGAACCGTCCAGTGGATCATGCTTCTGCTCGCCGCTGCCATCGTTGCTGATGGGCTGCTTGGTCCACGACTGAGCCCATTGAATCTTGCAGGTGTTCTTCCCTGGACACACTGGCGAGGACTGGTTGTCATTGCCATCCTGCTGATTGGCAACGCATTCTGCTGGAGCTGCCCGTTCATGCTTCCTCGTGAGTTGGCAAAGCGAATCTTCTCGCCCGTTCGGCGGTGGCCTCGTTTCCTTCGAAGCAAATGGATTGCCGCCTCACTGCTGCTGATCTATCTCTGGGCGTACGAGGTATTCAGTCTGTGGGACTCCCCATGGTGGACAGCGTGGGTTCTCATCGGTTACTTCACTGCCGCATTTGTCATTGATGCATTCTTCAGAGGCGCGGCGTTCTGTCGTTGGGTCTGCCCGATCGGCCAGTTCCATTTCATCGAGTCCATGATCTCTCCAAGAGAAGTGGCGCGTATCGACACGGAGACCTGCAGAAAGTGTGAAACGGACGATTGCATCCAGGGCGGTCCACGTGGACGTGGATGCGAACTCGATCTCTATCTTCCGACCAAGGTCGGCAATCTCGATTGCACATGGTGCATGGATTGTGTCCGGGCCTGTCCACATGACAATGTTGGCGTCCTCGCAAGAGCGTATACAGCCGATGTCACAGAGTCCGGTTGGCGAAGCGGAATTGGCCGCATTGCGCGCCGTGCGGACATTGCAGCACTTGCAGCGCTGTTGACTTTCGGCGCATTCGCAAATGCCTTGGGCATGGTCGGACCCATCCTTGAATTCGAAGATGGCTTTGCTGCATCAATGGGATGGACGACCCCCATGGTGCCAGCCACCTTTGTCCTTTTGCTGGTCGCCGTCATCTTCCCTGCGATCACAATTCCCTCACTTGCCGCCTGGGTACGCCGTACAGGACTTATCTCGGAATCACTCGGAGCCTTGGCATGCAGATTGACTCTCACCCTTGTTCCCATCGGGTTCAGCATGTGGCTTGTGCACATGCTCTTTCACTTTCTGACAGGCATTGGAACCATCATTCCGACAACACAGCGCGCCTTGGGCGATGTGGGGATTGCGGCAGGTGAACCTGCATGGATTCTGGCATGCTGCCTCAATGTTCCCGCATGGCTTTTGCCACTTGAATTGCTGCTGCTAGATGCTGGCGTCGTTGTTTCCATCATTGCAGCGCATCGGGTGATCAAGTCGGTCGCAACGAAACGTGTCATGTCCGCCACAGTGATCGCCTCTCTGCTCCCGATTGCACTCTTCCTGATCGGCACGTGGATCGTTCTTCAACCGATGCAGATGCGTGGGACCATTCTCCCATGACGCACCCAGGATGCATCATGGCACTCCTCTGCGCTGCTTTGGGAGACAGTGGGCTCGTACGCGTGCACGAAACTGTCGGCCCCTGGGTCGTCACCGTCATGACCGATCCGACGCCGCTGAGAAGCGGCCCTGTCGATGTGTCGATTCTTCTTCAGGAGGAAGGTACTGACCACATTGAGCTCGATGCCACGATCGCACTCTCCCTTGATCACAGAGCCTCCGGTCTGCATCTGGAGTTGGATGCAACGAGAAGCGCAGCGGATAATCAACTCCTGTACGCAGCCAAGTTCGAACTGCCAGAAGTTGGTGAATGGCAAGTGCGAACGAAAATCGCCACACCTGCTGCACACTCCGCGCTCAGTTGGTCATTTGACGCAGCGCCACCACTGACTTCGTGGGATCAAGCTTGGCCGTGGATGCTCCCAGCACCCGCCGCAATCCTCATGTACGGTGCAAACCGACGACTCCGCCGGAAGAAGCATGCGTAAGCTGAACACCGACAAACAAGATTCGACCAAACGACAGCGTCTCGGCTGCATCGCGCTAGTCATCGTTCTTGCTGGAGGCTTGTCTCTTGTTGCCATCGGCACCTTCAGGCTCAATGCGATCGTCCAGGAATTCGAATCCCGATTCGAGCCCTCAGAGTGGCAGCGCATCGACGGAAAGGCGGTTGAACGAACAACCCCCATCGATACGCCCACACTGATTTTCTCGAAAGAAACCAACCTCGCTGGCGCCAACGCCGACATTGCGATTCTGGGAGGTGACGCGGTTCTGCACGGCGAATATTCCGGAAACGTGTTTTTCCTAGGAAGAAATTTCGATCTTGCTGAAGATGGATTGATCAAGGGAAACCTTGAAATCACAGGTGCTCGCCACGTAACGCTCCGTGGTGTCGTGGAAGGCAGTCTCAGCGGTGCTTGGGACAGACTGTTCAGCAAGGGAACAAGAACTGATTCCAGCCCGTAAGGTAGAACATGCTCTTACTCGAGTGGCACGATGAAAGGAAGCGGTGATGGCCAAGGCGATTATTGATCCAGGTGAAGTACGCAAGTTTGCGTCCGAGTTACATAGGTTCACCGAAAGCATGCACGAGAACATGACATCACTCATGTCCCAGCATCGTCAACTGGGTCAGTCTTGGCGAGATCAGGAACATCGCAAGTTTGCGGACGAATTCGAACATGCAATGCGGACGCTTGCAAGATTCCGCAATGATGTATCAG
>JAKVBW010000146.1 GCA_022446945.1 Phycisphaerales bacterium | reverse complement strand
AATGGAATTGTTCGGATCAGTCCGATGACTTGTTCTGCATCGATTCATAGAGGACTTTCTGAGCTTTACTGAACTCCTCATCGGTCAAGTCGCCGTTTGAATGCATTTGGCGAAGATCCTCGAGCGAGAAGGTCAATGTTCGATCATCCTGATCCATCCGGAGTTTACGCCTCAGGGACACGATCACTACCCAGGCGACCAGAACAATGCCGGCCAGCATGAGCAGCGGAAGGAGAATTCTCCAGGGATCCGGATCTGCAGCGGTGGGGTCAGTCGCTGTTGAAACAAGTGCGGGGATCACGTCGAGGATGCAGCAGCCTGGCGCTCTGCCCACTCATCCATCGAGATGTCTTCAATGGTGGCCAGACTGACGAGATGGTCGGCGGCCTTGCGTTCGCGGACGGATCTGGCGATGTTGTCGATCCGATCCTGCTTGATCAGTTCGCTTCGCATCTTGTCGGGCCGGACGCCCTGGCGCATGGCCATGGTCGTGATGTATCCGTTGATCTCCTGTTCGGAGACTGCGATGTCCTGGTCGTTGGCAATCCGTTCAAGGATGAACCACGTTTTGAGATTCTGAAGCGACCTTTCATTTGACCGCTCGCGGACCTCGGCAAGTTTCTCTTCGACTTCCTCGGAAGTGAGCCCTTGCTGCATCAGTTCAAAGCGAATGCGTTCGAGATCCTGCGCCGCATGATTTCCGGAGATCTTTTCCGGGAGTTCCATGTCAATAGCATCCGTGACGGCTGTGAGCATTTGTGTGCGCATCGCCGATGACTGCTCTTCATCCCGTTGCTGTTCCAGCGCAAGCCGCACCTGTTCTCTGAGGACATCAATCGATGCCAGTGAAAATCGTTCAATGAGATCTTCGGGTGTGCACGGCGTGATGTGTTCTGCGAGATTGATTGTGAATCGAATGCGGAGCTTCTTCCCGCGGATGTCTTCTCTTTCATGGGTGTCGGGGCCTGTCGTGCTGATCTCCACGACTTTCCCGATCGCACTTTTGGCAAAGTGGCTTCCTAGATCATCGACGAGCAGTCCGAGGATTTGGCCCGACTCTCCCTTCTCGGGAATGACAGCGAGCACTTGTTCATGTGTAAAGATCGGCTCTTCGTCATCTTCGAGATAGAGTTCTGCGGCGCCGAGAAGGCGGTCGCCGGTCTTGAAGTTCTTCTCGCGTTCCTCCGCGGTTCCCGCACGCATGCATTGCCGGTCGAGTTCTTCGTCTATATGGCTGTCCTCGACATCGAGTTGAGGACGGGCAATGGTGATGGCGGACATGTCTGGAAGGTCGAACTCGGGGACGACTTCGAAGACAACCGCAAAGTTCATCGGCTTGCCGGGCTGAAGTTCCGGGACAAAGTCGGGATCGGCAGGTTCAAGATTTCCGAGAGGGCGGATGTTCAGAGATTCAAAGGCTTGCCTGCAGCCTTCCTGCATCAGTTCGTTGAGCGTTTCTTCCTGAATCGCTTTGCCGAATCGTCTGTTGAGGAGTTGGCGAGGCGCGCGTCCCTTCCGGAATCCTGGAAGGGCAGACTGCGACTGAAGTGTTCCCATGGATGCGTCCAGCTTTGCCTGAATGGCGTCGGCTGTAACGGTGACTTCGAGTTTTTTGCGGGCGGGGCCGGCGTCCTCGATTTTGAAATCGAAACCTTCGGCTATTGCGGTGTCGTCGGACATGTCAGTGATCTTCCTTGGGAACTGTTGCCATATTCAGCGCGACCGGACAGGGTAGCACGCTTCAGGGCTACTCACCAGCGATCAGGATGCTTGAAGACCCGTCGCAAGGGTCTCGACGAACCGGATCGCATCACCTGCGGGATCATCGCCGGTCATCTGTTGGATCAGGGCCGAACCGACGATGGCTGCATCACAGGTACGCGTGGCGGCACGCACCTGATCAGGCGTGGAAATTCCGAAGCCAACCGCAATCGGAAGATCTGTCATGGCGCGGAGGATGTCGACACGAGGCGTCAGGTCGGGCAGCTCCGACCGCGTTCCTGTGAGGCCAGTTCGCGCCAGCAAATACACAAATCCTCTGCAGCGTTCAATGAGCAATTTCAATCTGTCGCTCGGAGTGCTCGGCGCTGCAAGCATGGCGAAGGCGAGGTCAGCGTCATCAATCGCTGGAAGCATGGCATCAGCTGTTGCCAGATCAATGTCTGGAATGATGAGGCCATCAAAGCCTGCGTTCGAGAGTTCTGCAATGAACTTGGTGCCGCCTCTGCGGTGAACGATCGACTCGCTCACCATGGCGATCAGTCCAAGGTCGGTGTGTTCTCTGACTCTCGAGATGGTTGAGAGTGTGGCATCGACTGTCACACCGCTCTCGAGCGCTTCATGCATCGCTGCCGCAATGACCGGGCCATCGGCAATGGGGTCTGAAAAGGGAAACCCGACTTCGGCGATCGCAGCGCCTGATTCATGAAGTCCAGACAGCACCATTTCAGTGGTATCAAGTCCTCGATGTCCTGCGACGACAAAGGGCATGAGCAATCTTTGGTCGCGATCGCGATGGTCTTTGAAGATCGTGTCGATTCGGGACATGGGATGCAAGGGTATCGTGGCCGATCAGGCAGTGTTATTTGGTGCCAGTCGGTCCGCCATCCAAGATGTACTTTTCATGGACAGCTTCCGCGAGATCCACTCCCGTGATGTTCGCCAGTGTCGCCAGCCATGCAAGGACGTCGGCGAACTCTTCTCGCAAATTCGCATCATCACCATCACCGCGGTCTCGGCGCGCGATGGCTTCGGCCAGTTCTCCGATTTCTTCCGTAAACCAGAGGAAGGTGCTTGCGGGTCCTCTGGCGTTGTCGGTTTCGAAGTAACGTTCTTTGATGAATGCCTGAAATTCGCCAAGTGTGGGGTTGTGCATGCTGTGGAGCGTACCGATCCTTCGATCAGGTTGCCTGAGATCCACCTCAGCGGTATCCTTGGCTCCCTTGGGGCCATTGGCGCAGTTGGCTAGCGCGCTTGTATGACACACAAGAGGTCACTGGTTCAAGTCCAGTATGGCCCACTTCTTGAAGACACCGAACCCCGCTTCACGGCGGGGTTCTGTCCTTAGCGGAGTTATCCGCCTTCGCACGGGCCCCAGTCACTGATCACGGTGAGCAAGTCGCTGATATCAACTGCACCACTGTCATCAATGTCGCTGGAGCAAGCAGCTGCAACTGGGGATGAGGTGTTCTCGATGTAGAAGAATTGCCGGATCTCTGTCCATTCGCCCGGATTCCATTCAATGTTGAGTTGTACGTCCAGAATAATGTCGAGCCGCCCATCGCCGGTCACATCGAAAAAGCCCTTGTACTCGGCTATGAACCACAGATTAGGATTGCCTTTGGGGGGCCAGTTCAAACCGTTATAGGAGATTGAGTTTGGACTGATGTCTAGAACTTGGAATATGTCGATGTGGCCGACTTGCTCGCCGCTGCGAGCAATCAACATGGGTCTGTTGTACTCGCCGCTATGCCCGTCATCAATCGAATAGTCGTGATAGGGGGATTCCAGAAGCATCTCGGGAGCACCATCCCCATTCAGATCCATTAAGGGAGTCATCCCTTCTTGGAAGTGGAACGATTGCAGAGTCCACAAACCAAAATCAGTTGTACATGA
>JAKVBW010000145.1 GCA_022446945.1 Phycisphaerales bacterium | reverse complement strand
AAACCCCAGGTTCCGCCTTCAGATGCTGGGGGACGCAGATCCAAACGCAGTCGCAGCGACTCCCCCGCTGCAAAGTCATCCAGGCGCGCAATCCACGACCGGGTCGCGCGCATCAAACGAATCGTGCCTTCACCTTCAATCGCCAATTCCGAATGACCATCAAGAAGACCCGACAGCCACTGCACATGGGGATCTTCGGGATCGCGGTCCTCGATCGCTTCAATAAAGGAATCCCGTCTCAGCATCGATCGCACCAGACCATCGGTCAACGTCTCAAGTGCTGATTCAAGTCGGGGCCATGCCGCTTCCCCAATCGCGTCGTCGACACCGCGCGTCACTGGCGGCATCGCTGCCAACAATGATGTGAGCCTTTCAGCAGCTTCCTCGTCCTGAAGCCATGGACTCCAAACTGCACGCAAACGCCCCTTGGCATCCTGACGGAGTGACGGAACGAAGCGCTGGGATTCACAACGTTCCGCTGCAAGATGTGCCACATCAGCCCAGAAGCACATGTCATGGCCTGGCTCTTCGTCAAACACCAAATCGCCACCGCGAATGGCGAGCAAGAACCGCAATGCTTCTGACGGCGCAAGCGATCGTGTGGCAATGCGAAAGCGTGCCAACCATGGTTCGCCACTTCGATCCACACCTCCTAGCGATGCCGCGAGTCGGTCACTCGGAAACGGTCCAAGCAAATCCCGCGGAAGTCTGATCGCGCACTCATCGTCCCTTCCCAACATCGACGCCGCGCCCAACAGTGGAACGAATTCCTTGCGCAGTGAGCCGTAAGGATGCCATGGCAGAGATTCTTCAGGATCAGTCTTTGCTGACTGTGGTTCTGCGCCTGCGATCATCAATCGCCAACGATCGATCGACTCTGCCCACACATGCAGACGACCATCCGTAAAGGCTGCGTGCAGAATGTGGGTCAAAGGGGTCCCTCACTTCCGACTTCCTAGATCCCCGTGCATAGACCACGAGGATGATCGCGCTGGGACTCGAACCCAGGACCTACCGCTTAAAAGGCGGTTGCTCTACCAACTGAGCTACGCGATCAGAAGCCCCGCAGTCTACCAAGCCCCGGCCCAAAAACGGCCTTGTGGATGATCTGAGGACCGGTGCAGGCGAAGATGCGCGGATTCTGCGCCTCTCCGAGGGACCGAGAATATTTCAGATCCATGCTCCAACAGGGTCGATGGATGAGGGCATCGACTGCCCCCGTCAGTCAGTTGATCAAGGAGCCCGCACCATGGATTCACCCTCAGGCCCCGCTTCTCCAAGACGCTCTGCAAGCCCAGACACCGCTCAGCAGCATCAGATCGCCTTCCTGCGAAATGGACACACCTGGCGGCTTCAATGGTCGGATGGCGACGAAATGACCCTTTTGGACACCCTTGCGGTCATGGCAAGCGACCCGGATTACCCGTTGGACGATTTTGACCGAGCCCTCGTCAACCAACAAATGAATCCAGACCAAAAAGCAGACCGATCCTGAAAGAAACCCCCTTTGAACCGATTATCCCCGGACGTTCCCGGACCCTCATGATTTCCCCTCCTGTCCGGAAAGTCACGCCAGCACCCGAGAAAGCACGATGCCCCGCAAGTCCGCCCGCCCAGAACTGAACTACCCGATCGTTTCAGATTTTCTTGCCTACCTGATCGATGAACGCCACTTCAGCCAGTACACCTCCAAGTGCTATGGCGTGGATCTGCGTCAGTTCATCGCCTTCACGAATGATGAGCAGGGCATCGAGTTTAATGCTGAGCATGAGACCGCAGCGTGGAAACGTGCCAAGGACTCCCGCACCGATGTCGTCGGTGCAGTCGCGCCGAAGAGTCTGACTGCTCTTGTGCTGGCATGTGATGTCGAACCGATCCGCGCCTTTCTGGCACATCTTGCAGACTGTGACTACAGCACCGCGACGTTGGCTCGGAAGATCGCCACCCTTCGCTCATTCCACAAGTGGCTCGAACGAAGTGGCGCCATCTCACGTAATCCGATGACAGTGATTCGCACCCCCCGCCAAAGCCGGCGTCTGCCGAAGGCCATCACTGTTCAGGATGTTGAGCGACTGCTGGCAGCACCGGAAGCCTCGACATTGCTCGGCTGCCGCGACAGAGCGATGCTTGAAACGCTCTACTCCACGGGCATCCGCGTCAGCGAACTTGTCGGCATCGACTTGCAGGATGTGGATGAAGCCGGTCAAGCCCTCATTGTGCGAGGCAAAGGACGCAAAGAGCGGATCGTGCCGCTCGGGACCCATGCACTGCGCGCAATGTCCGAGTGGATCTCGATGCGACGGCGACATGGACATGATCTTCCGGGTGCGGAACCTTTGTTCATCAACCGCCATGGCAATCGAATCTCAACACGATCCGTGCGGCGCAAGGTCAGCAAGTACCTCGACCGCACCGGTCTGGATCCGGATATCAGCCCCCACACGCTCCGACATTCATTCGCCACACATCTGCTCGACAACGGGGCGGATCTCCGCGCGGTGCAGGAACTTCTGGGACACCGTTCGCTCTCTACAACGCAGGTTTACACGCACCTGACCACACAACGAATGCGTGAGGCATACGACGAGGCCCATCCCCGCGCCGAAGCAGGCTGACGCCATACACTCGATGCCGCCTTGGGCAATAGCCGGCATCCAGTATGAACACAGGCGCCCCGGACCGCGAGGGAAGCGATCCGGGGCGTCGGTGCATGTATGCAGGTGTCAAAATCAGGGACACACGCCCCAATCAGCAATCAGGTGGAGGAGATCGTCTGAACCGACAAATCCATCCTGATTGAGATCAGCAGGACATTCGCCGGGACAGTTCACATCTTCACAGAAGATCCCGACGCCTTGGTAGTCCCCGCCGACCATTGTGCAGATGGGTTCACTGATGAGCACGCAAGTGCCGTTGGTGCAGCATGCGCCATCCGTGCAAGAACCATAAAAAATGTTCCCGCCTGCATCATTCCATGGGCCATCGATCGGCAACTCTGCGCCACAGAAGTTGGAATCGGCAATCTGGACATTTGCGAGCGGATCACCGGGAGGAGGGCCTGCATAAGCAATGCTCAAATGCCCACCGACCTTCGCAACATTGTCCCTGAAATCAACGTTCTGGATAAATCCGTCGCCGCAGGTAAATGACATACCTCCACCTAATGAAGCATGATTGCCTTCGACCACGCTGTCGCTCAGATCAACCGTGCCACATTGTGAATAGATGCCGCCGCCCTGCATGGAGCCATAGTTACCCACAATCGTACTGTTCGCAATTGAAGCAACGCACTCATCGAGAAGATAGAGACCGCCGCCATACCACCAACCTTGATTGTTCGAAATATCACAACCATTCAGCACGACGGCAGATGATTCGGTGACATAGATGGCCCCACCTTTCTGCGCCCAGTTGTCTGTGAACTGACAGTTGGTGAAAGTCGGTCCAGCATAATTCTGAACAAGGACAGCGCCCCCATTGCCCGATGCGCTGCATTGGTCGAATACGCAATTGTCAAAATGCGGGAAGCCCACCGCGATGGCAGCGCCGCCGCCGCCTACTCTCCTTCATCTCTGGGCGAGATCGCGATCTCGGGCGATCTCGGGCGATCTCGGGCGAGATGTCGG
>JAKVBW010000144.1 GCA_022446945.1 Phycisphaerales bacterium | reverse complement strand
AAACCATTGTCCAGAACCAACGGCGATGAGGACGTGCATGCCTCAGAATGCGCCGCCAGAGTCCCCAATCAAAACGACCGCCGACATATTCCTCTTCCTGGATGAAAGGTGATCTCGCCATCAGGCCGCACCTTCCTCGGTCGACTCGATCGTTGTCTGAATATCCCAAAGACGCTGATACATGCCATCTTCAAGTGCAAGAGACTCATGTGTGCCTTGCTGAATGATGCCCCCTTCATCAAGAACAATGATGTCATCAGCCGCCATGAGAGTCGAAAGACGGTGGGCGATGACGATTGTGGTCTGGCGACCATGTCTGTCACGCATGGCTTCAAGAATCATGCGTTCAGTACGCGTATCGACAGCACTAAGCGCATCGTCGAGGACGAGGATGTCCGGTTTTTGCAATAGCGCTCGCGCGATCGCCACCCGTTGCCTCTGGCCACCGGACAGTGTCACCCCTCGCTCTCCGACTACTGTCTCGTATCCGTCATCAAACTCAAGAATCGAATCGTGAATACACGCTACCCGTGTTGCCAATCGAACCTCATCCTCATCAGCTGATCGACGGGATAGCGCAATATTGTCGTGAATCGTTCTGGAGTAAAGGAAAGGATCCTGCATGACGACGGCCATGCGGCGTCTGTGCTGTTGACGGTCAAGAGTGGTGATGTCAATCCCATCCACGCTGATGACCCCAGCATCCAGATCGTAGAAACGCAGAAGTAGGTTGATGAGTGTGCTCTTACCACTTCCTGAAGGTCCTACGATTGCCAGTGTCTGACCAGCATCTATCGAAAAGTTCACACCACGCACAATGGGCGTCTCTCCATGTGCAAAGGAGACGTTTCTAAACTCGATGCGCCCAGAACATTCGTTAGCTTCTGGTGACGACTCGCCTGTTGCGGATTCCGATGGTGATTCCAGAATCTCATGAATACGGTCAACAGCAACTATCGCCTTGCCGAGTTCAGCAAGTAGCCGACCCATCATGCGAACCGGCCATACATACATCGAGACAGCAGCAATGAAGAAGTAGTACGTTCCGATCTCGAGTGTTCCGACCGCAACCCAGTACCCACCTAGAATAAAAACCGCTGCCTTCTGCAGAAAGCACAACTCGTCCGAAGCAGACCAGAACCAGGAAAGAATCGCATAAAGACGGTAGTCAAGCGCACGATGCTCATTGTTGCGATCGCGAAACTTGTCCTGTTCAAATTCCTGACGCGCAAACGCCCTGACTACACGAATACCGGTCAAATTTTCGTTAACGCATGCAGTCAATCGCCCTTCTGCCTCATCCTTTTCTCTAAATACCGCCTTCACTCGACCGAAGAAGTACACCGCAGAACCGATGATGACGGGCAACAACACAACGCTGGCAATCGTCATCCTCACATCCATCATGAGCATGATTGGAATTGGAATCACCATCATCGCGATCGCACGGCCAATCTCTATGACCTGCATGGCAAGGAAATTACGAAGTGTGTCAACGTCAGAAGTGCATCGCTGGAGCACATCCCCCGTCTCTGCCTTGTCATACCAGCTGCAAGGAAGATGATTCAAATGATCATGCAGTCGATCGCGCAAACGACAAACGACTGACTCCGCAGCGATCGCAACCCAACGTCCTCTGAAGTATGTCGCAATCGCAGCAAGCATCGTCAGACCGATGACTGCCAATGCGGCGATCCAGAGATTATCGCTCAGATACTCACGACCTCCGAGAAGCCAGAGTCCCATGCGCTCGGGCCATGATCCCTCACGCACCTCGTCCGTTAGAACCCCATCAAGCACAACCTGGGGCACAATCGGCACTGCGTAAAGAAGCATCGAAGCGATGATGAGGGACGCCAACGCTGCGGTGTAGCGCATGCGCTGCCCTTCAAGAAGGCTCCAGATGGTATGAATGCGATCAAACATGTTGACTCTGAAGCGGGCAATCATACCCGGCAGACAAACAGGATCTATTTGAGCAATGCATCAACAAAGATGGGAAAATGCTCCGCTGCTGATCCCAGAACGGCAGCCGAAAAACTCTTCGAAATGGCTGTCCCCTGAATATTGAATTCGACGCTGGGCCCAGCGACTTCATGAACAAACCCAGCCGCTGGATAGACCTGCCCCGCTGTGCCAATGCAAAGGAACAGGCCTGCGCTCATCAGAGCCTCGGAAATCGCAGCCGCCTCCAGGATGGCCTCACCGAACCACACGATGTGCGGACGCCACCGCCCGTCGAGTGTGGATCCATCACAATCATCATTCCATGAGCGGACCTCACCGGAATCCAGATGTCTGATCTTGAGAAGTTCCCCGTGCATGTGAATCACATTGCAGCTCCCGGCTCGCTCATGCAGGTCATCCACATTCTGCGTAATGATGGTCACTCTCTCAGACCACTCAGATTGAAGTCTCTCAAGTGCCTTGTGCGCTGCATTCGGCTTGACATCAATCGAAAGTAGATTCCTGCGCCGCAGGTTGTAGAACTCATACACCAGGTCCGGATCGCGCTCAAATGCCGAGGGGGAAGCAACATCTTCAACGCGGTGACCTGCCCATAGGCCTCCATCACCCCGAAATGTCGACAATCCACTTTCTGCGCTGATTCCAGCGCCCGTGAGAATCACAATCGGTGGACGATTGCTTCCCAAGTGGCGACACATCTGGTCTCCAACGCGCTTTGCTTCCATGCATTATCAAGATAGCCAAATCATGCTTGATTGTGCGAATCAGGAGTGCAGAGACGTGTTTACGTCCGATAGTTGATTTGACACGTCACTAGTTTTCAAACTCATATTGCAGTCCATGAGGAGGTCATGCCGACACAGAGTTCGTCCCGTCAATGCTAAGAGGAGCATGCAATGACCGATGGAACTCAGAACAACGCAAATTGCTGCTCTGATGGAAAAAAATCCTGTTGCCCAGTCTTTCGAGGTCTCTACGCTTTGCTTCACATTGCAATTTTGACCTGCATTTCAATGGCACTTTGGAAAACCGCGTGGGCAATTGAAGCGCTCGCCCCTGCATCTGGCGGCTGAGCGCGCTTTCAACTTGAACTCCTTGGAGCCCTTCCCCTTTCCGCTTTAAGGAAACGGGAAGGGCCTTCACTATTCGGAGTGAATGAGACTGTCTCCCCAAGAATGTTCTTCCCTTCCCACTTCTCACATGATCGATCAACGTCGCCGTCGCATGCCGACAATGCTCGCCAAGCCGAACAGCCCCAGAACCCCAGGAGCCGGGATGGAGTAGATCATTGGATTGTCGAGTGAGCAGGTGCCGTCCATGCCGTCGATCGTATCGCCGGTAACAAACATCCCACCAACTGATGACAAGACGTCTGTCAGATCGGATGTCGTGGCAAGAGTAGCGGGGTTACCACTACTCTGAAGCATCCAGGCCGTACTCGAATCAAAGCTGAAGTCATAGTGATACCAATGACCGTTCACAGTCGCGACCGTCTCAGCCCATAAGACCGATTGGCCGCCGATCGTGGTGAATGCAATCTGCACCAATTGCGCGCCTGTCCCCAGATCAGCCATCCAATCAAATGACACTCCCCCATTGTTTACGGCTTGTGAGAAATCCCCCCCGCCGAGAAAACTGGATGAGGCAGAGAACCACTCGGAATCAGAAGGCGTTTGATCCCAGTAGGTGATGTAACCGCCTGAGTTTCCACCCGAAGCGTTCCATGTCACGTTGTACGGATTACCTGCAGGTCCCTGTTGTGCAACCCAACC
>JAKVBW010000143.1 GCA_022446945.1 Phycisphaerales bacterium | reverse complement strand
CTGAACACAGTCGCTGGATGATCCTCACTTTGACATCCCGGGTCATGTTGGCTCGTCAGAGGAGGTTTACTCATGAAGAACTGTGTCATTTCGAGTCTGATGGTTGTCGGGTTGGCTTTCCCCGCGATGGCAGAAGACTACCGGGACCAGGAGATCGCGGACCTGCGATCGATGGTCGAATCGCTCAAGGGCGAAGTCGATGTACTCCGCGCTGAGAACTCCGATCAGTGGCTGAGTGAAGAGCGTAGCGAGCAGATTCGTGGTCTTGTTCAGGATGTGTTGGCTGATGCGGATACCCGTGCCAGCCTTCAGGGCGACAGCGCAACTAGTGGTTACAAGAAAGGTTTCTTCATCCAGTCTGCTGATGGAAACTGGAAGTTGAAGCTTAACGGCCAGTTACAGATTCGTTGGACGTTCAATCACGCGAAGAACGGCCCAAATGAACGTGCAAGCGATGAGTATGGATTTGCGGTACGTCGCGCTAAGTTGAAATTCAGCGGCAATGTGATCGATCCTTCATGGACATACAAGTTCACACTCGTCAATGAACGCGGTGGTAAAGGGCAAACTCAAGGAAGCAACGGCAACACCTATGCAGAAGATCTATGGATTCAGAAGAGCATGGAGAATGACACTTACTTGAAGGTTGGTCAGTTCAAAGCGCCCTATCTTCGTGAGGAACTTGTTAGTTCCAGCAAGCAACTGACTGTAGAGAGGTCCATGATCAACAATCAGTTCACCTACGGTTGGGCGCAGGGCATTGAACTGGGCATGAAAAACGACACGATGTGGGGACGCGTGTGGTATGGGGATGGACCTAATTCGCTGAACAGAACCTTCAACAACGACAGTACGAACTCATTGGTTGCCCGTATGGATTACTTGCTCGCTGGTGATTGGAAGGCATGGGGCACGATGACCGGATATGGGATCACCGAGGATTATGCTTCGATAGGCGCGGCACTTGAGTGGTTCAATCAGAGCCATAACCGGGGAAGCGGTGCCGATTATGGTGGCATGGATGCGCCGCGCAGTTACGGGTTCACGATTGATGTTGCGGCCGGCGGAAACGGCTGGACGGCCTTCACCTACTTCACGATGACAGAAGGAAAAAGCGGTGATACCAAGGGTCGTGCCTATGGCTGGGTAGCGCAGGGCGGCGTCGATGTGGCTGAGGACATGCAACTCTTTGGTAGATATGAATTGGGCGATATCAAGGACTATCAGCCCGTTACAGGAGTAGAGGCTCAGGCAGCAGCATCGGGTTATCGCAATGGCCATGACAGTACGCTGACCGTGGGTGTCAATTACTGGCCCGGCGGAAGCAAGACTGTGAAGTTCAGTGCCGATTTCGGCTATGCCTTCTCATTCCTGAATGACTCTGGCGATGGTCCCTGGAACGCGGATTACACAAGCAGTGGAAACGGTTGGCGAGGTGATGCCAATGGTGCCAAAGGAGGTCAGTGGTTGATTCGCTCTCAGATGCAACTCGTATTCTGATTGATCGATCTCTTCACAGCCTCGACTCTTCCAGATGAAGAATGACTGTTGCTCATCCCGCCATGGATTCTGTCCGTGGCGGGATGTCTTTCAGCGATTCTGTCCGTCAGACAATTCTGCAATCCGTTGGATCAGCCTCAACGTTGTGGGGTCGCCATCAGGCGCTCCATCTTCCAAGAGGCCGGGCAGGATCCTGTTGGCGATCTTCTTGCCGAGTTCCACGCCCCACTGGTCGAAGGAGTCGATATTCCAGATCACGCCTTGCACGAATACCCGGTGTTCGTAAAGAGCAATGATCGCGCCCAGTGTGAAGGGATCCAATTGCCGGTAGACAAAGGTGGTAGAGGGACGATTGCCTGGCATGACCTTGTGGGGCGCAAGATCAGAAGGAGCATCCAACTCGTCAAGTGTGCATCCTCTCGCAAGGGCTTCGGACTGAGCCAGACAATTGGCGATCAACATCGCGTGTCGATCATCTGAGGCGTCACTTGACGTCATTGCTGCAACTAGGAAATCACAGGGGACCATGGTTGTGCCTTGATGCAACATCTGGTGAAAGGAGTGCTGCCCATTGGTGCCCGATGCGCCCCAAAGTACCGATGCCGTCCCGTGAGTTGCCTTTGATCCATCGAGTCTTATCTGCTTCCCGTTGCTTTCCATCTCAAGCTGCTGGAGATATGCGGGGAGTTGGGCGAGATGTTGATCATAGGGAAGCACTGCGCGGGATTGACATCCCCAGCAATCTCGATACCAACAGTCAAGCAGACCGAGCAAGACGGGGACATTAGTTTCGGGCGGAGTGTTTCGAAAATGGTTGTCAACGCAATGCGCGCCATCCAACATCTCCGCAAATCGATCGAACCCAATCGCGACAGCAATTGAAAGGCCAATGGCCGACCACATGGAATACCTGCCACCTACCCAGTCCCAGAATTCGAACATGTTCTTTGTGTCGATTCCGAAATCAGCGACCCGCGCCGCATTTGTCGAAACAGCCACAAAATGATTGGCGACAGCCGATTCGCCAAGAGTATCCGTCACCCAGCGTCGTGCTGCGCAAGCGTTGGCGATTGTCTCCTGCGTGCCGAATGTCTTCGATGCAATGATGAACAGGGTTGATTCCACATCAAGTGACTGCAGAGTGTCTGAAAGGTGTGAGGGATCGACGTTCGATACAAAGTGTGTTCTTATCCCACTGATCCACCATGGCCTCAGCGCAGATGCTGCCATGGCTGGGCCGAGATCAGATCCTCCAATTCCGATGTTGATCACGTCCGTGATTTGGCGACCGGTTGCACCAGTCCAACTACCACTGTGAATCGCATTGCAGAATGACTGCATCCGATCAAGGACATCTCTGACTTGCGGCATGACATCATCGCCATCGACAAGCATTGGATCAGTTGAGCGATTTCTCAGGGCGACATGCAAAGCAGCTCGTTGCTCCGTCGTGTTCACATGTTCACCAGCAAACATCGCGTTGCGGAGATCTAGAAGATTGCTTTCTTCGGCAAGATTGAGCAGCAGATCAAGAGTTCGATCATCTGCAAGATGGCGAGTGAGATCGACAGTGATCCCGCAGACTTCATGCAGAAAGCGTTCAGTTCGAGAGCTGTTGTCACACAGCGTGCGTAGGGAGACCTCGCTCAGTTCTTGGCGATGCTCGTTCAGCGCAGCCCAAACCTTACTCATGCGTTCTCTTCCCACATTCGGAAGCCACCGATAAAGGCGTTGAAATTGCTGCCTCGTTCACAGCGGTCGGGCAGCGTCTCAAGTTTCTTGACATTGCCGCCACCCAGAACAACGTAATCCGGATCGATCGCTTCGGATAGTTGGCCTACGACTTCGAAAATCGTCTCTCTCCACGCCTCAAATCCATCACGTTTGAGGCCCGCCTTACCGGTGTAGTGTTCAAAATTAGCGTTGCGAAACGGCATGTGTCCGAGTTCCAGGGGTTCCAGATGGCCCTCTTCGATCATTGCTGATCCTAGGCCGGTTCCGAGGCCGAGGAAGAGCATTCTTCCGCCGTGATAGCTTCCAAGGGCCTGCATCGCGGCATCGTTCAAGATGCGAACCGGGCAGTCGAATGCGGCTTCAAAGTCAAATCCCACCCATCCTCCGCCGAGATTGGTGGGGTTGAGGAGGGGTTTGCCCCCGACGACCGGTGACGGATAGCCAATAGAGACGCGATCCCATGTCCAGTCCGTGCAGGTCTTCTGAACCGTTTCGACCATGATTTCAGCGGAGAGATGTGCCCCCGATTTGACCTTGCGACGCTTTTCCTCTCCCTTCCTCAGGATCTTGAGGTTTGTGCCGCCGACATCGATGACGAGGATGCTCACAG
>JAKVBW010000142.1 GCA_022446945.1 Phycisphaerales bacterium | reverse complement strand
GTTGTCGATCGGTTGTGCGAAGAGCTCGGAGACACTAAGGATGGAGCACGTGTCCTGATCATAGGTGTGTCATACAAACCAAATGTGTCGGACATTCGTGAGACACCTGCCGCCCCAATCATCGAGATGCTTCAGTCACGTGGATGCGAAGTGTCATACCACGACCCACATTGTCCAGCATTTCCGGCGATGAAACGACATGCGATCGATCTCGCTTCTACATCCCTAGACGAGGCCCATTTAAGCGATGTCGATGCCGTCCTGATCGTGACAAATCACGACGCGATCGATTGGAAATTGATAGGCAAGCATGCTGCATTAATTCTGGATACGCGAAACGCGATGGATGGAATCGAGATTGCTGGTCGTTTGATTAAAGCGTGAAGTGGGATGCGAATTCTTCGCAGATGTCTTGCTGGATTCGGGGCCTAGCAACCAGCGATCTCCGAATAAGGGCGATTGTCTTGTCAGAGGGTTGATGACGGCTTATCAAGCCTGCGCCGATTGAGGCTTGGCTCGCTCCGGCGCCGTTTCCGGAAGAACGAAGCACAGAATCAGTGACATGACGAAGAGGGCGGGGATGATCGCCATCGCCCATCTGAATTCTTCTGGTGTCGTGTGCTTGAGACTGTCGGCGCCTGCTGTGATATGCCCGGAACTTCGGTGAACACTCGGTGTGGTGACTTCGGTCGTCAGGATCCATCCAATGAGGACCTGAACGCCGGCCGCGACCATCATGCAGATGAAGTTTGCGCAGGCGGTGGCAGTGCCTCGCAGCGTTCTGGGGCAGACATCCATCGCGACTGCGAAGCAGATGACCTGAGTGCTGGTCAAAAGCCCGCCGATCAGCATCACACTGAGTAGTCCGTAGTAACCAAGCAGGCCCGGCCACATGAAGAGAAGCATCGTTGCGCCGCCGCCCAGACTTCCCACAATCAGGGGTATGCGCCGAGAGCCCATGCGATCGGACAGCCATCCCGCAATGGGGCAACCAATCATCCAGCCGGTCGCCAACATGATCGTGGCAAAGCTGGCCTGTTTGGCGGTGTAACCACCAGCAACCTCCATGAACGTGTTACCCCAGAGTGCTGCCACAACACTGAGTGGCATATAGATGGATGCGCAAATCAAGCCGACGACCCACAACTTCCAGTTTCCCAGGACTGTGATGATCCCTGTGAGGATGCCAATGTTCGTTTCATCCTCTTCCGTAAATCTGTCATGGAACCAATGTGGCCTGGGAGGAATTACCAAGAGGAGCACGATGGCGATGGCAAGACCAGCCCATCCCGAAATCATCACGACATCACGCCAACCCCATGCTGCAACAGCATCGACAAGAGGTGTCTGCCCGATGACTTCACCAAGCATGCCTACTGCAGTTGTGACGCCCGCGATCAGCGCCAGTCTGCTCGGAGGGAACCACACCGTTGCCACGTAGATGGCTCCCACGAACGCGAACGCCGAGCCGAATCCAGCCATTCCTCTTGCAATGCCGAGTCCATCAAGCGTTTGAGTCTGTGCGAAGATCAGACAACCACCACCTACGATTCCAGCCGCACCCACGAGAAGAAACTTTGCGCCGAAGCGGTCAAAGAGGCCGCCAACAACCAGTTGCATGGGCGCGTAGACCCAGAGATAGACAGCGAGCGATCCACTGAGATCGACTGGCGTGGCATTAAATTCCGAGGAGAGATCTCCAAGCACAACGCTTGGCATCACGCGTACAAAGAATTCGTAGAGGAAAAAGCAGGCGGCGACACCCCAGAAGATCCAGCCGTACCAGTGGCCCCGGTGCAGCCGGGAGACAAAACTGCTCATGTGCCCACTACCTCGCGAGTTCTCGACATTAGAGACCGGATTAGCACCGTAACAGCGCGGGACAGTATCGTGATGGCGTGCGAAACGGGATCGGACTACTGGCTACCTGGGGACTCACGACGAGCGTATTCGCTCAGGGTGGGCCCGGTCTGGGCGCAAACGATCCTGCGGCCGATGCGGTGGAGCGAGCCAAGGAGATGGCCGATCCGCCAAGTGGCTTCCTTGTATCAGGCGAGAAGAGCGCCAGAAGCACGGATTCAAACAGAAGAATGCGATTTCCCAATCCTGTGGGGAAGTTTCCCGTCGTTGACCATCAGATAGCGCTCGAACCTCTGTTTGAGTCCGATCCTGCGGCACCTCTGGCGGATCTCAGTGCGATGCTTCGGAAACAGTTGACGGATCCGATCAGTCTGACTTGGGAGCCGATGGCTGCCTGGACCTATCAGCACGCGACCAAAGTGAAGGATGGCGCGCCACACGCGAAGTCTCTTCTTTGGCAGGCGATCTCAAGTACATGGACACTGTGGCAAGATCATGGAAACTACGGTCAGATTTCCTGCCTGCTCCAGAACAACGTTGGTGTGGGAACACCACTGGAGCCCTACATGGGTCCCGGGGTGGGGAACCCGACAATTGTCAACAACATTCTTGTGGGTCCAGGCGCTTCTGTGCAGTTGTATTGGCAGCAGTCTTTTTTCGATGGGAGTCTGCGTTGGCGCATCGGAAAGATCTCCGATGCAAGTTTCTTCGATCGTAACGCTGTTGCATACGATCCGATCACGGGATTCATGTCACTTGACTTCAATCAAAGTCTGACGAATCCGTTTCCATCACGCGGATTCGGAACGGTGCTATCGACCGACTTGTCAGACAACATGACAGTTCGTGCTGGGACTCTGAATTCGGCGAGTCATGGTGATACGAGCGGTTTCGACGGTTTAAGTTTGGCACATCTCTTCACGATCTGTGAGTTGGACATCCGGGTGTTCCCGGAGATCAATGGGAAGCAACGTGAAGGGCACCTGCGTTTCATGGGTTGGTACAACGCCATTGCCAACCCGCTCGGAGATGGGAATACAGGTGGTCCCGGTGTGACATTCAACATGGATCAGGCAATCACGGATGTTGCAACTGTCTTTTGTCGTGTTGGCTGGGGATCTCAGGATGTCACCGTTTCAAACTTTGCGGTGTCGTGCGGCATCGCAGTGACTCATCCATTCGGCCTGAAGGACAGTCAAACGGGTATTGCACTCGAGTATGCGCACATCACGCCATATGGCCGGGCCGCAGCCGGCTTTTATCAAGGGACGACGGAGAAAGCGGTGCCTATGGGCATTTTTGGGTTGGGCAATCTGGGGACGCTTGGCAGCACATCGACTCAACAGCCGATGCCCGGAGGAGAGCAGATGATGTTGGAGTGGTATTGGCGGGTGCGCGCGACGGAGTCAATCAACACCGGCCCCGTTATCCAAGTAGTCCGGGATCCTGGTGTGGGGATTGATACTTCAGTGATCTGGGGATGGCGGACCACAATCTCATTCTGAGCGGTGTCCGCGGAGAAGGGCGGAGATCTGCTCAGGGCAGAAGGCCCATCGCCAGACAGATCGCTCCGAGCAGATAACACGCTGCAGAAATCAGACTGGCGATTAACAGCCCACCATCTCCTCCGGCGCGAATGGCAGATCGGCCCACGATCAGCGCGATACCGGCTGCAGCGGGGGCGACAGCGAGCATGCCAAATGCTGCAGCGCCAACGGCAAAGACACGGATCATGTCCGACGCAATCGTAGAGGTCCAGGATTGGGCTGCTGCATGGCTCATGCCAGCGATTGTGTCGCCGCTGATTCCCGGAATTGTGGACACTTCGCCAAAGACGATCATCAGCCCGAAGATCGAGAGAATGGCCAACAGCCAAGTAAACCCGCTGAGTAGAGCGCAGCAGCTCGTCAGTGAATCGCGATCTATCAGTTGCACGCGAACTCCTTCCCAGTTCGTGACACTCCTGCATCGGCTCTGACAGGCAGTCCCTCCAGTTCTTCTGCGGCTAATGGGTGTTAGGTCCCAGAACCTATGAGGCATCCACTGGAG
>JAKVBW010000141.1 GCA_022446945.1 Phycisphaerales bacterium | reverse complement strand
GGGTTCGGCCATCGCGAACATGATTCGGAACATCGATGCCCGTATGGATTTGGGAATCGATGCCATGCTCATCACGAGAGGCGGAGGCTCAAGGGAAGATCTCGATTGCTTCGATGATGTGGAGTTAGCGAGGGCTATTCATGATTGTGCGACTCCCATCGTGGCAGCCATTGGGCATGAATCCGACACGACGATTGCTGAGCTTGTCGCGGATCGGCGTGCTGCGACACCGACTCAGGCCATGATGGTGCTGCTGCCTGATCGAGAGGATGAGTCCCAACGTCTCGATCTTCTGGCAGAAGGCCTGAATCGCCTGATGGACAGAAGTCTTTCAGTCGAGGAAGCCCATCTGAATCAGTGTGAAGAGCAACTCGTTGCTGGAATGTGGCGTGCCCATGCCAAGGCTGCATTCAGAACAGGCCAGGTCGAATCCGCCATCATCCGTCGCCAACCTCACCGCGTTTTGGCAGCAAGACGGAGCCGACTTGAATCTGCTGTCGCCACTCTGGAATCTTCCATGCAAGCATCTCTCGTTGCCGCCACTGCGGCTCTTGAGCATCTCGATCTCGTACAGGTTGTGAAACGCTGTGTTACTGCGGCGTCGGAATCGATGCATGCCCGAGAGAGGCTGCTCGCAGCTGTGGGACCTCAGACGATACTCAGTCGGGGATATTCACTCACCACCGATCCCTCCGGTCGAATCATCAAGCGGGCAGACCAAGTTTCGCCCGGGCAGGTCCTTCACACAAGATTGGCAGCGGGTTTCTTCGAATCGGAGGTCACGAACGTCGAGGATGGTGGCGAGTCAGCCAAACCGGCTCTACCCTCCGGGCATGGATGACCATGCAGATCCTGAAACACTGTCTTTCGAGCAGGCAATGTCAGAGTTGGAGACCATCATCAGCGACATTGATGCCGGAGAAATCGGTCTTGAAGAAGCGATGGTCCGACATCGACGCGGGCAATTGCTGATTCGTCGATGCAGGTCCATTCTCGATGCAGTGTCATCGGAACTTGAGCAATTGCCTGAATCGGGCGATGCCCAGGCGGCCGACGCATCGTGATGCTTGCAAGCCTTCCTGTTGACGCACTGCTGCGGCATTTGCCGTGGATGGTGTTCGTGTTTCTCTTTGGCGCTTGTGTCGGCAGTTTTATCAATGTTGTGAATTGGCGTCTGCCGCGTGGAATGTCACTGACCCAGCCAGCGAGTCGCTGCCCGACCTGTGGCGGCCGTCTGCGTTTCTTCAGGGAAAATGTGCCGATCATCGGATGGTTGATTCTCCGTGGGAAATGTCGCTATTGCGGAGTCCGCATCAGCCCGGTCTATCCCATTGTTGAGACTGCAATGGCCTTGTTCTTTGTTCTCCTCTACATCTGCTACTTCATGGGGGAGCCGAATACGTGGCTCTGGGATATTGGCGGACCGTGGTGGTCCCGACAACACTTTGCGCTTGGGTGGCCCGCTTGGACGGCTATCGCCTTCCTCTTTGCTGGGCTTTTCTCAATGACTGTCATTGATGCCCGGACGTACCTGATTCCTCTAGCGATTCCGACTTTCGTCACGGTTGCAGCAATCTGCCTATGGGTGGTACAGGCGATGCTTGCCCGAGAGGGTGGTGTTGGACGGGCGTCTTGGCCGATTCCATGCACCGGCTGGATGGGAACAGGCGCTGCCTTGGGTGGGATCATGGGTGTCGGCACATCCATGCTGTTGCTCACGAAAGGCATCTTCACTCAGAGCTTTGCCGATTATGAAGAATATGTCTCGGCGGATGAACCGCTTGCAGATTATCCCCATGCCCGCCGGGAAATGGGCAAGGAGATGCTCTTCCTCACACCGATCATTCTGGGTGGCATTTTGGGTGCGTGGATACTGGGGGGGCTGGATGGTGTGCCACCTCGGTGGCTTCAAGCTGTCGGCGGATCCCTTGGAGGCTGGCTGCTGGGAGGCGGCTTGGTCTGGGGGGTCCGGATGGTGGGAACGCTGTGCTTTGGCAGAGAGGCGATGGGGCTCGGAGATGTGCATCTCTTGGCAGCGGTGGGTGCCGTATTCGGTTGGTTTCTGCCCCTCATCATCTTCTTTGTCGCACCCTTCATCGGCTTGGCGTGGACACTGGCAGCTGCTTTGGGATCGCGTTTCCAAGGGGGTGTGAAGCGAGAGCTCCCCTATGGGCCCCATCTCGCAGCCGCAACGATCTTGGTGGTATTGGGTCAGGCCGGGGTGGCTGGAGGCTGGCGCATCATCCTTCCAACGGTCGAAATGCCTGAGGCGGGCTTGGTTGTGCCGGTGGACAAGTCGGAGGGGTGGACAGCCGGCGGCTCAGCGGTTTCAATGCCTCTCAGCGAGCTCGGGCCGCCAACCGAAGGAACGACAGCCCGTTGCGGAAAGGAAACCAGACCATGCGTATGACTCTTTCGACCCTGCTGACTTTGACAGTGGCGACATGCCTCCCTCTTGGGTGTGAAGGCCAAACGGAGCAGGATCAGATGTCACTGTTGCAGCAGGAGAACACCGATCTCCGTGCTCAACTTGAGGAGCGGGATAAGGCTCTTGATGCTGCGAATGATGAATTGCGAACTGCGAATTCAACACTTCGAGATCAACGTGATCAATATGAACAGGATCTCGCAAATGCGACCGCAGTTCCAAGTGGCTTTGAGGGCATCGAAGGAGTGACTGCGAACTATGGCCCGAACAACACTGTGACAGTGTCGGTCGAGGGCGATGTGCTGTTTGACTCTGGGCGTACGTCACTCAAATCAGCAGCCAAGCAATCCCTGAACCGCGTTGCAAGTGTTCTCCAGTCGCAATATGCCGGCAAGACGATCTACGTTGCGGGACATACGGATTCTGACCCCATCCGGAAAAGTGGCCACAAGAGCAACCACCACCTTGGCTTTGAGCGAGGTTGGGCAGTGCGCAATTATCTGAGTGAGAAAGGGATCAGTTCCAGCAACATGGCTGTCATGAGTTACGGACCTGATCGTCCGATGGGGTCTGCAAAGCAGAGCCGACGTGTCGAGATTGTTGTCGCTGATTGATGATGCGCAATTGAAGAGACTTGCTAGGGTGCCTGTGTGAGCGGGCATTCACAGGTCAGGAAGGGGACACCCCTTCTTGCATTGGGCGCGATCGGTGTCGTCTTTGGCGACATTGGCACGAGTCCTCTGTACGCATTGCGCGCAACGTTGGCTTTTTCGGGAGTCGAGACCGCGACCCATGAGTTGGTGCTTGGCACGCTGTCACTTCTGATCTGGGCACTGTTGCTCGTGATCGGCGTGAAGTACATCACTGTTCTGTTGCGAGCGGACAACGGTGGTGAGGGTGGGCTCTTTGCACTTCTGACACTGGCGCATCAGAGCGAGGGTGATGTTGATCACCGACGAAGCCGGGGGTGCTTCTATGGGTGGCCTTGATCGGGGCAGCATTGCTGTATGGAGACGGCGTGATCACTCCCGCGATCTCCGTCCTCAGTGCGATGGATGGCATCCAGCATGGGCATGGCCCCAATCAACCAGAATGGCTCGTTGCGGCTTCAGCCGCTGTCGTCATTCTGATTTTCCTTGTGCAGCGATTCGGAAGTGGGAGGATCGGTGGTTTGGTCGGCCCCCTCATGCTGGGGTGGTTTGTTGTCATCGGTGTATTCGGGGCCAGATCTGTGATGGCGAATCCCCAAGTATTGCAGGCATTCTCACCTGGTTGGGCGATGTCGATGATCAGCACATCACCACTGATGTCGTTCATCATGCTTGGTGGCGTGGTGCTCTGCCTGGCGGGCGGCGAGGCCTTGTATGCGGACATGGGTCATTTTGGTCGTCGCGCGATTGCGATTGGCTGGTGGTTCATCGTCTGCCCAGCCTTGTTGCTGTCCTATCTCGGACAAGGTGCCGCAGTGATGGCGAATGCTGAAGCTGCCAGTAATC
>JAKVBW010000140.1 GCA_022446945.1 Phycisphaerales bacterium | reverse complement strand
CCCTTTGTGAGTTGGGCGATCGCCTTGCCCAACAAGCCGATGAAGCCGCCTTCTAGTGCGGCCGTATCACGAATGATTCGTGACAAATACTCGCTTGATCCCTTCTCCACGACACGCGGCAGTGGAAGACGCATCACATGCACAAAAAGATCTTTGCGAATATCAGCAATCGTCAGAGTAGCGATGGTCTGACTGAAAAACTGATGCAGAAAGTTTGCGGTCGCGCCAACGATCGTCAAACACCAGATGCCCACAATGAGAAAGAGGACGCCATTGAACCGGCCCTCCGGGAGCGTGCCGACGAGCCAGTCCGGAATGTGCCAGAAACCGCCTTCGGCATTGATCTGAAGTGCCATGTCACGCAGGCCCGCCCCGCTCTCGGGATGCAGGATTTGGCTGAGCATCGGGCCAAGGCTGAGCAAACCCACGCCAAGGCCTGCTGCAGAGACGAAGGCCAAGCACACAGCAGCAATCACCATGCCGCGGCGCAAGAGAAGTCGTCTGGCGAGTGTCCAGAAGGGTCCCATGATTCAGGCATTATCGCCGCTGGGCGCATCAGCGGCAAAACGGGCGAGATCGGCCCAGAAGCCGGGATAGCTCTTGGCGGTACAGCCGGGATCGGCGATGGAGACGCCGCCACGCCTCAGGCCCAGAATCGCCCCACCCATGGCAATGCGGTGATCCTGCCACGTCTGCAGCGTCACGGGATGATCGGGGAGCGGCTGAGGTCTAATGATCAGATCATCACCCTCAATTTGAATATCTGCGCCGGCACGTCCCCATTCGCCTGCAACCGTGGCGATGCGATCGGACTCCTTCACGCGGAGCGTTGAGAGCCCCGTGAGTCGCGTGGGCCCGTCCGCGAAACATGCCGCGGCCGCCAGCGCGGGGACGGCGTCGGGCATAGCGCTGCAATCGACTGTGCCGACCGCGCGAAGCTGATCAGGACCGAGACACCACAATCCGTCATCCGCCATCTCAAGTGTCAGACCCATGGCAGCCAAGACGCTGAACGCGGCCGCATCTGGTTGATCATCCTTGAGATCCAGACACTCAAGATGCACTCTAGAACCTGGCATGAGAGATGCGGCGGCTGCCCAAAAGAGTGCTGAACTCGCATCGGCGGGAATGGACCGCGATTGGGACGGCATCCCTCCACCAGCGACATGGACGCGCGTCAAGTGGTGATCGCGTTCCTCCACTTCGACATCCACACCCCATGCTCGCAGTTCTGCAATCGTCAATCGAAGATACGCCTCGCTTGGCGGCGCTTCTTGCAAGCGAAGTTCCAACCCGGAAGGCATGGATGCCCCCACAAGCAGCAATGCAGACAGAAACTGACTTGATGTCATCTGGCCCATGTCCAATTGCGACACCTTCCATGGCCCGCCTTGCACCGCCATCGGAAGCGATTGGGGCGTTCCCAAAAACTCCACCGTCGCGCCCAGTGCCTCCAGCAAGGGAGCCATCTCGCCCATCGGACGCTCTCGCAAACGATCACTTCCATCAATGACCACACGGCCCCCGCCGATGGACGCGCATGCGAGCATGAATCTGGCGGGGGTGCCGCCATGCCCGAGATGCACCTCTGCATCTGTGACGGATATCAGGGGTCCTGTCACCGTGGCGACGTCCGCATCAAGATGTGTCTTCGCGCCGACCTGAGTCAGCGCCAACGCCAACGCATCGGTGTCATCAGCGCGTAACAGTCCCTGAATCGTGCTGACCCCATCAGCCAACGCCGCAAGCACCAGCGCGCGGCAGGAGATGCTCTTCGAGCCAGGAACACGGATGGCAACATTCACATGGCCATCACACCGGGCGATCGCAACCGGTTCAATCGGATTCACCAAGTTCAATCACTTCGCCTGAACACAGCCACAATGTCTTCAACAGGAACAACAAAGAGACGATTGTCTCCCTCGAAGTCGACTGGCACGGCAAACTTGGGATTGAAGAGGACCTTGTCATACCGCGCGATCGGCCAATCCTCATCGGAGGCAATCTGCTGGCTGACAGCGACAACCCGGCCTGTGATCGTAGGGATCTCAATCTTGTCGGGAAGATGGATTCCGGCCTTGGTGGTCTTCCGGTCCTCATCCTTCCGGAGGAGGACCCGGAGCCCAAGAGGCTCGACGGTCTGAAGTTTGCGACTGGCTTTCTCTGCAGGCATCGTTCTGTCATTCTACGATCCACGAAGCAGGAAGGAGCCCATGATGCCCGAACGTCTTCAAGCACTTGTCAGAGACATCCCGGATTACCCGCATCCGGGGATCACGTTCAGAGACATCACGCCACTGCTCCGAGACCGGGCGGGGCTGGCCCTTGCTGCTGAACTCATGGTGAACCCGTTTCGGAACGCTGGCATCCAGGTTGTTGTCGGCGCGGAATCTCGCGGCTTCATCTTCGGAACATTGCTCGCCAGAGCACTGAATGCAGGATTTGTGCCGATTCGCAAGCCCGGCAAACTGCCTGCCGAGACGGAAGCCCGGGATTATGACCTGGAGTATGGAAGTGACACATTGGAGATCCACTCCGATGCCATCACCCCAGGGCAACGCGTCTTGCTCGTGGACGATCTCATTGCAACGGGGGGAACCATGAAGGCGAGTTGCGAGCTGGTGGATGCGCTGGGTGGTGAGTTGGCTGGCATCAGCGTGCTGATTGAACTGTCATCGCTGGGCGGCACGGCTGTTCTGGCCCCCCATCAAGTCCACAGCGTCCTGACATACTGATTCCTCAGGCATCTCCCACAAGCGCTTGAAGAACTGACGAGGCTTGTATCATGGAAGGCTTCTGCCAAGGAGCATCCAGCACCATGACAACTGCCAACCTCTCGCAAACGGAGACTGCCGCTGACCCGCTGGCACTGATCGATGTGGATCACATCCGCTTCTTCGTGGGCAATGCCAAGCAGGCGGCCTTTTTCTACGCCTATACATTCGGGTTCACCATCGAGCAGATGGCGGATTTGACGACCGGCAGTCGTGACCGTTCGCGCTATCTGCTCACACAGGGCAACATCCGCATGTTGCTCGAAACACCACTGTCCAAGGACGATCCCGCGGCTGATGAGTTGCGGCGATTCGGCGATGGTGTCAAGGATATTGCGTTCACCGTGGAAGATGCCGAAGCCGCTTGGAAAGAGGCCGTTTCCAACGGCGCCGAAGTGGCCTATGAGCCGCTCACCATTTCCGATGAATCTGGCACGGTCACAACCGCTGGCATCAAGACCTATGGACGTGCTGTGCACTCCTTTGTCAGCAGGACCGGCGCTTACGCCATTGAGAACGTCAAACAAGGCGGCGATTTCGAACCGGGCTTCAAGCGGATCGAGAATCTCTCGATTAACGACTTCAATCGGGACAACCCCTGCGGACTGATGTTCCTAGACCACTGCGTGGGCAATGTCGATGACGGCAAGATGAATCACTGGGTGGACTGGTACGAGAATGTCCTCGGTTTCGCGATGTTCAAGCACTTCGATGATGCGGACATCTCGACCGAATATTCGGCGCTCATGTCAAAGGTGATGGCATCGGGCAACAATCTCATCAAGTTCCCGATCAATGAACCTGCCCCCGGCAAGCGCAAGAGTCAGATCCAGGAGTATCTGGAGTGGCACGACATGACAGCGGGCGTGCAGCACCTGGCATTTCGCACGAACGACTGCATGGAATCCGTTGCGGAACTTCGGCGACGCGGCGTCGATTTCCTTCAGATTCCGGAGGCGTACTACGAAACAGTCTGGAAACGTGTCGATCGGATTCTGACCGAGAACGGCCACACCCCTGTCCGCGAAGACCATGAACGTATTCGTGATCTAGGCATCCTTGTCGATGCCGATGACCAGGGCTATCTCCTGCAACTCTTCACCAAGCCACTCCAAGATCGCCCGACGCTCTTCTTCGAAATCATCGGCCGCCGCGGCAGCCAATCATTCGGCAAGGGCAATTTCAAGGCGCTCTTTGAGGCACTTGAGCTTGAGCAGGAGCGGCGCGGGAATCTGTAGAAGCGTTCGCTTCCTCCGCATCTTGCACAGCCACCGCTTCGAGAACCGTGCGATGGAATGATTCCCCCAGTGGCCCATCGTATGGAAACT
>JAKVBW010000014.1:12006-25126 GCA_022446945.1 Phycisphaerales bacterium | reverse complement strand
CCATGCCGCCCGGTGGGACGTGGATGAACTTCCTCCTCCCCATCCAGAAAACCAGAGTGGCAATCGCCATCAGCACACCAGGTACACCAAAGGCCCAGTGTGGGCCGTACCAGTACAGCAACCAGGGTGTCAGCAGATTGGAAATGGCGGCACCGAGATTGATCGACAGGTAGAACACCATGTAGATCCTCGATAACCAGTGCGAATTGGACTCACCGAACTGGTCGCCGACATGGGCGGAGACGCAGGGTTTGATGCCACCTGCGCCGAGTGAAATCAGAATCAGCCCCAGAACCAGAAACAGACTAGGGCTGAGCGAGCCCTCCATGAAGGGTAAATCAGTGCCCATCAACGCCAGAGCCCCGTGCCCCAGACAGTAGACGATCGACAACAGGATGATTGTCAGATACTTGCCAAGGAATGCATCTGCGATAAATGCCCCCAACAACGGCGTGAAATACACCGCGCTCACAAAGTAGTGATACCAACTCACGGCCTCTGCATCGCTCATCTTCGCGTCAAGCGGAGAGCCAGGCATGAGATAGAGGTAGGACGTCATGAAGATGACGAGGATTCCCTTCATCCCATAGAAACTGAAACGTTCAGCAGCTTCGTTTCCAATGATGTAGGGAATACCGGGTGGAAGATCCGGTGTTGCAAGCGGCGCGGTGCGGTACTTGGAGGACACTGGATGCTCAGTTATCTGTTGACTCACGAGTTCACCTCAAGCTTTTCATTCGAAACGGGAACAAACCGCAGCTGATCACGATCTTTCTCAACACCTGGGAACCGAAGAACGCGATTATGCATACACACGTACACACCCGGATCAACGAGTTGAACTGCCATCAGGGCTTCGGTGAGATTCTGCATGGCATCGGTTGTTCTGAGGATCCAGGGTCGCATGGCACCCGTCAAAATAATGGGAATGGCTGAAGCACCTCGAGTCTTCTGGGCCATCAATTCCCCCGTCTGTGTCAGTCGATCTGTGCCATGGACAACGATCACACCATCACTCTGCTCAGCTTCTCGCAAGACTGCCTCACAGATTATGTCATGATCTTCAGAGGTCATCTCAAGACTGTCTTTGTTCATGACGGGAACGCGGCGTAAGGACACGCCCTCTAGAGCCAATTGAGACAACATGACATCGAGCACGCTGACATCATTCGCAAGAACCCCGCCAAGCGGGTCGTACGTCTTTTCGATCGTCCCTCCGGTCGACAACAATGCGACCTTGAATGCAGAATTCTGATCAGTCAATTCCCTTCCCCTGTTGAAATCGTGAGCATGCGGGTCACTGGCCGCAAACAGATGCGATCATTGCAGGCCTGCCAATTGACTGCAATGGAGATAGGGCCATTTGTCGAGCCGGACAACTGCAAGGGAACTCTCACGACACCTGATAGAACCTGCATCGAACCGACTGGCCCCGAATAGGGAACGCCTTGCGGCCAATCTGCATGAACTTCCACCCCGGGTATCGAAGATTGAACGGAGACAGGAATCACTCCATCTGATGCAGACAAGGCCACATGCCAAGTGTCCTGGATCCGCAGCACAAGTTCGATCCCACCGTCAGATGCGGATCGCTCGATGGCAGCCTCTACAGGCCCCTCCTCTGCGGGCAACCCCCCACCAAATCTGGCAGAGTCCAAATCTCGCAGATGATGAATGGCTGCGGTGGCTTGTGCGGTTCCACGAGGAGAACGATTGACTGCATGCGCCATCGGTGCCAGCGTTTCCTCTGCCCGAACGAGCCATACTGGATCGCCCGTCAACTCTGACAAGCGTCGATAGTTATCCAGCATGACTGAAGTTCCACTCGGCAAAGCGCCGTCATAGAAGGATCTTCCACGTACGAAGAGTGATTCATCTCCAGCCGGAGCGTCATACCAACCATTCCCCTGATCATAAAACCGCTCTCTTGCCTGACCAGCCAACTCCTGGCTCCACATGAGGTACTGCGACTCCTCGGTGGCCTCGTAAAGACGAAGCAGCCCCTGAATGAGCATCGCATAGTCCTCCAAGAAGCCGGGGATCTCTGAGACGCGTTCTCCTCTGGCTGTACGCAGAAGTCCCCCTTCCGCAGACCACATGTTTGATTGAATCCAGTCAGCCGCACGCCGCGCAGCATCGACATATCGAGGCTCAGAAAGAATCCGTCCTCCATCAGCCATGCCGCCAATCATGAGTCCGTTCCACCCGACAAGGATCTTGTCATCTGTCGTTGGCTGATCCCGAAGATCACGCCGATCCAACAAAGCCGAGTTGATTTGCGTCATCCGATCATGGAATTCTTCAACGGTCAGACCGGCTGCATCGGCGAGAACTTTGGGATGCGATGGAAGAAACAGCACATTTGATGCCGCGGCATGGGGGTGATGTGGATCACGGAAGTTGGTGCCTTGATCGAGGCCATATGTCTGATTCGCAAAGTCCGCCCACTCTTCCGACATGCCTGATGACCTGACAACCTCACGGATTTCTTCAGGTGTCCAAAGATACGACTCGCCTTCTCGAGCATTCGATTCGGCGTCCTGAGCAGACCAGAAAGCGCCGCCCTGATCAACCATTTCACGAAGCACATAGTCGAGTGTCTCTTGGACAATGGCGCCGTGGAAACCATCTCCAGTGAATTCGTATGAGCGGGCATAAATGGATGCCAGCATGCCGTTGTCGTAGAGCATCTTTTCGAAGTGCGGTACAAGCCAGATTGAATCTGTGCTGTAACGATGAAACCCACCGCCCACCTGATCGTACATGCCCCCCATGGCCATGCGATCGAGTGTGTGCTTCAGTGATTCTGCAACATCAGGCCGGTCCCATGCGGCTTCCATCAATAGATTCAAGTGGACAGGCATTGGAAACTTGGGCGCATCACCATATCCCCCGTCATTAGCGTCATAGGATGCCATCAGTTGAGCAACAGCGGCCTCCACAACACCCGAGTCCAACGATACCCGGTCAGAAACTTCTGCCAACTGGCGACGAACAGCTTGGCCGACGCGAAACGCTTGCTCGACCAGTTCCGGTCTCTTCTGAAGCCAAGCCTCATTCAGGCCGTTGAGCAAAGTCATGAATCCAGGCCTACCCCCCTGATCTTCCGGTGGGAAATAGGTGCCCCCGAAGAATGGCATGAGAGAGTCGGGATCCAACCAGACTGAAAGAGGCCAACCTCCATGTCTCGTCATCAACTGAACAGCTGTCATGTAGATGTCGTCGACGTCAGGCCGCTCTTCCCGATCCACTTTGACAGGGATGAAGTCGGCATTGAGCATTGCCGCCACCTCGGGGCTCTCGAAGGACTGACGCTCCATCACGTGACACCAGTAACAGGTGGAGTATCCGATACTCAGAAAGATCGGCTTGTCTTCCCGCCTTGCCGCCTCAAACGCCTCTTCGCCCCATGGATACCAGTCCACCGGATTCCGCGCATGCTGCAGCAGATAGGGACTGGTCTCATGGATCAACCGATTGGGCGGGTGTTCAGATGGCTGTAAATCGTCCGACATGGCTTGAACTGACAGGAGGCCGATCGCAATGAGCAGACCAGCTACACAGCGGGTGCATTCCTGAACTGACATGGACCGGGACTATATCAGGGTGCCCAAAGACCCTTGGTGAGATGAATGAAATCGTCAATCCTCGACTCCCAAGAAGGTTAGACCCGATAGATCAAGGACGCCATGCTCTTAATGACCAGCAACACGCCCATGCTCACATCTCCAGAGATGATCTGGCTGGTGGCCACCATCATTGTCGGCTTCATCCTCTGGACTGCCGGCGGATGGTTGCTGAGATCCGCAGTCGGCACACTTGGTTTCGGGCTCGGTGCACTGGGCGGGCTCTTTGTCTGGCTGGAGACAGGGATTGGCGCTGCCTGGGTCGCTCCCCTGCTTGGAGCGGTGATCATGGCTTGTGTGGCGTTGCTTGCCTATCGACTGCTCGCTGGTGTGATGCTTGCAACACTGCTTGCCCTGATCTGCAGCACAACTGCGTGGGCTGTTCTTCACCTCTCGGAATCGAATGTGCCCTCCCCCCCTGTTGCAGAACTCTTCGGCATCTCATCTGAATTCGAAGCAGACCCCCGAATGGTGCCCGTTCGGATGCAGAGTCCAGAAGCACTTCCCACTCCCGAGTGGCCTGCAGAAGCGCGTTGGGCATCTCTCGAATCAGCTTGGACCCAACTTCAACCCGATGCGCGCCTCACTGTCTTGGCGGCAGGCGGCGCTGCAGCACTGATGGGCCTTGTGATCTCGACACTCTTCTCGAGTCTGTCAGCCATGCTCCTGACTTCAATCGCCGGCGCCGGGCTGATTCTCGGGGCAGGGCCGCGATTGCTCGCGATGTTCGAGACAGTTCCTGCATGGCTTGCCGGTAGTTCTGGAGAGACCGGGATAACCCTTGCGTGGGCATTCCTCGCAGCCTTGGGACTGATTTTGCAGGGATGCACCCGCCCCAAAGGCGAGAGCCAGAGCAGCAAATCTTCCTGAAGTTCTGGGCCTATTCCTCTGAAACGGAAGTTGTCTGTGTGATGGCGTGATCCGCTTCGTCGAGCATCGGCATGAGCAGAAGCGGCCCAAGAATCAGTGCCACACAAGTCAGGATTGCTGCATAGCGTGGGCCGACAGATGACGAACGCTCGACGGTCACTCCTGCACCCTCCCCTTGACCAGTCAACGGGAGCGCTACAAGGCGAAGGTAGTACCAAGCGCTGATGGCACTGTTGATTCCTGCAATGATCACGATGAGAAGATGACCTGAAGCAACGCCTGCGATGAACAGGAGCAGCTTCCCCCAGAAGCCGAATAATGGCGGGAACCCCAACAACGATCCGGCCGAGATTGCCATCGCCCACGCAAGACCTGGATGTCGCTCACGTAAACCTGCAAGGTCATCAACACGTTCGAGTTCCTGACCGCCGGAACGTAGCGATGCAAGCACTGCGAATGTCGCCGTGTTGCCCAAACCGTAAGCCAGCAGATAGATCAATACCGCTGAATAGCCTGCTCCAGGACCTGCAATGATCCCGATCAGAATGTAGCCGCTGTGAGAAATCGAGCTGTAACCCAACATACGCTTCACACGATCCTGAAGCAAAGCACCGATGTTGCCGAGCGTCATGGTCATCACGGCAATCACCCACAGCGTCACCAGCACAGCGGGTGGAAGCGAACCACCAGACTCGGTCCATCCAGTGATGGAGAGGAGCAACATCAGCCCCACTGCTCCCGCTGCCTTCGGAACGAATCCAAGAAATGCCGTTACTGGTGCAGCAGCGCCGTCATAAACATCAGCGGCGTAAAGATGCATCGGTGCTGCAGCAAGTTTGTATGCAACCCCCAAGACTGACATGAGCAGTCCAATGGTGGCGAGCGATCCTATGGAGCCCGTCTCCCCGGCCCGTGCTGAGAGCACATCCCGCATCTCTGCAAAATTCATAGTCCCAGTCGCGCCGTACAGCAGTCCAAATCCGAGAAGAAGAATCGCTGCAGCCATGGCGCCTAGGAAGAAGTACTTCATTGCAGCTTCCTGCGCAACGCGATCCTTGCGGCCGATAGCCACCATCACATAGGTCGGCAGGGATGTCAGTTCAAGCGCAAGGAATAACCAGATCAGATCCGATGCGGACGACGTCAGCATCAAACCACCCAGACTCAGTAGGAAGAAGGACCAGAACTCCCCTCTGTTAGACCGAAGAGGGTCGAATTGCAGACGCCCCGCAGCTACCGCATCCTCATAGCTTCGGTCGACAAAACCTGACTGCACAAGGACCAGTACGACACCGACAACACTTGCAATGGGAATCATCATGCGCGCCAGCCAAGGGAAAACCGCGGCTGCATCGCCCACGGATGCCTCATCCGATGGCATTTCGTACACGAAACCGGAAGCTGCATATGCCAGAATGAGCGTGATGATGGCAATGCCGGGCAACGCACGGCGAACACCCACATCTCGGGAGAGACCCGAAACCGCGCACACCACTGCGCCAGTCAGCATGATGAGTTCCGGCAGCAGGAACCAAATTCGATCCATCATGGTTCTGCTCCCGTCGACGCGAGCATGTCATGTACCGAGCCGGCCAGATCCGGATAGATGGCAAGCGTGTCTCGGATGGCACCCTCCATCGCATGCATCGCGACGTCCGGCTGAACTCCGAGATAAACACAACCCACAGCAAGCGGCACAAGAACAATGATTTCCCGCAAATTCAGATCTGCAGGCAGCGGCCCACGTTCATTGGCAGGCTCACGTACCGGACCAAAAACAACCTTCCCAACCATAATGAGAAGGTACATCGCCGCGAAAATCATCCCGAGGGCGGCAACGGCAGCGAACCATGGTCCGAGCAGACCTGGATAAGCACCCGTGCTGCCTGCTGCGAAAGTTCCCATCAGACACAGGAATTCACTCACAAAACCGTTGAGGCCCGGCAGACCAACCGATGCAAGGACGAAGAACACCATGAAGAATGACCAGACGGGCATCACACGTGCGAGCCCTCCGATCTGACCCATGTCACGTGTGTGATAGCGTTCGTACATCATCCCTATGAGGAAGAAGAGCGCGCCTGTCGAGAGACCGTGATTGATCATGTAAAGCACCGAACCCTGCATACCAAGGGGGTTCAGCGCTAGAAGGCCCAAAACACAAAATCCGAGATGGCTGACAGAAGAGTATGCCACGAGTTTCTTGACATCTGTCTGGACCCAGCAGATGAGCGCGGCATACAAAATGCCGATGATGGCAAGCACCGCGAGAAATGGCGCCCACTCGACGACTGCAGCCGGCACCATGGGTAACACGAAACGATAGATCCCATACGTCCCCAGTTTCAGCAGAACACCCGCGAGGATGACAGATCCAGCCGTCGGCGCTTCAGTATGTGCAAGCGGCAGCCAAGTATGAACAGGAAACAGCGGAATCTTGACTGCGAAGCCAGCCAATAGCGCGGCAAGAATCCAAGTTTGTTCCGTTGATGTCAGACCTGCTGACGCAAAGTCTGACAATGCTGGGATTGAGAATGTCCATTCCCCGAGATGAGATGCCGCCGCCCACGCCACGTAGAGCAGGCCCGCCAACGCGAGAAGCGATCCCAAGAAGGTATAGATGAAGAACTTAAGACTCGCCCACGCACGATTTGAACTTCCATAGATTGCAATCAGGAAGTACATCGGAACCAGTGTGAACTCAAAACAAACGTAGAAGACGAGAAGATCACGCGCCAGAAAGACGCCAGTCATGGCCGCGGACAGGACAAGCAGCCACGTGTAGTACTCACGGATCCGATGCTGAATGCCGGACCATGAACCCAGTATTGCCAGTGGCATGAGTCCCGCAGTCAAGAGGACCAGCAGAAGGGCCACCGAGTCCACGCCCAGTGACAAATGGATGCCATAGAGCGGAAGTAAGGGAGTGGAGTATTCCAAACCCCAACCGCCATTGCCCCAACCACCAAAGGAAATGGCGGCAAGAATGGCCACGCCCGCTGCAACCAGAGAACCTAGGAACGCGCAGGTACGGATCGTACGCTCTGGCACGAATAGGACTGCGACTGCAGTGAGAATCGGAATGACAAGGAGGAGCAACGCAAACATCAGTGTGCGCCTCCTGGCCAATCAAACTGCATGAACAATGCCATCGCGAGAAGAATGATGGCGACCCCCCCAGCCATCGCCAGCGCGATGGACTGTACAACGCCAGACTGCAGCGGCTGCAACCATCTGGCTAAGGTTCGCGGCAATCGTGCAGTGCCATCGACAAGAAGTCCATCGATGATGAATCGATCGAAGGCGTGGCACATGTGGCCGAGGATCCACAAGGGAGCACGCACCACTCCGTGATAGATTTCGTCGACATACCACTTGCGTTCCATGGCACGAGGCAGCCAACCGATCCAGATGCGTTGGCGCATCCATCGACTCAAGGCATCTGCATCGGAACGTCGCCAGAGGTGCAGCCATGCTGCGAACGACAAGCCGATCAACCCGACAACACCGCTGATGTAGTACATCGCCGCGTGCGGATCCATGCCCAATATGGTCGCATGGTGCGCGCCATCAACATCGCCATGGCCCGCTGGCAAGCCCTCGCGAGCTGTGGAATCGTGAACCATGTCAGCGATCCAACCACCCGCTAGATGCTCATCTGCCTGATTGTCAAGGAAGTACGGAACAGCAGCCAACAGTGCGCCGATGGCGATCACAAGAAGCACACCGTTGATGGCGAAACGGGGCGCATGCGGATGGAACTCACCATGATGGGCATCCCCATCATGCAACTCATCCCCCGGCTCGAAGGCCACAGGCCCTGCGCAGACGCGGAACCACACTCTGAACGTGTAGTAGGCAGTGAGCCCAGCTGTCACGATGGCGATCCAACCGAGAATTTCAAATCCGGGGCCCTGTGTGACGAATGCTTCCGCCAGAATCGCATCCTTCGAGAAATATCCTGATGTAAAGGGGAAGCCGGCGAGGCAAAGGCAGCCGATCAACATGGTCCACGCCGTAATACGCCAACCCTTCATGTGTCGGAGGCCCGACAGTTTTCGCAAATCCAACTGGCCGGCAAATCCATGCATGATCGCGCCACAGGTAAGGAACAGCACCGCTTTGAAGAAGGCATGCGTGAAGACGTGGTAAGCCGCCCCGTAAGTAGTCAAGACTCCCAATCCGAGGAACATGTACCCCAACTGTGAAACAGTGGAGTAGGCCATGATGCGTTTGATATCGAATTGGGCCATCCCGATGGTGGCTGCAAGGAGCGCTGTCAGACCGCCAACCCATGCAACGACTTGCAGAGAGACGGGCTCCATCAGGAACAGTGGATAGGTTCTCGCAACGAGATAGATTCCTGCCGTCACCATCGTGGCCGCGTGGATCAATGCCGAGACTGGCGTGGGGCCTTCCATCGCATCGGGCAACCAGACATACAGCGGCAACTGCGCCGATTTCCCGAAGGCTGCAAGCATCAGCAGGAATGGAATCGCTGTGACTGACCAACCTTCAAACTCTGGTCGCCAATCATTCGCCTGAAGGACGGACATCAACTCGTCGTACTGCACAGTGCCAAATGTCACCCAGATCAGATAGACGGCAAGTGCCAGACCCAGATCACCGATGCGGTTGACGATGAATGCCTTCTTCGCTGCAGCAACCGCAGAGGGTCGCTGGTAGTAGTAGCCGATGAGCCAGTACGAGGCGAAGCCCACGCCCTCCCAGCCCAGATACAGCATGAGAAGGTTGTCAGAAAGAACAAGACATCCCATTGCAAAGAGGAACACGCTGACGCCTGCGAAGAAGCGTGCATAGCCCTTTCCAAGATCGGGCTCCATGTATTCACTTGCGTAGATCGTGATCAATGTCCCGAGACCGGTGACGAACATGATCCAAAGAAGCGACAACGAATCGATGTACAACGCAAAGTTCGCAGAGAAAGCGTCAAAGCGAGACTCTCCCCAACTCAGATTCATCCAATCCAGCAAGGGGATCACATCCCCAGGTGGCACATAGTTCAGATAGAGCGCAACAGAAGTGACGAATGAGCCTGCCAGCGCAGCGGCTGTGATCATGGCAGGCGCCTTGGATTTCACTCTCATGGCAGCGCAAACGCCACACAGCACAAGAGAGATCAATGGCAGAAGAAGGATCAGTCCCGCCCACGAAAGATCCGCGGCAATGACGACCTCTTCCATCGGAACAGCAGGCACGCCAATTCCGCTCTTCTGAATGGCAAAGATGCTCTGCATCATTCTCTCAGTTCCCTCCATGCGGAAGCATCGAGCGTTGCCCGACGGCGATGCAGGAGAACCACAAGTGCCAACGCCAGCGCAGCCTCAGCGGCAGCGATGGTGAGAATAAAGATGATGAAGACCTGGCCTGAGAAATCCCAGTACCAGTGGCCGAATGCCGCCATCACAATGATGACTGCTTGGAACATGAGCTCGGTGCACAGGAACATCACGATCAGATTTCGACGGGACAGGAAGCCTGCGATACCGATACTGAACAATGCACCCGCCAGCAACAAGGCATGCGCCAATGAAACGCCCCCTGCCATGGCAAGCATGCCCACTGTCATGACTGGTCCTCACGTGACTCGCCAAAGTCAGTTGTCGCAGCTGTCAATTCCTGTTCGGCGTGTTCAACCTCTCGACGAGCGAGTACGACAGCCCCGAACATCGCCATGAGAAGAATGACGCCTGCAACTTCCAGGCTCGCTGGAAAGCTTGCGACCAGATCCCAGCCGACATGCGCGGTATTCCCGGGTGGTTCCAATATGAAGGTTGATGCAGTTCCATCTTCACCAACGGCTGTCAATTCGATTGTGCCATCTTCCTTCGCCTTCAGATGCGACGCCAGATCGCTTGGAAGCTCGATCTCCGAGCCAATTTGACGAGAGATGTCTCCTGGAAGGTTCGCAAGCAGTGCAAGATCTGCATCAAGTCGATCTTTCGCCGTCGATTGAGGAGGGAGTTCCGGCAACCCCGCAAACACAGCTGCCACCATGATGGCCATAAAGAGCCCTGCCACTGCTGCAGCATTTCCCGGATCCCGAGATCTCCGTTCATACTCGGGTGTCTCGCCAGCATGACTTGCATCCGTTGCCTGCTGGGCAAGCATGAGCACGAACATGTAGGTAATGAGAATCGCGCCGGCGTAGACGATCACCAGCGCGAATGCCATGAAGAATGCTTCGAGAAGGACCAGCATGCCGCATGTCGCAAGAATGACCAGAACAAAGAAGAGCGCAGCATAGACTGGTCGCTGCTGGGTAATCATCTGGACCGCAGACGCCACTGCCAGTAACGCAAAGATCAGAAACACGACCTCGGACGCGATGTCTTCGACACCCCCTGGAAGTTGCCCCGCTTCGATAAACAGCCAAATCAAACCACCCAAACCGAGGACCATGCCGCCCATCCGGACCGGCCCGCGATGCGCGGCAAGCAACATGCCCAAGCCGAGGGCTGCAACAGCAGTGGCGATATAGGGAAGGATGGGGTCCATCCGTGTCCTTCTGCTTGATCGACAGGCTTTCAAGCCCGCCGGCCCCTTACTGACAAGCGGGAGAGACGCGAAGAATAGAGCCCGGGACCGCAGCGAGCAACCAAGAGAGCCCCTGCCTGAAGGGAGGGGACCGCTTCTGATCGGCGATCTGTAGCATTCCTTCTATGGTTCAACCGGCTATGAGGCAAATACCCAACACTCTGACGCTCGGACGGGCAGCCATTGCGGTGCTCTTTTTTGTCGCGATCTCTCAATACCGCTACCCATTGGTCGGCGAGGGGTGGCTTTGGGCGGCAATCGTCCTGTTTGGCATCGCCGTATTGACGGACTTTCTGGATGGCTGGCTGGCTCGTCGCTGGAATGTGGTTACTGGCTTTGGCAGGATCATGGATCCATTTTGCGACAAACTCCTGATTCTCGGTGCACTGATTTGTCTGGCGGGGCCGCGATTCGTTGTGCCGGAGTGGGAAGCAGAGGGTCGCACCGTGACAACCGCTTCCGGTTTGACGTCATGGATGGTCGTCATCGTGATCGCTCGTGAGTTGTTCGTCACGAGCGTCCGCGGCATCATGGAGTCTCGCGGTTTTGCCTTTGGTGCGAAATGGAGCGGCAAAGTCAAGATGTCTGTTCAGTCAGCCTCCATCCCAGCAGTCCTCGTACTCATCCTTGTTGCGCCGCCAAGTACAAACCCGGTATCCGAGTGGATCATTCATGGCATGATGTGGACGATGGTGGGCATCACGATTTTGTCGGGCCTTCCCTACGCACGTGTTCTTCCCACACTCATGCGGAACAATGATTTGCCATGATGTGGAAGCGTCTCGCCGTCACGTCAGGTGGCCTCGGCCTTTTGAAACCCGGTCCCGGAACTTGGGGATCGCTTCCCCCCGCGATCCTTGTGGGCCTGTTGGCGCCTGTCTCCCTCGAAATGACACAGTTGGTGCTCATCCTATTGCTGATCGGCGGAGCGATTGCCAGCATCATGTTGGCAGATTGGTATGCCACCGCATTCGAGCGACAAGATCCAAGCGAAGTGGTCTGTGATGAGGTCGCAGGCATGTCTCTCTGCTTGCTACTTCTGCCATGGAGTCAGCCCGGCGCCTTGGGCATCTGGGGCTTAACAGGGTTGGCTTGGATCAGTTTCCGAATCTTCGACATTGTGAAACCCGAACCCATCGCCTGCGTGCAGCGACTTCCAAGCGGATGGGGCGTCCTGGTCGACGATCTTCTTGCTGGGCTGGCAGCAGCAGCACTGTGCTGGTGCTTGCTGCTTTGGATTGGCTGACGACACATTCGCCAGTTAGTCGCCCTACCATGCACGGCCCTATAGGAGGTTGACCGATGCCTTGGATCGTTCAGAGAATTGTCGTGCTTGTCTGTTGTGTGAGCACTATCGGATTGGCAGATGACACCGGCGGCGGACGTGTGCTCCCGAACGAAGGCGGCATCAGCGGATTCGTCCCCGAATGGGATCCTGATCATTTCAATCTGGCCGCCTACATGGAGAACCTCCCGCCAGAAGCGGTTCAGTGGTATCAACATGTTCAGACGCTTTCCAATCCCTGGTTCGAAGGCCGCCGTCCAGGAACCCCTGGCGATGAACTAACAGTCGCGTACATGATCTGGTATTTCCAAAAGGCGGGATTGGAACCTGCCTTTGTCAATGCGCAGGACGAACCCGCCTGGAGGCAACCGTTCTCATTCTCCCTGCCGGGACAGACTCCGACTGTTCACGAAGCCGCGGTACGGATGCAGAATGCATCACTTGAGCGTGGCAAGGACTTCGATGTACTCGCCAACTGTGGTTCAGATGAGGTGGATCTCCCGATTTCATTCGTGGGTTATGCCATCGAAGAAGGTCCGGAGGGCTATACATCCTTTGCCGAGGATGATCGTCTCGATGGGCGTGCCGCGCTCGTCCTTCGTTATGAACCCCTGAACGCCGAAGGCAACAGCCACTGGAGCGAAGAAGGGTTTTCACGCCATGCCACCATGCGGCGAAAGATGAACGCGATCCAAGATCGTGGCGCTGGTGCAGTCGTGCTGGTGAATCCTCCAGAGGCCAGTGACGGACGGGAGGGTCTGGAGACAATTTTTTCCTCCAG
>JAKVBW010000014.1:0-11996 GCA_022446945.1 Phycisphaerales bacterium | reverse complement strand
GATTCGGCAGAGCCATGGATGTGCCGGTCATTCATCTCACCCCTGAACGTGCCGATGAGTTGATTCAAGCTGCATCCAAGGGCGCGCACACGCTGACAAGCCTCAAGGCGGCATCAGACCAACTTGATTCTGCGCAAGAAGTTTGGCACTTGGGTGACGATGATGCCATCACCATCCACACACATCTGGAAGCGTCCGCATACGACACATGGAACGTTGCTGGCGTGCTCCCTGGACAAGGGGAACTTCAAGACGAATGGGTCGTGGTTGGCGGTCACTACGATCATCTGGGACATGGTTACACGGGCTCCCGGACACCTGGCGATGATCGCGTCCACCCTGGCGCCGATGACAATGCGTCGGGAATCGGCACTGTGCTGGTCCTTGCCGACAAAATGTCAAAACTTGCATCACAGGACTCCGAACCGCGACGGTCGCTTCTCTTCGTCGGATTCAGTGGCGAAGAAGCGGGCCTGCATGGATCTTCACACTTCATTGCAGAGGCACCCATTGATCTGGATGCCACCAATCTCATGTTGAATCTAGACATGATGGGCCGCATCCAAGGCGACACGGTCGCGCTGACCGGTACAGGGACTGCTGTGGAGTTTGATGAGATGCTCCCCCGTCTGGTTGAGCCGACCGGCATGACTGTGCGAACGACCGCCAGTGGTCTGGGACCATCCGATCATTCGAATTTCTATCGGGCCGAAGTGCCTGTGCTTTTCTTCTTCACAGGTCTCCACGATGACTATCACACGCCTGAAGATGTTGCGTGGCGCGTGAATCCAGAAGGAACAGCCAAAGTCATCAATCTGTGCGTGCAGATTCTGAATGAAGCCGTGCATCGGACACAGCCCTTTACGTATGCGGAGTCAACCTCGGATACTCCACCGCGGCGCACTGGCGCAAGCGTCCGCCTGGGCGTCATGCCTTCCTACACCAATACGGATCAACCCGGCGTGCTGCTTGACGGTGTTTCCGAAGGCACCTCTGCGAGCGATGCCGGACTGCTTGCCGGTGACATCATCACTGCATGGGACGGTGAGCCGATCGAGGGTGGCAGTGATCTGATGAAACACCTCCGTGGAGCAAGTCCGGGTGACCGTGTAGTCCTCCGTATTGTCAGAGAGGGCAATGAAATGGATGTGGAAGTCGAACTCAAGGGTCGATGATGTCCCGCTTCACACCGTTCTGGACGCTTCGCTGAGAACTGGATACCCTGCCGTTGTGGACAGGTGATCGCTGCTGGCGACTGATTGATCAGTTTCCTACAGAGGAAAGTCCGGACACGACAGGACACGGTGGTGGGTAACGCCCACCGGCTCGCGTCGAGCCAGGGAAAGTGCCACAGAGAGTAGACCGCCCGCTCCGGCGGGTAAGGGTGAAAGGGTGCGGTAAGAGCGCACCGCTCGACTGGTGACAGTCGGGGCACGGCAAACCCCACCGCGTGCAAGCGTAAGCAGCCTTCGCGGTCACTTTGGTGGCCGGCCCGTGGTCCGCGGGATGAAGGCGGGTCACGTGCATGAGGTTGTCGGCAACGGCGATCCCAGATGAATGATCACCACCCCCCACGCCGCCGATGGCCGCAACGGGGGAACAGAATCCGGCTTACGTCCACAGGCGACCAGCGAGGCGGGCAACAGCCCGCCTCGCTGACCTTCCTCACACACAATGACTCCGAGACATATCCTCCTTGCATGCCACGTCTCGCCGTCTGGGCCGCTGAAGGCCAACAGTTACTGATTGAGCGGGCACTTTCCGCCTCGCCACAATCGGACCCCCTGACACTGGTGACTTGGGGATCCCCCACCAGCAGAGGACGGGAGACCCTCGGCGATGCGCTGCAGACAACGGGGTCGAATGATCTCAGAGACATCCTTCGGGCCGATGTGGACGTCATCTGGTTGGCAGCCCCCGGCACCCTCGATGCTGATGCGCGCACATTGACACGAAGCGCCATTGTGCCGGTGGCAACTTCCGCACCCCCCTGCGCAGCACTTGCTGATCTTCTGGATGAACCGGATGGAGGCATGCCAGCAGTCTTTATCCCCCTACTCCGCGCAGGCCCTGCCTTTCAGGCTGCAATGACTGCGCTCGATTCATTTGGGGAAATCCATTGCATCCATGTCTCCGCAACGGCTGGGGATCATCAGACCAGCCGAAGCGCCTTGGCAATTGACGCCTTTGATCTCGTCACACATCTGTTGGGTGAGCCTGAAGAAGTGTGGGCTGCACATGCTGGACCCGAGCCGGTTTCTCCAGATCCCATGGTGGAACGCACGGGACATCTGACTGCTGCGATGCGGTTTGGGCACGACCGTGCGGCATCCATCACCGTCAGTGATGGTGGTGGCAGTTGGATCAGGCGCGCGGTCATTCTGGGCGAGGGTGGTCGTTTGATCATTACAGACCAAGGAGTCTCCTGGACAGACCCCTCAGGAGCGACGATGGACGCGCCACCTGCGGAAGGCCATGCCACAGCAGGCGAACTGGCGGCTTGGCACCTGCAACGACTCGCTGCTGGGAAACAAGATCCACGCATTGCCTTGGAAGCAGCCATCACCATGGAAGCAGCACGGCTAAGCACACTGACGCGTCAGGTAGAAGATCCGCAACATGTCCGCAGCATGGTCGGACAAGGGTGAACGATGACACAATTCCGGGTGATGCGAGATGAAATGTGTCGGTTGAGGTGAACTGCCGGATCACCCGATCCGGGATCAGCCCGTGACAATGCGAGCATGAAGCGGCATCAGGATGCTCGGTATCACGCGATCCTCGACCATCCGTTCGGCATGACCTGCAAGAACACCGAAGACATCCGGCAATTCCTTGAGACTGCGAAACGGCCCGTTACGCCTGAGCGTGAGATAGACGCTCAAGGGAACAGCATCACTCGGTGCATTCGGATCACGCCGGCCTCCACGGGTCTTCACCTCGATGCTCGCCTGCATACGATCCGAATCATCAAGGGACATGGCAAGGAATGGCTGCACATCCACCAGTCTTTCCCGGTCTCGCTGAACGACTTCAGCCAACGAACTGCCGGAGAGCAGCGCGTCATAGACGATCTCGTTTCTGTCGCCGGTCACCTCGAGATCAAATCCGAACACCAGTTCAATCGATTCGACATCGAGCGGTGTGATTGACAGAAAGTAGGGCGCCGACTCCAGCAGGAGACGGTGCAACTGATACGGCGATTCGAGATCGTCTGGATTGACCCAACCACTGCGAACGCTGGTGCGCTGCAATGCGACCCACGCATACCGCCCGGCGATTTCAGGCGACTCTAGCGCCAGTTCCTCTGCATAACGGCGGAATCTGCTGAGTTCGGGTATCTCCCTGCCGATGCGCCCAAAAAGATCCAGCACGGACTCGCGATGTGAGGGGAGATCGAGCGTCAGGGCCACACGCTGATTGACATAGAAGTCGGTGCAAAGTGCGCCAAGCGATGTGGAAACCACGCTCATGCGTGCGATGGTACCGAACCTGTGCGCATGGGCTGCCGAGACCAGTAAGTCAGGGATCTCCACATCCACTCCACAGGACCGAATCTGAATCGATTCAGCCACCAGACCGACCATCCGAGTTGCACCGCCCAAATCGCAGCCACCGCGATCAGCTGGGCGGCATAACCCAGTTCGCCATACCACCCGAATCCCCACCCGTAAAAGATCAGGCCGCACAAAAGGCTTTGCGCGAGGTAATTGGTCAATGCCATCCTGCCGACACATGCCAGAAGGCCGATCGCCCGCCTGGCCCACCCGAGTTGGCAAATCAGGAGCACGATGCCGGACCAACCCAATGCCACACCGATGCTGCCCCAATAGTTCCAGAGGCTGTTCCCGAAGAAGACATCAATCCCCTGCCATGCATCACGGGCGTTGAGCACCTGACCCCAGATGACGAGAGGTAATCCGAGACCGAAACCGAGCAGCACGCATGTCATGGCGGGCACCCGAGATCGACGGAGATCGAAGAGCCCCCATCGATAGAGTGCCATCCCCAGCAGCATCAATCCGAGAATGCGCCACAGCATCCACATGGCGAAGACCCATGTTTCCAGAGTGATCGCCATCCCAATCCGCTTGGGCGTTTGATCAAGCCATGAACCACCCCATGCGGCGTTCTCGGCAGCGATCATCTCGCCTGTGGGAGACCACATGGTCGAAACCTTCGCCAGCACTTCCTCCCCACCCAACGGAATCAACGCGCCCATCCCCCACCAGAGCAATGAGCCGAACAGCAAAGAGGCCAGCGAACCCGCGATCAACCAATTCGGGCGCAGGTTCCTCAGTGGATAGAGCATCATGCCACAGAGCGCATAGGCAACCAGAATGTCGCCCCACCACAGAAGCCATGCATGGCAGAGGCCGATGAGCAACAACCACAGAAGGCGGCGGTACCACAAGGAGGCACTCGCACCAAATTTTGATTCCAGCCGACCACAGAACATCACAATGCCAACCCCGAACAACATGGAGAAGATGGCCATGAACTTCATGTCGCCGAAGACCTGAACAAGGGTGAACGCCATCGAGTCGAGCGGCGTATCGGCCCCAGCAATCGAAGGATTCGAATACGCAGATGAGGGTAGTGCGAACGTCCTCACATTGAGAAGAAGAATGCCAAGGACGGCCACACCGCGAAGTACATCGATCGACATGATGCGATCCGACAACCGTCTGGGGCCTATCAATTCTGTCATCGCAACCTCTGCAAGTTCAATGCAACTTCGAGACACGCTATGTCAGGAAGCGTGATGGGATTCAAGCAACAGCTTCGCAGATCTGACGGGCAGCATCTCCAAGATCCGTCGCGGTCCGCATCGTGGGAAGACGCTCACCCGCAGAATCAAGCACTTCCCTGGCCTTCTCAACATTTGTCCCTTCCAAGCGGACGACAAGAGGGACCTCAAAGCCCACTTCCTCCGCTGCCGAAACGATCGCACGTGCAATCCGATCGCACTGCATGATCCCGCCGAAGATGTTGACAAGCACTCCTTTGACAGCGTCTTCCCCCAGAATGATCCGAAAGGCTTCCGTGACCGACTCCTGAGACGCATCGCCACCGACATCGAGGAAGTTGGCGGGTTCACCACCATGAAGTTTGATGATGTCCATCGTGCTCATTGCCAGTCCTGCACCATTCACAAGACAACCGATGGATCCGTCCAAAGCCACAAAACTCAAACCGGCATCCTTTGCACGCATTTCATCCGGATCTTCTTCACTGGGATCGAACAACTCGGCAATCGCCTGTTGACGGAAAAGTGCGTTGTCATCGAAGTTGAATTTCGCATCAATCGCGACGATTTGGCCATCGGGATCCTCTGGCGTGGCAGGTGTGACCACCAGCGGATTGATTTCCGCCAGCGATGCATCCGTTTCCTGGAATAGATCGGCCAGCCGCAGCGCCACATGGGTGAACTGCCGAACCTGACGCCCCTTCAGTCCCAACTTGAACGCCAACTCACGTGCCTGAAATGGAGACAAGCCGTCCAATGGATGCAGCGGCACTTTCAGAATGGCATCGGGCCGCGCTTCGGCCACTTGTTCAATCTCAACACCACCCTCCGCGGAAGCGATGAGCGTGTTCGTGCGCCTGCCACGATCCGTGGCAATGGCCAGATAGATTTCTCGTTCGATATCAACACCAGATGCTATGAGCAGACGATCAACGACGAGACCTTCCGGTGGCGTCTGGGGGGACACCATCCGGTTCCCCAGCATGAACGTGGCGGCCTCCCGCACCTCCTCAACGGTGTTGACGACCTTGACGAATCCTGCCTTGCCACGACCGCCGGCATGCACTTGTGCTTTGACCACAAGAACCGGTGGCTTGTCAGTGATCAATCTTTCAGCTGCTTCTGCTGCAGCATCAACCGTTGTGACCATCTCGCCATCGGGTGTCGGGATATCAGCGCCTGCGAGCAGTGCCCGGGCCTGGAATTCGTGAATTCTCATGGAATCTGTGGCTCCTTTGAGATGCCGTTGGGGTGAGGAATACTACCAGCCTCGAATCTTGCGTGATTCGTCAAGTGGACTGCCTGTGGTAACCTCCGGTGTTGATCATTGGGATCCCAACTGGAGAAAAGTAGCCCATGGCACGAACAGAATCGACGATGCAGAAACTCGGCACACCCATGCCATCATTTTCACTTGCGGATGCATCCGGAACCCCTCAGGATTCGGCGAACCTCCAAGGCCCCCGCGGGACCTTGATCATGTTCATCTGCAATCACTGTCCATTTGTCGTGCATGTGGCAGATGAACTGGGACGATTGGGCAGAGACTGCATGGAACGAGGTGTCGGTGTGGTGGGCATCAACAGCAATGATGCCGAAAATTACCCGGAGGATGCGCCGGAACGCATGCCGGCCTTTGCCTCAACCCATGACATCACTTTCCCTTATCTGGTGGATGCTTCACAGGACACTGCCCGTGACTTCGCTGCAGCATGCACACCCGACTTCTTTCTCTACGACGGCTCCGGAATGCTGATCTACAGAGGACAACTCGACAGCAGCCGCCCTGACAACGGAATTGAAGTGACGGGAGAAGATCTTCGCGCCGCTGTTGATGCCCTGCTCGATGGGCGTCCACAGAGCGCATCCCAGCAAGCCTCTCTTGGCTGCAATATCAAATGGAAATCGTGCAGCAACTGCTGCACCAGCGAGACCAACTGATCGTCCTTCGGTTGGTTCCGTCCGCTCGATACTGCGATTCTGATGTTGGGCATCCTCAAGGTGCCGATGCGCACAAGCAAACTGTCACTGCGAGCCTGTGACATCGGAATGTTCATCGCATCAAGCTGTTGTGGTCGGAAGCACAGACACTGCAAGGCTGCGGCGACGTGGTCGAGAGCGATGCTCACACAAGTAGATTCCCTGCCATGTCCCAAGCATCAGAGATCCATCCATCACAGGCACTGACAAGGAGACGTCCGTGAGCATGGCGCGAACGTGGGCAGGCATGTCATCGGGCCCTTCGGCCACATGCGTCCATGCCGGATCGTCTTCTCTCACCGATCGCTCCAACCACGCTTCGAGATCATGCCTGGCGCTGGGATCCGCATTCTCTTGAATCGTCAAACTTGCTGATGTGTGACGCATGAAGATGACGCAGACACCGGTTTGAACGCCTGAGGCTTCAAGCGATGACTGGATGTGATGGGTAATCTCATGCAGCCCTCTACCGGGCACTTCGACATCGATGATGACTGTCATGCGCCAGATGTCTCTGCATCAGCATCCGGCTGAGGCGGCGTTTGTCCTTGGGGCCCCGGGGCCCCTGCTGAGATCCAATCTGTGATCAACTTGATCTGAGCGCCCGAAAGTGGATCCGCCTTCCCTGTCGGTGGCATCACATCATCATGCGTTGCGGGAAGTGTGATCAGGGTGTGGAGCAGACTTGTCGAAGGATCTCCAGGAGACACAACCCAATCACCCATCTCGCCCGAGAACATCACAGACCATGGCACCAACTGCAATCCGGCCTTTTGACGTTTGGGTCCATGACATTTCTCACAGTGATTGGCAAAGATGGGCTCTACATCGGACCACCCGATCGATATCTCTTGAACGGGTGGGTCAGCGTCAATCGACGGCAAGTCGGATGGCGTCTGCGGCGATGGGTCTGCAGCACGAAGTGGTTCAAGCACCCAGCCGGGACCCCACACCATTTCAGCGCCAAAATGGCCGCTCACAGCAACCATGACACCTGAAAGCAACAGGAGACCGACGTGGGCCCCCGTCCATTGGGGCCCCTTCCATCTGCGAAGGCCGAGCGCAAGCGTCGCGAGAACAGCCAACGCCAGCGTGGCGATCGCCGTCCACCGATGCCATTCGACCAATTGCCCGGTTTCAGATTCATGTTCAGCGAGTTCCCACCCCGCCCAGACGGTCAAAACGCAGAGGAGCGTTCCGAACACCAAGCAGGTCGCCGCTGATATCGATGCATGCTCACGCTTGCCAATGACCCATCGCCCTGTTTCCAGAAGAGCCGCAAAGATCAGCAATGCGATCGGGAAATGGAGGAGCAGCGGATGCAAACGACCCACAAAGGCTTCAAATCCTGCCGCTTCAGCCAGTATCAGCATTCAGACATCCTCCTGGTACGCCCCTCAGACTACCACCGAGCAAGATTCTGATGTCCCCTCTCGACCCGATTACAACTATCTAAGCCGATTTCTCAACCTGCTGAGGCTAGACAGGAAAGTCAAGTTTGGTATGTTCGCAGTGTGGGCTGTGGACTTGCCCTGTTGAGAGGAGAACCCCATGAGGACTTTCTGGACACGCGCGGCGATAGCCGTGTCGATTGTGGCTGCAACGGGAACGCTGACTGCAGACCCAACAACCCTTGACTGGCCCACTGGTCAGCAAGCTTGGATCGGCGTCCGTGCGGACGATCTGATGAATGAAGTGAAGGCCGAGCAAACCGTTTATGACGACATCGTCTCAGCGGTCGACGCGGCATGGATCCGGGTCCATTTCGGCGCAGAAACGAAGCTTGACCGCGGTTCATTCATCCGCATCACCAGTCTTCGCGATGGTGAGGTTCAAGAACTCGATGCCGAGGCTTTGAATGCTTGGCACCACGGGTCCGCCTACTTCAATGGCAATTCAGTTCGTGTCCAGATGTTCGCGGGTGGTTTAACTTCCAATGCCCTGGCAATTGACACGGTCAGTTACGAGCGTATCCATGTCACGGACCGTGGCGATGGCTGCGGCATCTGTGGAGCAGACGATCGCGTGGCATCGGATGACGATCGCTTTGCGCGCATCATGCCCACAGGCTGCTCCGCCACGATCTACAACACCGACTCGTGCTATGTCACAGCCGGTCACTGCATCTCTGGTGGCGACGTCCTTCAGCACAACGTGCCGCTCTCCAACAGCAACTGCTCAACGAATCAACCGCCCGTTGCTGACCAATTCCCCTATGAGGCCTATGACGGCGTCAATGCTGGTGTGGGCAGCGACTATGGCGCGATCAAAGCGGGCACCAATGGCAACGGCGAAACACCTTATGACCGATACGGTGTGTTTGTCTCGATCGGATCTGTTCCTTCTTCAGGCACATTGACTGTCAACGGCTATGGCGTTGATTCTCAATGCACGGCTTCGCAGACCCAACAATTCTGCGATGGCCCGATGCTGGGAAGCGATTCAACCGCGATCTGGTACGACCTCGACGTGACTTACGGCAACTCCGGTTCGTCACTCCTTTACAACGGCGAAATTGTCGGTGTCGTCACGCACTGTTCGTACAGCTGCGAGAACTACGGCACACGCATTGACCGATCCGGTTTCGGCACCATGCGCGACAACGTTTGCGCTGGCGGTGGCGGAGGTGGTGGTGACTGCCCCTCCGGTGAAATCGAAGACTGCAATGGAAACTGCTGTCCCGCCGATTGGGTCGGCGAGGGATACTGCGATGACGGCTCCTACACTTGGAACGGCAACGCAATCTATCTCAACTGCGATCAGTTCGACTGTGATGCTGGCGATTGTGAATGCGATGGTGATCCCACCGGTGGCTGCTGCGTCGGCGATTCCTGTTCGGTCGTGACAGCGGCCGAATGCGCTTCTGCTGGTGGTTCCTATCTCGGCGACGGTTCCGACTGCTCAGGCGACCCCTGCAGCAGTGGTGGCTGCCCCTCCGGTGAAATCGAAGACTGCAATGGAAACTGCTGCCCCGCTGATTGGGTCGGCGACGGATTCTGCGATGACGGCACCTACTTGTGGAACGGCATCCCGATCTATCTCAACTGCGATCAGTTCGACTGTGACGCTGGAGATTGTGATTGCGGCGGCGGTGATCCCACTGGTGGCTGCTGCGTTGGTGAATCCTGTTCGGTCGTGACAGCAGCGGATTGCGCTGCACTCGGCGGGTCCTACCTCGGCGATGGTTCCGACTGCTCGGGCGATCCCTGCAGTAGTGGCGGCGGCGATGGCGACACTTGTGCCGATGCTGTCACAGCATCAGAGGGCGCGAATGCCTTTGATACATCCACCCAGTCAGACAGTGGCTACGGTGAACCGGACGATACGCAGTGTGCAGACACTTATCTCGACTGGTCTGGCAGTCAGGATTTCTGGTTCGTCTGGAATCCGGGTGCCGATGGCGTGGCGACTTTCTCGACTTGCGACACTTCGTCCTATGACACATCCATGGTGATCTACGAAGGAACGAGTTGCTCGAATCTTCAGCAGATCGCGTGCAACGGTGACTATCCCGACAGCACCGGTTGTCAGTCGTATCACTCTCAGATCGACAACCTTCAGGTGTCTGCAGGTCAGTCCTATTACATCCGGCTCGGTGGATGGTTGGCCGCAGCAGGCCCAGGCACGCTGACGATCGACGCTGATCTTGGTCAACCACTGGAAGGTGCTTGCTGCTTCAGCGGCGGTTCCTGCGATTACATCACCAGTGAGCAGTGCGCAAACAGTGGCGGCGCCTATCAGGGAGATGGTGTCCCCTGCTCGCCGAATCCGTGCGAGGAGCCCGCTCAAGGCGCTTGCTGTCTCGAGACAACCTGTTTCGTCGCGACACAAATTGTCTGTCAGGATTCTGGCGGCCAGTATCAGGGCGATGGAACCGACTGCACGAATGATCCCTGTGGATCTGATCTCGGCGCGTGCTGCCTTGGAACGACCTGCTACCAATTCTCCGAGAACGAGTGCAATCTGCAATCAGGCACTTGGTACGGCGTTGGCTCATCTTGCAATCCGAATCCATGTGATGTGGGTGGTAGTGAATTCGCCATCGGCTGGACAGTCGTGGGCGTTGATCTGACCGATGCCAACCAACCGCACTACACGGTGGATGTCCATCTCGAAATGCCCGATGGCTGGAGGCTCGATGCGGTTGCTGGAAACAGCGAACAACTCAAGACGATCGTCAGTTCGACGACCTTCTACCAGAACGGCTACGGCGGACCGACTTCGCTCGACGTCAACCCTGCCTTCTATGACATTGATCCCTCACTGGAGTGGGACAGCCGGATGGGTATCGGTGCGATCGATTCCAGCGGTTCACCCTTCGAATCCAATGATCTCAATCACATCGGAATCGATTGGGATCCGTTCGAAGCGGGCGGAGATGTCTCCGCTGACAACGGTGTCTGGTTCATCATTCCAGACGACCCCGCCGGTGGCTCGATGGCATTCACCAATCAGGACTGTGACATCGCCAACGGTGTCTGGATCGGACGGTTGACGACCATGGAACTCAGCTCAGAGATCATGGTTGACGCCCTCTTCCAAGGTCGGGACAGTGCCAACGAAGTCTGGCAGGAAGCTGTCGGCGGCACTGTGACTTATCAGGGCGAGGTCGATTGCAACGGCAACCATGTTCCGGACGCCTGCGATATCGCCAATGGCACCAGTGAAGATGCCAATGGCAATGGCATCCCCGACGAGTGCGATGGTGGTTGTGACGGTGATGCTGACGGCGATGGTGATGTGGATGTCGATGACGTTCTCGCCATCATCAATGGCTTTGGAACGGCCTATGACGTCGACGATCTCCTTGAAGCGATCGCCAACTTCGGCTGCACGGATTGATCCGGTTCTTGTGACTTCACCAGCGGGTGTCCGACTTCGGTCGGGCACCCGCTGTCAATCCGCATTGCGCAGTACCCTTTGCCCATATGTCCGCTGACCCTGTGAGTTCGACGTCCGCTACACGCCAGTTGATCGGTGAAACGGCTGCAAGTGATGCCGTCCGTTCCGCGATGGATTGGCTCGGCACGATGGTGGAAGGTTGGGGGCTTACCGAATCACTTGCCCAAATCGTTGCAGCCGCCATCGCCATCGCTGCAATACTGACGATCTGTGTAGCTGCGAACTATCTAGCCAAGGGATTTATCCGTGGCATCGCGCACCATCCGCTGCGACGCAGTGAGGCGCCTTGGGCCAAGGCGATCATGAAGGAAAAAGTGCTGCTCCGCCTTTCGCAGCTGATCCCCATTGCTCTTCTGGCACTCGC
>JAKVBW010000139.1 GCA_022446945.1 Phycisphaerales bacterium | reverse complement strand
ACCGTGTTTTTTGCGAAATACACGAGAATCTTGCCTCCCGGAGGGTATGGTATCGCGGAGTGTAATAGAGGATTTCAGCCCATTGGGGGCCGATCTCATAGAGCTCACTTCGAGAGATATTCACACGGTGGTGCTGGCTTGTGATGCATCGCCCTCAGAGAGGATGAAGACCCATGCGTATGCCTTTCATTGGACGAGTTGCCATCGCGATCGCTGCAGGCTCCATGACTGCCGCCTCAATGGCTGGCGGGCAGAACGAATTTTATGACGTGACAACTCGCTTCGTTGGCGAGAATGGCTACGGCGGCGGCGGAACCGATGTTGAGTATTACGGCACCAGCAGTGGCGTTGCTGGATGGGCAGTCGGCACCACGGCATGCAACTATGGCAATATCGTCGCACCTTGGAATGGTGGCACGAATGATGTGCCAGTCATCGCCCAGAACTTCTATCGCTTCAAAGATGGCCGCTTTGAACAGATTGGACTGAGCTGGCTGAAGCATAGTTTTTGCGCTGTCAGTGAGCCCGGTTGCACTGGGGTCAATTGCCAAAGCACTGGTTGCAGCACGCTTGGAGTCGGATGTGCAGACACCTACTGGGCCGATCTCAATGCGGACGCCGATGCCCCCCGCAGTGAAATCAACGCCACCACCGGCGAATACGATTACCCCTTCACGCTTGCTCCCTCCGGCCCTTCCTCGATCCGAGGCAGGATTCAGGTCAACCCTGATGATATTGACCCCACCTTGAATCCCGGCGTCCATTACTTCATCGAAGGTCAATATGTCGTTACCGGAGAAAGCGTCTTTGACACACATCTGAACAACGCGTCCTCCCGCGAAGTGCGGTTCCCCTCGACGACAAGCTGCTCAGGTCTTGGTGATACTGTGGACCAACTCCCCGCCATCTTGCGGTGGGAAGAGCTGGACGCGAATGCCACCGTCGTCGAGCTCTATACAGATGAGACTGGCGAAGGCGGCAATGGAACAACCGCTGGACGCATCCATGTCGGACATGCTGCTTCAGACAACGGCGATGGCACTTGGCACTACGAGTATGTCGCCCACAACCAGAACTCCCATCGTTCGATTGGCAGCTTCAGCATCGAAGTGCCGGACTGCGTCAACATCTCGAATGTGGAATACCGTGGCCCGAAGTATCACTCAGGCGAAACGATTTCGAATGACGATTGGACTTGGACACATAGCGGTGGGCTTCTGACATTCTCGACAGCTGCGCACAACGCGAATAACGACAGCACTGGCCCTGCGATTCGCTGGGCAACCATGGCCAACTTCCGCTTTGATGCGGATGGCGCCCCAGTCGCTGGCGACCTGGCCGTCGGCCTCTGGCGATCGGGACCCGGCAGCGCTTCTCTGACTGTTGCCGCCAATGTTCCCGATTGTGGTCAGACGGGTTGCCCTGAGGACGTCAACGGCGATGGTGTTGTCAATGTCGATGACATTCTGGCTGTCGTCTCTGGATTCGGCGGCTCGGAAGGTGATGTCACTGGTGATGGCATCTGTGGTGTCGACGACATCCTCGCAGTCATTGCTGCCTTCGGCTCGGATTGCTGATCTTTCCCAGACGCTTGGCTCCACCACTGATGGTGGGGATCATCGACGTCATCGATCAATCACCAGCCGGGTCCGGCCACAGCGTCGGACCCGGCTGTTTCTTTACTCAGATCCACCCTGCTCATGGGCCCCATGAGAGAGGAAGAGGCCCAGATCCTCACCGCAAGAGCCTGTCAGGGCACATATCAGCGAGATTTTGCTCTCTAGGTCGATTTTTCGTGTCTCTATGGGAACAGAGAGGCCCAGATATACGGACGCTGGCTTGCACCCGGCTTCTGTTCCCGTATAGTTGAGGAGAGGGGGATCGGGAGGCTTGACGGCCACTTCGCCAGTGGGGCGTTGTGGTGTTATTCTTGGCGGCTGTGTCCAAAGGATGACACGTACTCTCGTAGACGCAAACGCCGGCTCCTCTGGTGAGGGGTTGGACCAGACGGCCGAAGGGCCGAACAGGACAGACCGAACATGAACACGCGACGCGCATTTACCCTGATCGAACTGCTGGTGGTGATCACCATCATCGCCATCCTGATGGGCATCCTGCTCCCCGCCCTCTCTCGCGCTCAGGAAAACGCGCGTAGGGAAGTCGACAAGAACACCCAGCGCCAACTCCATACCGGTTGGGCAGGCTACTCAGCTAGCACCAAAGGCGCTTACATTCTTCCCTCACACATCGACCGCGAATCTGTTGATGTGGGCGATGGCAACCTCAAGGAAGTCGCGGATCGCGGTGTTCCCACATGGGGATTCAATCACACTGCTGCCGTGCTCTCCGCCAGCGTGATGAACAACCTCTTCACGACGACCGAGTTGGTTTCACCTTCGGATCCTCATGACAGCGTGTTCATCTACGAAAGTTATCGATATAACGACTATCTTCCGAACCCGCCCGAAGGTACCGATGATCAGCACTGGGACTACAACCTGTATGTCGACTTTGACGAAGATGGCGGCCAGTGCCATACCAGTTACTTCACGATGCCTCTCGTCGGCGGCCGCGTCGATGACGAATGGTCCGAACGATCTAAGGCACGGAGTTCATCCGCTGCCATGATCGGCACCCGTGGCCCAGTGGAAAACGGCAATCAGCACAGCGGCACCCTCGGTGACGACATCGGCAATCGTGCCTATGAGTTCTATGGGGAAGACAACCAGTGGATTGGCATCGTGACCTACAACGATGGTGCGACCCGCACACAGGAAAGTTTCTATCCCTCCCATATCCCGTCGCTTCTTGTGCCCGGCGATGACCCCGCATCACAGGGCAAACTCGACTCCCTCTACTGGTTCGAGTGTGCCGGCGATGCGAGTTCCTGCTCGCCAGCCAACTCCAGCGATGCCTTCCTGTGCGCCCTCCGATACAACGCGAGTTCTTCCGGTGAAGCCGGCCAACTCGACATGATGAAAGATGCGGACTTCCGCAGAAACGCAAGATTGGATAGTCCCGATCCCGCTATTGGCCAGTTCCTGAGTGGACTGACCTGGGACGAGGATTACGACCAGTAGACCTGAGAGATGACCCCCCTTCTGAAGCAATCGCATGCTTCGAAGGGGGCCTTCATTGCCCGTGGGGAATGCCATTGTTCGCTGGGCAACGAGCACAGAGGAGTAGAGCCATGCGTGCAAATTGCACTCTTGCCACAGGCGTCCTGTTGTCCATGTGTGTTGCTGGCACTGCATTGTCATCGCAACGGATCGTGATTGCAGAGGAATTCACCGCCACCTGGTGCGGCTACTGCCCAGATGTCGGAGAGGCCCTCTACAACCTTCAACAGGACCGCCCGAATGAGATCATCGGCACGATGATCCATGGCGGCGATGCCTATGCCACCACCTGGGGGAATGCACGACAGAATTTCTATAGCGTCGGCGGATATCCGACGGTCTGGTTGGATGGGTGGAGTTCCATGGCAGGATCCTATGGATCGGTCGCCGCGAACTACAGCCAACTCAACTCACGGCTCAATTCGTGCCTGGCGCGACCCACGGATGTGACGATCGACTTCGCAGGCGAAGAAGTCAGCGGCAACCAATACAAACTGATGGGCACGATCGGCAGAGATGCTTCTGGCGATGCGGGCACTGTCCGCGTCCAGCTGATCCAGTGCTACAACGAAGTGGGATTTCCAGAGTCAAACGAACATCAATTCAACACTGTCCGCCAGGCCATGACCTCGTTTGATGTCTCGATTGCGCCGGGCCAATCGCACGAATTCAATCACACGTTCACCCTGAGTGGCGAAAGTTCTGCAAATACCAATAACGTCACCTATCTGTGCATCGTCCAGACGCCGTCAAGCTCAGGGCCTGCGCAAGTACACAATGCCCACAAACATGACCACGGCGCTTTGCCCCCAGCAAATGTCACCGTGGGCGCTAGCGGCGATTTCACATCGATCCAAGATGCGATTGCCAATGTTGGCGATGGCAGCACGATCACGGTGATGCCCGGCACCTATGTGGGCGCGATTGATCTCAACGGACGCAACTTGATGCTTGTTTCACAGGATGGCCCTGAAACCACCATCAT
>JAKVBW010000138.1 GCA_022446945.1 Phycisphaerales bacterium | reverse complement strand
ATGCAGATCCCGGAATACCAGTTGACATACCCTCGAATGGAACCACTCCAGCGCAGCTTCCTAAGGCGCGTTGAACAGGATTGGGACCGTCAAACTCTGCCATTGCCCGAATTTGTCTGCATCGTTACGGCTGATCACAGGGACCCCATGCCCCGATGACGAGCAATATTTCGTTTACCGTGACAAAACCATCGCCATCCAGATCGGCGGGACCGTTGGTCGCTTCACCAAAGGACCCAAGAATGATCAGGACATCGTCGACATTGACTTCTCCGGATCCATCAACATCACCGACACACGGCTCGTCATCGCATGAATAGATGTCGAGTTGGAGATTGTCGATGCCGGCTTCCACAACGGATGGACTTGACCCATCATTCGCGATGAATCTGACCCTGACTTCAGAAGATGGAACAACGTAATCACCGACACGGAATGAGGCCGTTTCCCAAGCTGCATTGGTGCCAAAAGACTCGTGAACGAATGTCCAACTCGCGCCTCCATCATTGCTGATTTCTGTGATGAGGCTGTCTTCGGATTCGCTGTCGAAGAACCAACGGGCATAACTGACTGTTCCGTCCGTTCCATCGAGATCAATACTCGGAGAGATCAGAGAAGTCGGCCCCCCATCCACGTCAGCTTCGCCAACACTGCCCCCCTCTGTTCCATTCTGCGTAATGAAACACTGCACCGCATCTGCACCATTGGTTGCATCATCCTCCGGTTGAGATGGAATGGTCCCAAAAAGTGTTCCGAGCGGATCAACCTGCTCCCAGGCGCCAGTTGTCAAGCTCGAGTCGTTCTCGATCGTCCAGCCCGTCGCAGGTTCCTCGAAGTCAAGACGAAACAGTGTTTCCGTGCCATCAGCACCGACCGCGATGTAACCGCTTGCGGGCGCACTGCCAGGATCCGTGAAAGCCGTTCCATCAACTGCTTCGCCGCGTGCATAGAACTCGATAGCTTCAGCGCATGCAACCGCTGGAAGATTGCCCTGATACGTGTTCTCCCCAAGATCCTGTACCGGCACGGATGTCCAACTGCCACCCTGAGATCGCACAAACAATTCGCCGCTTCCTGAAGCAACCTCGATGGCGCCGACTGGCTGGAGTTGGAACTGAACGGGTCGCTCCTCTCCAGGCGACACGTATGAGGGTATACCTCCATCCCAAGCGAAGACGATGCCCGTTGGAGGCCTGTTCATCCAGATCTCCGTCGTATCGCATCTTCCGATCACCATATCCAGCCAGCCATCGCCATTGAGATCGATCAAGCCGATGTCATGCACCCCCTGCAACATGCTGTCAGGTATGCCTGTGTCCTCCCTGGAGAACGTGACTTCAGGCGATTCTCCCCTGTTTCGCATGATGTGCGTGTAACGAGAACACCCGGCAATATCGACATCGACATCGGTGATCAAGACATCTTTGTGTCCATCATTGTTCAGATCAACAATGTAGGAATCACCCCCAAACCCATTTGTCACAGAATCGAAAGCCCGCTGCGCAAACTGCGCATATCCACTGTTGTCGTTCCCTTGATTCAGATAGTAGGTATCAACACCGTCATCAGAGATGACCATGTCAAGCATGCCGTCGCCGTTGAGATCACCAACTGAGACGAAGTACGGCGCAAGTTCATCCACAATCTGATAACCAGAGAAAACACCTTCGTTGCTAGGGTCATTCCAGGTCACAGCAATATGTTGAGGCGGGTTGAGCGAAGTCTGCTTCACAATATCGAGCACACCATCGTCATTCATGTCAACAATCACACTTGCTGCACCGAAAGCGGATTCTCGCATTTCGAAGGTCAGCCGCGATTCGCTCTGATCAGTGAAATAGCCGTTTCCATCATTGATAAGAAGCCGGTTGTTGTAGTCGAAAATCTGAGTAGTACCGCTGTCGTAATCTCCAAAGTAGAGATCCATGTCACCGTCGCCATCGATGTCACCTGAAGCCACCGAACAGAACCTAGGTCCTGCTGTGGCATGCATCTGCGGCATCCGAGCGTCTTCATGCCGGAACCCCAGCCAGAGGCCATTGTTCTCACCCAGATTCATGTACACACGCGGATGGGACAGGTGCTTGGCATCATTGTCTGTCAGCGTCGTTGCTGTTACGACATCAAGCCACCCATCTCCGTTGACGTCGACCAAGTCAACATCACGATCATTGGTAGGTGTCAGAAATCCGTTGTCTCCAGCCACATCGGACTGCGTGGCATATGCAGCGGTCCGATCCACAAGGACACCATTTTCGTTAATGAAGAGAATGTTGATGTCGCGGCCGGTCGATGTGAAGGGTTCTTTCCTTACACAGATGAGATCGTCATCTCCATCACGATCGACATCGCCAACGATGTAGTCCTTCTCCTGCGAGTCAGATATGCCGACCGAAGGGTCGGATTGCATTCTTGCAGTTGTCTCCTCTTCATACTCAACCCAGTTCTGAGCAGAGGCCGCAGAGCACAACAATCCAAACGCAAGCAGGCTACTGATCGACTTCATGATTTGTCCTGTTTCTTGATTCACTCACATGGCCCCCATGAACCCACAAGAACAAGCAGATCGTCCACTCCCACTACCCCGTCGGAGTTCAGATCACCACCACATCCACTCGCGCAGGGCCCCCACTCAGCAAGCAATGTCAGCAGATCATCGGTATTGACATCACCGGAATCATCAATGTCTGCAACGCAGGCCTGACAATCATCTGGGACCCCATCGAAATCAATATCTGCAGCACCTGCGGCGATTTCGACAAGATCATGGATGCCATCTTCGTTGCAGTCGAACCAGCCATCGTCAAACTCAGTGGCAAACTCGGTGACATCATCAAGATCGACATCTCCGTCGACATCGATGTCATGTACCGCACAGGGGTCATCTGGACCAATACTTGAACCCATGCATGTCATGAAACCGTTGACTCCGTAGAAATCGAACAGATCGACGTGGCCGTCACCATTCCCATCGAATGCTGCACGTCCAAGTGAGTCGAGAAATGCAATGAGAGCAGATTGATCCGATGGAGTCAACGCATCAAATGCACTCGCAGACGCCTGGCCTTGACTCAAAGCTGCACCGTGCAGATCGATGACTTCACGCACGCGTTCTTCGAATGTCCCTCCGAGAACACGTCCGTCGTGCCACATCGGATTGCGCGTTCGAACTCCCCAGAGAGGCGGTGTCCGCATATCACGCACGCCTGCCGGCCCATCTGCAATCCCATCTGCAGCAGCTCCCATGTCATGCAGCAGAAAATCGCCATAGGGGCGAATCGTCCTGTTCCGAATAGCCCCTTCCAGCGAAGCATCATCCGCAGTCGTGAATTGAGGAGTGTGGCAAGCTCCGCAGCCAGCGGCGTTGAAGACTGTCTCTCCCGTCATGCCAGTAGGCGGCATTTGAGGAGGTGCTGCGAGGAATCGCTGGAAGTCAGTAACGCGATCGAGAAACTCGAAACCTTCCGCATCAGCAATGTCTTCTGGATCTGGCACGGAATCACACAGGGCGAGAAGACTCTCATCGCCCTTCGGAGGATTCTCATCTGGAAGCAAACGGGTCGTCAAGCCTAGTTCCTGATTCGACGCATCAGCACTGAATGACAAGATGGTCGGCAACTGCGCCTTCCAACCGAACTTGCCGACTCTGGATACACCAGGTTTTTCGAGCGCCTCGGTCCATCGAACGACACCTCGCACACTCTCATCCTGAGCAGCAGCCACCGCGACAATATCGGCATCAGGAATGGCCTCCAGCAGACCGAATCCCAATGCGCCGGGTGTGACACGAAGTGTTGTCACATTTGCGATTGCGGGAATTTCATCCGCACACTCCTCGCTGAGTGAGTTGGCGTTGAATAATGAGCCCCCGAGTTCAGAAAGAGGGTCAAAGCCCCCCTTCTTGTCCATGCGACCGAACCGCGTCACCTGTTGAGCTCCAGGTCCGCCAACAGGAGCGTTGTGACAGGAGGCGCATGAAGTCTGATTGAAGACAGGACCAAGACCGTCTTCAGCCGAGAAGTTCCGCTCGTACTGCACACGGCCCAAGTCGAAACGGACCAATTCAGAGGCTGTCAGCCCAGCAAGTGGCTCACCCATCCGTGGCGGTGCGGAATCAGCAATCGCCAATGGGGTCCACGCTGATGTCACGAGCAGGGCTATCCTGAAGCTAGGCATGCAGCTCCTCTCAGGCCC
>JAKVBW010000137.1 GCA_022446945.1 Phycisphaerales bacterium | reverse complement strand
AGTTCGGCCGAGCTCAACGCATGCACCTTTTCATCGAACGGAGCGACAAAGGATGGCGGTGCGGTTGCAAACGTAGGCAGCACGACTCTCATTGACACATGCGTGTTCTCGAACAACACCACGACAACCGGCAGCGGCGGCGCGATGCACACGAAACAAACGAGCATCATCACGCTGCACGACTGTCAATTCACGCAGAACACATCGAGCAGTACGGGTGGCGGACTCTACAACAATGGCTCTACGATCATGATGGATGGCTGCAACTTCACGGGCAATGCCTCAACCACCACAGGTGGCGGCGGGATGTACAGCCTCACCAGCCTGGTCACCGCCAATGATTGCACGTTCACCGGCAACTCTGCCTTGAGCGGCGCCGGCTTGTTCAACAACAGGCCGTTTGGCGATGGAAGCGTCCAGACGACGCTCAACAACTGCGTATTCTCCAACAACATGACGCCCGAGTGGGGTGGCGGCGTTTTCAACAACAATTGCTCGCCGACCTTCAATAGCTGCAGTTTCACGGACAACACCGCTGATCTGGCCGGAGGTGCGATCTACAACGCCAGTGGCAGCGACGCGGTCTTCAGCTTCTGCACGATCTCCAACAATCATGCGGGGGTTTCGGGCGGTGGCTTGTTCAGCCTGGACAGCTTGCCCACCCTGAGCGACTGCACCATGTGCGAGAACTCTCCAGAGCACACGAACGACCAGGCGTTTGCTGACGGTGGGGGGAACTGCATCAGCGTTCTTTGCGGCGATACAGACGGAGACGGCACGGCAGACTGCGATGACATCTGCAGCGGCCACGACGACAACTACGATTCCGACAATGATGGCACGCCTGATGGCTGCGACCCTGACACCGAGTGGTACGTGACACCTGATGATGATCTGCAGTCGGTGATCAATGGCGCAACGGCAGGCCAGTCGATCATTCTTGCTGCCGGCGAGTATCTGATTACGGACGGTCCGATCCAGATCGACACCGCCCCCCTGTCGATGATCGCCGATGGCACTGTCACGCTGCGCGCAACGGATGATGCCCACTCTATCTTCGTTGTGGCAAATGACATTGACGATGGCATGGTCGTATTCGAGGGGCTCACACTTCTTGGCCCACTGGATTCCGAGCCATTCAACGGCAACGGTTCGACGATGGTGACAAGCGGAGGAGCCCTGAACATCGCAAGTGGCTTCGTCTCGATGCATCAGTGCGCAATGAGCAACTTCAGCGCTGAATATGGCGGCGCAGTTGCCGTGGGCGCCGACGCTTTGCTCGTATTGAGCGAGTGCGTTGTCTTTGACAACCTGGCAACTGTTTCAGGTGGCGGCGTGTTTGTCGAGGAGTCCGGCGTGCTGGAGGTGACGAACAGCGTGGTTTGTGCCAACGCACCTGATCAGATTGCCGGCAATTACGAAGCCAGTCCAGGATCATGTTTCAGTGATGAATGCAGCGATGAGGACGGCGACGGTCTCCCGGACGGTTGTGAGACGGAACCCGACTGCCCCACCGACCTTGACGGAGACGGCTTCGTAAGTGGTTCGGATCTCGCTGTCGTGCTCGGCGCGTGGGGCAGCGGCAGCCTTTCGCCGGCAGACTTCGATGGTGACGGTGACGTGGACGGTGCCGACCTCGCCATCCTCCTCGGATCTTGGGGCATCTGCCAATAAGCCGCTTGCAGAGTTCCAGTAACTGAACCACAAGTGCCCCGCCTCGAGCGGGGCGCTTTTCATCACTCCCACCATGCATCAACCCGCAACAGATGCAACAAACCCATGGCATGCTCCAGATTCCTTGATGAATCCTGCCCAGAGGTCATCAGATGGCCAGGTGCGGGATGGGGCCGCGGGTCTCCTGCGTCCCGATGTACGCGAGAGAGCTGAGTTGCGGATCAGGGCTTATGCTACAAGCACCGGCTCCAGTCGCAATCAACGAGAGGCTTCTCGTTCATGAACCACTCCCCCAACGAACTCGCCGATCGCATTCAGGAGACAGGTGTTCAGTATGTCCGAATCGGCTGGGTGGACAATGGAGGGGCCTACCGCGCGCAGGCGGTTCGCGCGAACCGCATGTGTGATGTCGAAGCGTCGGGCATCGGACTCGCGAGCGGTGTCCAGGCGGTCCCTGTTCATGAAGATGTGGGTGTCGCCTCATTGCCGATCGGTCCTGTCGGACAGGTCTGGCTGGTACCCGATCTCCAGAGCTTTCGACAACTTCCATGGGAGCCTGCGCATGCTGCGGTGATGGGATCATTCGTGACACAGTCGGGTTCGCCGTGGCCGTACTGCCCACGTTCCGCATTGGCCCGTCAGCTCGGACGACTGGATGCACTTGGACTCGCAATGGAAGTGGCGTTCGAGCATGAGTTCATGCTCTTGCGCGACACAGAAGCCGGCCTCGAACACTTCGAGTTGTCCCACTACGGGTCCGTCCATGGCCTGGATGCTGGAGGTCCCGTTCTTGATGCGATCGCCGGAAATCTTGAGATGCAGGGCATACCTGTCGAGACGATGCTGAAAGAGGCCGGCTTGAGCCAGTTCGAGCTGGTCACGACACATGGTCCCCCACTGTGCATTGCAGATCGCTTCGTCGCCGTGCGGGAAACGATCGCAGCAACGGCGATGCATCACGACCTGATCGGAACTTGCCTGCCCCTTGTCTTTGCTGAAGAAGCGGGTAATGGCTGGCACATGCACTTCAGCCTCTGGCATGACGGAGAAAACCTGACCTCGGATGGATCGTCGCTCGGCCAACAGAGCAGTGCCTTCCTGGCAGGAGTCCTGCATCACCTCCCGGCACTCTGTGCACTCACCGCCCCCTCGACAAATTCGTACCGACGCATTCGACCCAGCACCTGGTCTGGCGCCTACCGTGTCTGGGGCCATGACAACAAGGAGGCTGCACTCCGCGTCCCCTCGATGCGAAGTGGCGGACCAACCAACATCGAACTCAAGGTGGCTGATGCCTCCGCCAATCCATACCTGAGCCTGGCAGGCCTCATTGGAGCAGGGCTTGACGGAATTCAGCGACATCTCACCCTGCCTGAACCCATCGCATGTGATGCCGGACGACTCAGTGAGGAGCAACGCTCGGTCGAGGGTATCGAACTGCTTCCAGGGACGCTTTCCGAGGCACTCGCCAATCTTCAACAGGACCAGGTCCTGCTCGACGTACTTGGTGACGGACTTGCAGAGGCCTACCTGCGAGTGAAGGCGGCAGAGGCGTCGCACCTTGAATCGAAATCGCTTGATGACGAGGTGGCGGCGCTGATCACCGCCTATTGACGAGAGCACGCTCGCAGTCAGACGGACGGCGGACACCAGGGGTCCGCGCCCGGCATTCGAATCAGCTTCTCGTCCGAAGGATCTTCTCGAACTCCTCAGTGCATGGGGACCATGCCTCTGACTCCCCCACTACGCGTCACCACGCATCTACGCGCAACAGATGCAACAAACGCATGGGATGACCCCCGTCAGAGACACGAAGAGCGCGATTTCGGGACGGGACCTTCCGCTTCCCAAGCTGAATGTCGAGGGTTCGAACCCCTTCACCCGCTTGAATCTATGATGAAGTACGGCCCAGAAGGGTCGTTTTTCTTTTCTCGACTTTTTGGATCGAACACCCAAGTGGCCTCACTAAACTTGAGCGGTGATTCAGAGAGTTACGGACCATTCTGGGGAGAAAGGTCTTCAGATGCGTACGCACATCACGTTAGTCGCCCTGTCATTCATCACACTTCCGAGTCACGCCGAGACCATCACCGTCTGCGCCTCGGGCTGTGACTACTCCTCCATCCAGGCCGCGATCGACGCCGCTGATGACGGCGACGTCATCAACCTCACCGACGAGGTCTATGAAGAGGGAGTGGAGATCGACATGCGCGGCAAGGCGATCACGCTCAAGGGCCAGCACATAGGCCCGAACATTGCATACACCAAGATCAAGGGCGACCACACGCATCGACTCATCGCCTGCCGCAACGGCGAAACGAGCAGCACCATCCTGCAGGACATCAAGTTCACAGGCGGCATCGGTGAAGGAGACGGCGGAGGCGGCCTGATCATCCAAGGGTCGAGTCCGACCATCAATAACTGCGTCTTCCAGAACAACAAGATCGATGCATTGATGTACGGTGGCGGGGTACTCGTAAGCGGTGGATCACCGCACTTCATCACGCCGAGTTTTGAAAGCAACGGCCCACTCGTCGG
>JAKVBW010000136.1 GCA_022446945.1 Phycisphaerales bacterium | reverse complement strand
TGATGCAGTCGCAGTGGATGAGGCGATTGAACGCATGGGCCTCTCCGCGCAGAGACACGCACCTTTGCAAACCTGCTCGGTGGGCCAGGCCCAGCGTGCGCACGCCGCGCGCGTGTTGGCGCAATCCCGAAGTGATGCGTTGCTCGTTCTTGATGAGCCGACGGCACCTCTGGATCATCACTGGGCCGATGTGTGGTGGTCGTGCATGCGTGAACATGCAGAGAGCGGAGGCGCTGTTCTGGTTGCGGTCCACGATCTATCGATTGCGGCGAGCCGGGCTGATGACGCCTGGCTGATGGATGCGGGCAAGGTGGTGGCTGCTGGACCTGCTTCGGAGGTTCTGGAGCCAGTGCGTCTGGGTGAGGTCTTCGGGACGGCATTCGAATGGGGCTCGCGCAGTGACGGATCCAGATGGTTGGTGCCCGCACCGGAATGATCGTTTTGTTTGGCCGTGTACACTGCCGGCGTGGATTTCCTAGATCTCATCTTTGGTGGTGTGCTGCTGCTCTCCGTGGTTGGTGGGTGGGTTGGTGCATTAGGTAAGAAGAAAAACGCTGGCATAGGCCCCGCCAAGCCGCCGATCGATCGGGGGACAGGTCTTCCCCGGCATTCTGGGCGTCCTCAAGCCTCCCCATCTGCTGGCCAGAGGGAAAGGGTGTCCTCTGAACCTGCTCAATCCCCCATACCCGCTGCAGCCACCCCGCCAAGCAGTCAGCATGGGGCAGATTCTGCTCCCAGACGCGCTCATCCATGGCATCAGGCTGTGGTCGCCAAGACGATTCTGGACCCTCCTCGATCAATGGATGATTGGGAATCTCCGGCTTGACGGATGCACGTTTGCGGATGATCGCCGCATGATGTCTACAGATCCCCGTCAGATCGATATACTCCCCGCCCATGACGGCGATTCAGCATCACAGCCTATCTGAGGTCGAGTGCGATCGGATCACCGGTCGACTCGCAGCGATCCGTCTTGATCTGGAGCGACGGGGCCTGACGGCCCTTCTCGTTCAGGGGGATCAAGACATTCGCTGTATTGCTGGCTGCTTTGGCCACGACACACGTTTGTTGATCACGCCCCGCCGGGCGGTACTGGTCAGCGATCGGCGCTATGAGGAATATCTCGAACCATGGTTGGCAAGTGAGAAGTTTGAGATCGCCATCGGCAATCGCCCTGAGCAGTTGAAGCGTATGGGAGAGATTCTCGTTGAAGATGACTGTGAGTCCCTCGCAGTTCAGTCTGAGCAGGTCACGCTGGCTGAGTCGGAACAACTTCGGCAAGCATTTGATCCCATCGCGCTGACCCCTGTATCAGGGTTGATGGACACCCATCGCCAACGGAAAACGCCGGAAGAAATCGACGCTATTCGCGCGGCAATCGTTGTTCAGCAGGAAGCGCTGCATGACACGCTTGATGCGCTCAGGCTGGGGATGACTGAGGGCCAGGTAGCAGCGCGCCTGATTTACGAGATGCGAAGAAGGGGTGCTGAGTCAGAAGCTTTTGAGCCCATTGTCGGCAGCGGCGCGAATGCCAGCGTGATCCACCATGTTCCGGGGTCTCATCCTGTCGACACGGGCGTCTTGCTGATTGATTGGGGAGCGCGTGTCAATGGGCTTTGCAGCGATCTCACCCGGACCTTCTTCCTAGGCGAGCCGGATGAACAGATGGCACGCATGTACAACGTGGTTGCTGAAGCGCAATTGGCGGCCATTGCGGCATGCACGCCGGGTACGACTGGTACCGAGGTGGACGCCGCAGCACGCCAGGTCATCGATGCTGCAGGCTGGGGCGATCAGTTCGCCCATGGTGTGGGTCACGGATTGGGACGTGATGTCCATGAACGCCCGTTCATGGGGCGTGCAGGCACCGAATCAGTATTAGAAACAGGCATGGTCGTCACCATCGAACCAGGCATCTATCTGCCAGGCATCGGAGGTGTGCGCATCGAAGACGACATTCTTGTCACGGAGACCGGACCGGAGGTTCTTTCCGAGGCGCTCGACAAGCGGCTTGAGACTGCCATCCTCCCGATTCCGACAGGAGCAATTGAGTCATGATCGATATCCGCAAATTGAAGGAACTGGTCAAGTTGATGGTCCAGAATGACCTTACTGAGATGGATCTCAGAGACAGCGAAGAGCAGGTCACGCTACATCGGCCCAACCATCTTTCGGCACCGCAGATTCAGCAAGTGGCAGCTGCGCCCCCTAGTGCAGCTGCGCCGACGCCAGCACCTGCAGCCGCCTCTGTTCCAGAAACAACCTCTTCTGCACCTGCGCCTCAGAGCAGTGGAGATGATCGTTCAGGACTGACCGCTGTCGAAAGTCCGATGGTGGGGACGTTTTACTCGGCTCCAACGCCAGATGCTGATCCCTTCATCTCCGTGGGGGGAAGCATTGCAGAAGGCGATGTCGTGTGTCTACTTGAAGCCATGAAGATCTTCAATGAAATCAAATCAGAGGTCTCCGGGACTGTAGAAAAAATCCTCGTCAAGAACGGAGATGCCGTCGAGTTCGGTCAGGAGTTGATGCTGGTGCGCCCGGCCTGAGGACACATTGATATGTTCGAACGCATTCTGATCGCCAACAGAGGGGAAATTGCTCTTCGCATCATTCGCGCGGCGCGCGAACTGGGATGCGAAACGGTCTGCGTGTTTTCCGAAGCAGATCGTGGTGGTCCCTGGCTTGAACAAGCAGACCGAAGTGTCTGCATCGGTCGCGGTCCTGCAGCGGATTCCTATCTCAGAATCGACCGCATCATCTCGGCTGCCGAGACGGCGAATGCGGATGCCATTCATCCTGGGTATGGATTCCTGTCAGAGAACGCGCAGTTTGCAGAAGTCTGTCGCGATTGCAATATCGAGTTCATTGGACCAAGCCCGGAGGCGATGGCGCTCCTCGGTGACAAGATCTCATGCAAGCGGATGGCCAGAGAAGCTGGAACACCGATCTTCCCGGGCAGCGATGATGCCATTGAGGATCCGAATGAGGCAGTTGAGGTGGCAAAGTCGATCGGTTTCCCGGTCATTGTCAAGGCTGCTGCAGGCGGTGGCGGCCGAGGGATGCGCATTGCAAGGAACGATGAGGAACTCGTCGAAGGCATTGCTTCCGCACGACAGGAAGCTGAGGCTGCGTTCGGAAATGGTGCGGTCTATGTCGAGAAGTTTCTTGAAGCGGCCCGCCATGTGGAGGTTCAGTGCATTGGAGACAAGCATGGCCAGGCGGTTCATCTCTACAACCGCGATTGCACCTCTCAACGGCGCCACCAGAAATTGATTGAAGAGGGCCCGGCACCCGGCGTCGATGCGAAGATTCGTGACCGTGTCTGCAACTCCGCATCCGCATTGATTCGCAATGCCTCGTATAGCGGCGCTGCGACTGTCGAGTTTCTGATGGATCACGAGCAGCATTTTTACATGCTTGAAGTCAATACACGTGTTCAAGTGGAGCACCCTGTCACGGAATTGATTACCGGCGTCGATATCGTGAAGGAATCCATCCGCGTCGCAGCAGGGGAGCGTCTGTCAATCTCTCAGGATGATGTTGCGCTGAGAGGCCATGCGATCGAATGCCGCGTAAACGCAGAAGATCCTGACCGAGGATTCATGCCGCAGCCAGGTCTTGTTGAGGAGTTCAACATTCCTGGTGGATTTGGTGTGCGGGTCGACACGCATGTGAGGCCGGGCTATCGCATTCCGCCGAATTATGATTCGATGATCGGGAAGCTGATCGTTCATGGCCGGGATCGTGATGAGGCCATCGCACGCATGCGATCGGCGATTGCGGAATTCAAGGTTGGTCCCATCAAGACAACACTTCCGCTGCACGCAAGATTGCTGCAGGCAGAGCCATTTGTCGCACACGATTTTGATATCCACTGGGTCGAAAGGCTTCTTGAGTCGCCCGAGACGGCAAAGTCCTGATTGCAATGCCCGTCGCTTGACGGGCCTTCAATCGAAGACCTCTATCGCATGCTGGGCGGTTCGACGATCACATTCTCAAAGAATCCGAGGCGTTCGGAATTGAAGAGTAGGTGGTCGAGCCGGGTTCCGACCGGGACGATGAAGATGAGATTCAAAATGTCATTGGTACCACGTCGTGGGCGTCTTCGAATGTCTCGCCATCTCGGTACCGCAACATTGAATGTGATGTAGGTCTTGGTGTTGTCCTTCATCTCATAGCCCTGAGGAACATATTCGGTGCCATTGGCATCAATC
>JAKVBW010000135.1 GCA_022446945.1 Phycisphaerales bacterium | reverse complement strand
TTCTGCATCTGCGATCAACCTGTAAGCCGATCCACCTCCTCTTCGGATGAGCGCCTCGGCATTGGCAATCGCTTCGGAAAGGCCCGATCCATCAGCAGCGTCAACTTCCTGTTGTTCTGCCAATCTTCTTTGATCGATCACGCCATCAACGGCCTCGACGACCTCATCAACATAACGAACATCGCCGACTACCTCGGTCAACATCGTGCCACGCCGACGCTCAGCATCGGCGATGGAGCGATCAGCCTGTTGAATCGCGACGGGATAATCTTCGAAACTCTGAACAGCATCCTTCGGAGGCGCGACAATCGGAACGTCCACGGAAACGATCTCGATGCCTGCGTCAAATTCATCCAGTCGGCGTTGAATGCCTGCCGCAAGCATTGTGCCAAGCTCACCACGGCGACTGGTCAAGACTTCATCGAGGCTCAAGGAAGACAATGTCGCAGTGGCTTCAGCCATTCCAATGGACTGGAGGATGCGCTCACGGTTCGTGAAAGTCTGTCTTCCAGGCTTCTGATCGGATCCGAACTCAAGATACTGAAGAAGTCCTCCACCCTCGACGCCTTCCCCGCCCCGCACCCGCCATGCCATCTCAAATCGAAGCCGCACCAACGCCCATCGTGCGTCGACGATGACATCTTCACCAGCTGCTTCCAGATCTTCGAGAAGTGCGTCCGCGTTTGATTCATCCAGTGCCGATGGCCTGCAGACGAACATCTCGTCTGGGCTCTTGTGAACAAGTTTGGGAAGCTTGTTCCAATCGTCATAGTTCGATTCGCCAACTTCCGAAGGCGTGATAGGCAATGATCGGATGGTCGACACATCGAAGACTTCAGACTGCTCAAACGGCCAAGGAAGTTTCCAGAATGCGCCCGAATCTCTCACCAGATGGCCATCGCTCTCGATCAGCCGACCAGCACGAAGTCTCAACCCTTCCTGACGCCCATCAACAACGACAAACATGCTCATCGCCAAGAGCGAAACAATGCTCAAGACAACCAACCATATGCCACTTCTGAGGATGAGCCGGTATCCCCATGAATTCGAAATATCGAAGCCGAACTGATAATTGACCGCTTCGTTTAGCGATTTGACAAACGAATCAGGTCGAGACAGAAGACTGAGTGATTTTGAATCAAATGCAGCACGTGGAAACTCGCCTGCAACACGGGGTCGATAAGCATTCAGGATGCCTGAAAGCAGTGTTTCAATGGCAACTGCAAACATGAATATCCCGATCGCCCATGTCACACCAACCAGAACACCCGGCAACTCAAAGAAGCGGAAAACAACGCCAATGGCAACAACTAAGAAGACGAGTGCATTCCCGACCATGACGCCGGCACCCGCACGGAGATTGCGCCAGACGTCCAACTCGGCCATGCCTGCTAGGAATCTCGAAAAGATGAAGGAGACGACCGAGAAAGATAGACAAACGGCAACCATCCATCCGCGATGAACAGTCATTGCGAAGTCTTCAACACCCTCCATGGCTTGCGCATCACTCAGCCTTGACAAGATGAGCCACCCCGCCACTCCGAGTACGACAACCTGAATCAGACTCAACCCCGGCAACACCCAGCGGTACAACATCCGAAGACGACGTGCCGCAACGCCGCCACTCTCGTCAAACAGCGCTGTTTCACCTGCTGTCTGCTGGAGGGTGTCGGCCTCCAAAGACTCCAGTCGCTCAAGGCGATGCTGGAAGAAGACAATGAGCAGCCCGATCCAGACGACGAGTGCCGCCAGTGTCCAGACTGAGGCGACCACACTGGCCGTGTCATTCAGTGCCAAACCGAGCACTAGCAAAACACTCCCAAAGCCAGCCTGGATCAGGAATCCAAATCCAGCGACATTGGTCGCCCGTTGATATGCCAGATGGTCTACTCTCATGAGGGTCTCTGGAACTGCTCCACACTGTCTGTCTTCGGTCCCAAGGCTGATACGAGCCTCCTGCCCACGACGTTCAGGCAGGAATGGCAAAATATCAGGATCGGACGAACCTCGTCTGGCAGAGCACCGTCGAAGGTCTCGCTGTACCCGATAGGATGCCCCCCTCTGCATGTTTCCTCAACTCCTGGCCATTGCACGGAACACCTTCTTCGAGAGCCTCAGGCAGCCTGTGGTGCTCGTGGTGGTGATTGCGGCCTCGGTGATGCTGGTATTGAGCAACCCGCTGGCGGCCTTCACCATGGGTGATGATCAACGCATGCTCGTGGATCTGGGGCTGGCAACAGTCTTCCTTGCAGGTGCGATTCTGGCCGCCTTCCTCGCAACCAGTGTGCTCGGACGAGAAATCGCCAATCGCACCGCACTCACAGTGGTCTCCAAGCCAGTCGGACGACCGATCTTCATGATCGGCAAGTTCCTCGGTGTTCTGGGCTCGCTATTGGTTGCCTGCATGATCATGACACTCGTCTTCATGCTGGTCGAGATGCATGCGGTGATCCAGACAGTGCGAGATCCCATCCATGTTCCGGTCGTTGTCTTCGGAATCGGCGGCGCAGTGCTCACTGCTGCCGCTGCCGTCTGGTGCAACTATTTCTACGGCATGTCCTTTACAAGTACCGCCTTGATATTGGCGCTTCCTGTACTCGCAGTCTCCTACGGCGTCTCTTTAAATTTCGATGCCGAGTTCGCCCAACAGGATCTTGGACTTTCGTTCAAGGGCAACCTCTGGCTGGCGGTCGCCGCTTTGACGACATGTGTGGCAATGTTGGCTGCAATCGCTGTGACAGTTTCAACACGGCTGGGCCAATTGATGACACTTGCTGCCACGATCGGCCTGTTCGTACTCGGTCTGCTTTCAGACTGGATCTTCGGAAGATCGATCAGAGGAATGGAATCGGAATGGCTCGCAAGAGCTTCGGAAAAAGGGCTTGTCGAATCAGTCGAAGTTGTCGACTCGATCCATCGAACAACAGGCGAAATCACAGAAAACATGACAACTGTGGAACGAGCCACGGTTCCGCTGACAGAGATGGCAAACACTTCAGAACTGCTCGGCTGGTCACTCATGAATATCGGTTACGCGATGCTGCCTAACTTCCAGATTCTCTGGCTATCCGATGCCGTGACACAGGGCGTCAGCATTCCCTCGGATTACCTGATCAAGTCCATGACATACGGAATCCTCTATGCAGCAGCAGCCGTCTGCGTGGGCATCGTCCTCTTTCAACGACGAGATTTGGGCTGAGATCACCGATGGCCGCGCATCAATCCGACGAACGCTCCATCGTCGTGATCGGCGCACGCGAGCACAATCTGAGGGGGATAGATGTCAGCATTCCACGGGACACGATGGTGGTGGTGACGGGAGTCTCAGGATCTGGGAAGTCCTCCTTGGCATTCGACACCATCTTCGCCGAAGGCCAGCGCAAGTACATGGAGTCACTGACTGCCTATGCCAGACAGTTCCTCCAACAAATGCGGAAACCCGATATCCAGTCGATCGAAGGTCTTCCTCCAACGATCGCCATCCAACAGCGTCGGGCGGGACATACACCACGGTCAACGGTCGCGACAACAACTGAAATTCATGACTATCTCCGACTCCTCTATGCGCGTTGCGGACATGCCACCTGCTGGGCAAGGACTGGACGACAGACCTGCGGAAATCCGATTGAGCGGACAAGCAGTTCCCACATCATCGATCGCCTGACGACCTGGCCCTCCGGCACGCGCATCATGCTCTGCGCGCCCGTCATTCGGGGACGAAAGGGCTACCACCGAGATGTCATGCGAGATCTGCAGGCATCAGGATTCGTCCGCGCCAGAGTCAACGGCGACATCATCGATATACGGTCGGCCTTGGCGTCTTCGGATGAAAACCCCCTCGGAATCGCCAAGACCAAACGCCACGACATCGATGCCATCGTCGATCGGATCGTCCTGAAGGGCGAATCATCGCGCAGCCGTCTCGCGGACTCGGTCGAAACGGCGCTACGCACAGGAGATGGCATCCTTCATGTCGTACGCCAGAATGGCGAGCAATGGGAGACCACAACCTGGAGCAGCAAGATGAGTTGCCCCAAGCATCCTGAGTGCAGCATCGAAGAACTTGAACCGCGTTTCTTCTCATTCAACTCCCCGCATGGAGCGTGCCCTGACTGTGAAGGTCTGGGATCGCAGCGGACCTATGACATTGATCTGGTCATTCCCGATCATTCAATCGGCATCGGATCGGGTGCCATCATTCCTTGGACCCGTAACGGACGGAGGCTGAATACGTGGTATGCCAGGCAGCTTCGGAAGTTTTGCGAACGGACAGGACACACCAAGACAACCCCCTACGACAACCTCTCAGCGAATGAGAAAG
>JAKVBW010000134.1 GCA_022446945.1 Phycisphaerales bacterium | reverse complement strand
TCAGCTTCAGTCTGTCCGCCGAGTAGGTCAGCCATTTTGGAGGCAGTCGTTCCATAGTGTCGACGCAGGAGTTCTGCAAAGATCGCAGGCTCTACCCCTTCACGCTCGACAGGCATTCCCGTGAGGATGGCGATTTCATCTGCAGCTTCAGTGTCGAGAGGATCGAACATCGCGACGATCAGTTGATCATTGCGGACAGCGATTGGGACGATGCGCAAACGAACAGCCACATCAGGTTCGACTTTTGCGACTGCATCCGGATCTGCTTCTACAGTTCGTTCATGCCACTGCAGGCCCAGCGCTGAAGCCCGCTCACGTATTGCGGCCGCTTCTTCATCGATCGTTCGACTTGCAGTCAGCGTCTCCTCCGTTTGTTCTGGAGCCACTTCCTCAAATTGGGTGGGATCACGGTCCATTGTTCAGTCGTCGCCTCGTGGTTGAGGGCTTGAAGAACCGGTGCTACGGCCAATGGTGTTTTTGTCAGTGCCTTTCTTCTGCTTCGAGCCGGAACTTTGCGAGCCAGTGCCGGTGGGCGAGAGGCGACCATTGCCCTTGGGGTCACCACGCAATCCTTCGCCAGGATCCTGAGGACGAGATCGCGGGATGAACCGTGTCGCCCCATCAAGGGAGGAGAAGATGTCATCGCCTAATAGATCTCTGAGCATTTGTGCATAGCGATGATCCAATGTGCGTCTTTCAGCATGAAGTTCGCGGGTCGGATCTTCGGGGCGAAGTCTCGAGAGGCCCTCAACCTGACGAGCGCGATTTTCGATCTTGGCCGATTCCAACTCCGGTTCCCAAATCCGGGTGACGCGGAGCAACTCTTCCTGCAATTCGCCCAGTTCGTCTCTGTACTGCCCATACAACTCACGGACGGCATTCAGCAAGGCGGGATCTGATGTGACTTTGTCGCTCTTCATCGCGTTGTCAAAAAGACGCGCTACGGCGGACGGTCGGTAGATCCGTCCATAGCCAATCATCAGGGCCTTCTCACGAAAGGCGCTGCCTTGATCTCCGAGGAGTGCGGCAATTTCTTCAATTGAAGTGTCCGTGACGTCTCGCACTTCAACCCTTGCTGCCAACTCGCGTCGCCGACGATTGATGTCTTCTGTCGTTGCACTGCCGCTTCTGATCTGATCCAGAATTCTGAGTCCTTCGCCGCTTGCGGCCGTCCGCGCAATGAGTTGTTCATGCAGGGCCAATTCCCACCGGAGCATCGCCTCACTTGCGGGGGAGCCTTCAGCAGGTGATAGGGCCATGTCACGCATGACGTGTTGCAGATTGGTCGATTCGCCCGAGAGAGTGCCCTGAGGAAGCTGCTTCTCTCTGTCGAGTCGTCGATTGAATGCAGTCCAGGCACGCTGTTGATCCTGATCAAGAATCACACGGATGTTTTCTACAAGTTGATGCCCGAGGACATCGCGTTGTCGGGCCCAGCCTTCGATCGGCATGAGTACGGCCGCAACAATGGCATCTTTGTCATCGCCATGTTGTTGAACGGCATCAGCAACGCTTTCCACCTGTTGCTTCATGTTGTCAACGCCTTCGTTGAAGGATCGTTCATAGTCTTCAAAGACCATTTCGCAGATCACTTGCTGCTCATCTGAGAGATCGAGGCCTTCGATGAAGAGAAGGAGATCACGGCTGAAATACTCGGGCCTCATAATGTGCGGGAGGGATCCACTCGCCATGAGGGCGGAGGTGGACATCAGACAGGCAGCGGCAATGACCCAGCCTGTTTGAGGTCGTCTGACGGCATTCATGATGGCTGTGAGGTGGTGTAGGGGGCGGTACATGGGATACTCCAGACTCTCTTCTCGTCGCCCGAGGGGCTCTCGGGGATCAGGACCAACGTGGAAGTTGACGGTCTATGGCAGCTATTCTCGCTGATCGGTCGATTGTATGTTTCTGCAGCATCCGGCTCCTATCAGCTGGGTGAAGTGGTCCGTTGCTCAATTCGCTTTTCTGGCACCGTCTGGACAATGCGATGAACGTAGATTCCCGGAATATGGATTTGATCTGGATCCAAGGTGCCTACAGGGACGATTTCTTCCACCTCGGCGACGGTCACAGCACCACACATGGCGACAGCGGGGTTGAAGTTACGCGCTGTTTTCGCAAAGACGAGGTTTCCGACCTCATCGGCCCGCCATGCCTTGACGAGTGCCAGATCCGCTCGAATGCCCTCTTCAAGTATGTGCGTCAAGCCGTCAAACTCCCGATGCTCCTTGCCCTCTGCCACCACTGTGCCAACGCCTGTCCGGGTGTAGAAGCCTGGGATGCCAGCACCTCCCGCACGCATGCGTTCAGCAAGCGTCCCTTGGGGGGTGAATTCCAGCTCAAGTTCACCAGCGAGGAACTGTCTTTCAAATTCGGCGTTTTCACCGACGTAGGAACTGACCATCCTGCAAATTTGACGAGATTGCAGCAGGAGTCCCAAGCCCCAATCATCAACACCCGCATTGTTGGAGATGGCTGTCAGGGATTGGACGCCAGAGTCCCGAAGCGCCAAAATCAACTGTTCGGGGATGCCACACAGTCCGAAGCCGCCGACAGCGACGGTCATACCATCGCTCGTGAGCCCCTCAAGCGCTTCTGTGGGTGTGGCATATTTCTTGTTTGGCATGTATTATTTGCGACTCGTTCTCAATAATTGGTTTATTCAGTCAGTGAATCAGCCCTTGTGCCTGTCCAGTTGCCCATCAGTGGAGACCCCAGCACCCATGTCTGACCCAGCAGTTGCCAACCAGAATAGCGTGATGCAGCGTCTTCGCATGGAGACCAGGCCTGCCCATGATCGAATTGAGGCAGTTCCATTCAGTGAGGCAATCCTGGAGGAACGACTTCCACAATCGCTGTTTGCGGGGCAGTTGACTTGTTGGCTCAGGGTCCACCAGACGCTCGAAGGTGCTTTGAGCGCATCGGAAGATGATGCTGTTCAGGCGGTTTGGAAGGAAGAGATGGCTCGAACCTCTTGTCTGGAGGGAGACTTGCTGCATCATGGCGAGCCAGCTGTTTCATCCGAAGCAGAGGCGGCGACGGACAGGACTACCCAGTGGTTGGAGAGTTTGGCACAGACTGAGCCACGATCATTACTGGGATGCCTCTACGTGCTTGAGGGTTCGAAAATGGGTGGTGCCATCCTCAGGAAGCATCTGCAAGCAGCTTATGGCTGTGAGTCGACGCATCTCAGTTACTTCTGGTCATCAGGCGTGAGTCCGATGCCCGATTTCAAGGCATTCAAGGAACGCATGGAATCGGCTTTGCCTGACAAACGCGATCAAGATCAGGTTGTCGCTGCGGCATCTGGGATGTTCGATCATCTGACCGATGTTTTGATGGGGCTCGAGGCAGGGGCGTGAATCATATTGCGGGGGCAAGCCGCGGAGAGTCCGGGAGCGGCACGCTACTGATATGTCTGTTGATCAGTCTGGCTGCTTTGCCCGACGCAATGATTCCTCTGGCCCTTAAAGCAAGTGTCATGGATCGCTGGGGAGTGTCGCCGTCCGCGGCACATTGGTTTATCGCGGCGTCATTGGTTGGATCATTTCTTGCGCTTCCCGCCTTATGGAGACTCCAACAGAGATGGGCGCCTGCCACTCTTATATCGGTTGCCGCTTTGGTCAATGCGGTTGCTTTGGTGCTCTTGTGGTCTCCGGTCTCCTATCCAGTGGCCTTATGCATCAGACTTGTCGAGGGCGGCGCAGATCTGGTTTCACTTGGAGTCCTGTTGGGGTTGTTGGAGGCAGGCAGTCGTCATCGGGCAGGCCATCGCTTCGGCCCAGCTGGCGTGGCGCTGATGTTCGGGCTTGCTTGCGGAGCGATTTTGGGAGGACAGAGCTCAGAGTTGCTGGGCGGATCTGTTTTCCTGCTAGGGGCAGCATTTTGTGTGCTGCTTGCACTAGCCGCCCACGGCACTGCCGGTCAACTTGCAGCGATGTCGCAACGTCAGTTGCGTCTTCGTGAGGCTGCGAGCCGCGCCGGTCGTCGATCTCCGTTGTGGCCTGCACTCGTCTTTGCGTTCGGAGATCGTGGACTGGGGGCGATCCTGTCAGTGACTGCAGTGATTTATCTCGTTGATGAAGTAGGGCTCACAGCGGGTGTTGTCGGCGCCGCCATGGGAGCCTCTCTGTTTGTACTGGGACTGGGGTCCTGGCCTGCAGGCATTCTCGCAGATCGCGTCGGCCCTCTGCCGGTTCGGGTTTTGTCTGTCATCGGTTATTCAGGTGCTTTCGCAGCCTTGGCAGCAGCGCCTTGGATCAACATGGGTGCAGTCGTACTGGTGCTGGTGGTTCTCGGCGCAGCTGGCGCTGGGCTCTATCCCACTTCACTTGTCGTTGCTTCAAGAGCGAGAGGTGGGGCAGCTGGCATGGGAGGGGTCCATACTTCTGGTTCTGTGGGTTATCTGGTAG
>JAKVBW010000133.1 GCA_022446945.1 Phycisphaerales bacterium | reverse complement strand
GATGAATCCTCGAGCACCGTCGTTTGGACATACGCCTCGTCAGCAGCGTTCGCTGAACCCACTGTTGCCGCACCAGCCACAAGACCGGAAAGGCACAGCCATCCGCCAAGTCGTCTCTTCGTCACAATCCGCACTCCTTTGTCTCTCTGCAAGCCTGCCCTTGAGGAGCAGGCGGTCATATCGGGCTGCAATGCCCCCATCGCCCGAATGTTTCCATTCGTTCCCGCCTCAATCTACAACGATTCGGCTCCCCCGCAAAGGCGGTTCCAATGACTCTGAGGCCATTTCATACGGAAAAATCGGTGCTTCACGACCCCTTTGGCTTGCCCCTCCCAGGCCCTCTGCGGCATACTGGTAAGGGTTGAGGGGCTCAGGAGGGCTTTGCATGCGTTCAACCGCCATCTTTTTGTCCTTGTTGGTCGCGCCCATCGCCGCTGCGGCGGTCATACAGGTGCCTGAGGACTACCCAAGCATTCAGGCCGGAATCAACGTGGCCCAAACCGGAGACACCGTCTCCGTCGCAAGCGGCACCTGGTCGGAGTGGCTGGATTTCCGCGGAAAGACCATCACGGTCGAAAGCCGTGATGGCGCTGCGCTCACCACTATCGATGGCGGCGAGGCCCCTTCAGCGATCGTCTTTGCGCATGGGGAACCTCGGGAAACCGTACTCCGTGGTTTCACGATTACTTCAGATGGACCGGGAACGCTCTACGACGGCCTGCTCATGGGCGCGGGCATCTACATTCATCAGGCCTCACCGACCATCACCGATTGCATCATTCGCGACTGCGACAGCCAGATGGGCGGCGGCGTCAGCGTCTGGACGAGTGATCCATTGTTCGAGAACGTCGTGCTGATGAACAACACCGCCACACTCAACGGTGGCGGCATCCGGATTCATCAACTCAGCCATCCCATCATGCGCCAATGCACCCTGATCAATAACGCCGCTGTCATCCACGGCGGCGGACTGGCCTACGGCAATGACAGCAATGGCATCCATGAAGACTGCTTCTTTGAAGGCAACACGGCGGGCATTCGCGGAGGCGGACTCTCAAAAAGTTGCGATTGCTCCAACGCGCAGATCTCCGGCACCGTCATGTGCCACAACGCGCCCGATCACATTCTGGGCAGCTGGGACGATCTGGGCGGCAATGAACTGTGCGAAGTGTGCAGCAATGACGTCAACGCCGATGGACAAGTGGGTGTCAACGACATCCTCGCCATCGTCGCGGCCTGGGGAGGTTGCGTGTGCGTCGAGGACATCAATGGCGATTCGGTCGTCAATGTCGACGACCTTCTGCTCGTTATTGAGTCGTGGGGACCCTGTCCGGTGTGACCGGCGATAGCCGCCGAACACGGAGATTCCGATAGCCGATCGGCCCATGGTCGCCCTGCAACCTGATCGGACCGACGGGCGCTTCCGTCGCGATGCCGCCACGGGTCGGACCCGTTAGCTCCACGTCTTCATGGATACGCACGCCATTGTGGATCACACTTTCGAAGCGCGCGTTCGCCACCTTGCGGCCATCCGCATCAAATCGCGGCGCGCGAAAGATGATGTCGTACGTCTGCCACTCCCCCGCGGGACGCGCGGCATTGACCTGCGGCGGGAAGCCCTCGTAACCATGGGGTGTTCTTGACTCATCCCATCGCTGGTAAATGCCGCCGCAATCACCAGGCCCCACCACCGATTTGCCGGCACTGTCAAGAATCTGGATCTCATAACGACCCTGCACATAGACACCCGAGTTGCCGCCTTCCGGCACCATGAACTCGATATGCATTTCGCAATCGCCAAACTCCGATGCGCTGTACAGGTCGCCCGCGCCACCTCCATTGGTGATGACGCCGTGTCCCGGTGATGCGACTAGTGAACGGCCATCGAGCGTCAGGCCCCCGACGTTGGACCATCCGTCAGTCTTCCGCCAACCACCATCAGGATGCAGATTGAGATGGATCCACCCACCATGACCTGCCCACTGAATGGCTTCGACGACATGACGGCGGAAGAGGACGTCTTCCGTCCAACTCTCTGTCGTATGCCCGAGTCCTGTATAGATCGCCACACCCTTATCGAGCGGAACGCTCCAGACAATCGGGTGATCCTCGCCCATATCACCGCCGTTGTAGGACGATTCGTCCAACGCAGCGATCACATGCACACTCTCACGCGGAGACTGTCGGTAGTTGTACCACTCATCTGTCCGCGTCCATGGGTTGGGCACAAAGGACACCGTCGGATGTCCGGCGTCCTCAATCTGAATCGATGCTTCCTGAATCTCCGGATGACTCTTGAACCAGGCGCCCCCAAGTAGATTGCCGTAAAAGGGCCACGCGTACTCGGTGTCTGCAGCGGCGTGAATACCGACGAATCCGCCCCCTTGGCGAATCCACTTCTCAAGTGCGCCCTGCGACTCATCGGGGAGCACATCCTGAGTCGTGTTGAGAAAAACGACGACATCGGCATTATCCAGACGCTTGTGGAATTCTTCCGGGTCCTCCGTATGCAAGACATCCCAACCCACACTGCTGCCCATTTCCCTCAGCACCTTCACACTTGGCTCGATGCAATCATGGCGAAACCCCTCCGTGCGCGTGTACACGAGGACGTCAAGATTCGTCGTCGTCAGTGATGCAAAGATCAGCGCCGCGAACATCAGTTCCCAAATGCCTCCTCGAAACCGCCATCTGGAGGCGTGATGTCTACCCCGCGCACATACTCACAGCTCTCTCTGGCGCCCTGCTCCCGGTGCATTCCGCTGTCCTCCCACTCGATTGAGAGTGGGCCGTCATAACCGGCGAGGTTGAGTGAGCGAATGATCGCATCAAAGTCCACATCCCCTCGGCCGACGCTCACGAAATCCCAACCCCGGCGTGGATCACCGAACTGCAAGTGAGAACCGAGAATGCCACCTTCACCGTTGAGGGTGACTTTGGCGTCCTTCATATGACAGTGGAAGATGCGGTCGGGGAATCGATCGATGAAACGTGCGGGGTCCACACCTTGCCAGACCAAATGGCTGGGGTCGAAGTTGAAACCGAATGCTGGATGCTGCCCCACCGATTCAAGGGCGATCTCGGCGGTGACCGTGTCATAAGCGATTTCAGAAGGATGCACCTCCAGCGCAAACTTCACGCCGACTTCCTGAAAGACATCAAGAATGGGGCCCCATCGATGGGCAAAGTCGTCATATCCCTGCTTGACATGCGCAGCGGAAGTGGGCGGAAAGAAATAGAGGTCAGGCCAGATGGACGATCCCGTGAAACCGTTGACAACAGGCACACCCAACTTGGCTGCCGCCCGCGCTGTTTGTTTCATTTCCTCAGCAGCGCGCTCACGCACACCCTCGTGATCGCCCGGCCCCCAGACATGCTCGGGCAGAATCTGATGATGCCTGGCATCAATCCGATCACAAACCGCTTGTCCCACAAGATGGTTGGAAATCGCCCAGGTCTTCAGTTCCTGCGATGCCAAGAGTGCATGACGGCCGTCGCAATAGCTGTCATCTGCAATCGCTTGCGTGACATCAAAATGGTCGCCCCAACAGGCGAGTTCAAGGCCATCGAACCCCATCTTGGCTGCCATGGCGGCCAATGGCTCCAGAGATAGATCGGCCCACTGACCGGTGAAGAGCGTGACGGGTCTGGCCATGTAGCGACTCCTGTTGAAGGGGGCCAGCATACTAAGCGTTCAGATCGGCTCGCACTCCTGATCAACCGCTTCCCGGAAGAGCGTCTGCAAACGTGCCGTCACCGGACCCCCTGCATCCGTACCGATGCGCCGCCCATCGATTTCTGTCACTGGGACCAACTCACCCATCGTGCCGGTGCAGAAACACTCCTCTGATGCGTAGGCTTCCGCCTGTGAGACATCACGTTCTGCGACAGGAATTCCGTTCTCCTCGCACAATTGAAGAACCACAGATCGCGTGATCCCTGCAGGACAGGCAACCAATCGGCTCGTAGATACCCGGCCCTCATGGACAAAGAAAAGGTGGGTGGCATTCGTCTCGGCGATGAAACCCCGATCATCCAACATCATTGCGTCGTCCGCCCCTGCCCCATTTGCCTCCACCTTGGCAAGGATGGATTGAATGAGGTTGTTGTGGTGAATGCGAGGATCCATCATGTCAGGCCTGAATCTTCGGATACTGCTGGTCATTAGCCTGAGCCCCTTCTCGCCATAGACCGGAGGCTTGTGCTCAGCAAGAACGATCAAAGTTGATCCTGCCTGATTCAATCGTGGATCCATGCCACTGGTGATCTTTGTTCCCCGAGATAACGTCAAACGAATGTGGACGCCGTCGGTCATGCTGTTGGCTTCCAGTGTGCGGCGGATCTGCAATCGCAGCACTTCCTTGCTCGGAATGTCGGCAAAGGCCATCGCGCGAGCAGAGGCAATCAGGCGATCCAGATGCGCATCCAGTTTGAAAATGCCGCCCGCATACAAACGCAGACCTTCC
>JAKVBW010000132.1 GCA_022446945.1 Phycisphaerales bacterium | reverse complement strand
GGTCCGCCACTGCAGGGCTCCGCAGGCGATCTGCTCGCAGGATTCACCGAGGAAGAACGTGCCGTCCTCATCGGCGCACTCGGTCTCGGAGAGGTTCGGGATGCAGGTGCGGTAGAGATCGCAGGGGGGGTAGAGGCTGACGCAGCAGGCGCCGTTGCCGGCGTCGGGCAGGCACTCGGTGTCCGAGATGTAGTTGCCGCCGAGGTCGTCAAAGTCGCCTTCGACCTGGTCGAGCGTGTTTTCACAGATCACATTGCCACTGAACTTCGGATAGTAGTCCAGAGAGATTCTGACAGCGGCTCCAGCAGCAGCAGTATTGCTCTGGATGACGCAGTCACGCATGGTGGGCTGTGCGCCGCTGCTTGGTACAGTGTCGAAATTGAGTGCTGCACCGGTGTCCGAGGCGGTGTTATTCGTGAATATGCATTCTTCATACAGTGCAAGGGTGCGATGGCACGATGTGCCGCCGCCGGAACCTTCCGTTACGGAGTTCCCGTCGATGATGCAGTTGATGACATCGGCGGTAGCGTAAGAGAAGTTCAACCCGCCACCGCCATAGAGACAAGTGTTGCCTCTGATTTCACATGCTTCGAATCTGATGTACCCGAAGTCGGCGAAGACGCCGCCGCCGGTCCAGTTCGATGTGTTGTCGGTGATCAGGCAGTTGGTGAACTCGGCTTCGTATCCATCCCAGGCCCAGATGCCGCCGCCACCATTTGCAGTGTTGTTGGAGATCGTGCAGTTGGCGAAGGAGGGTGATGCAGTACTGCCGCCAATGAAGACGCCACCGCCGTTCATTGCGGTGCCGAAGATCATGGCTGTATTCTGGGTGATCACGCAGTTGATGACACTCGGGCTGCAATCAACGATGTAGATTCCGCCGCCGGCTTCAGCACTGCCATTGGTGATCGTCAATCCCTCGATCACCGTGCCGTTGTCGCCGCAGCCGTTCCCGGCGAGGCCCCGTCGAGCGTCTTGTCCGTCGATGATCGTGCTTGCCGCACCGGCGCTACCGATGATCGTGATACCGCTTCCAGGCAATGTAATGACGCTGTCACCAGTTCCGTAGTAGGTGCCGGGACCAATCGAAACTGTGCCACCATCAGGACACCCGTTGATTGCGTCTTGGATTGACTCACCCGCGATCACGTAGAGTGTTTGTCCATCTTCAGAACAGGTACCAGGCCAGTTCGGGCAAGGATCGTTGCAGTCGAACGTGCCATCGCCGTCGCTGTCGCAGACTGCCGTGAAGCAATTACCTCCGAGGTCCTCCGTGCACCCCGCGCTGTCCTCGCAGATGATTGAATTGGAAAGTCGTGCGATCGAACCGTTCCAGCAACTGAAGGTTCCCCCAGTGCTGTTTCGGTAGATCGTGTTTTCATCGATCGCGACTTCCGCTCTCCAGAGATAGAACGCGCCGCCTCCGAATCCGGCAGAGTTTTCGTAGATTTTGCAGTCCGTGAAGGTGCCGGTTGCGATCACTTCGTCTGATCCATGGCAGACGACACCGCCACCCCACCAGTCGGCATGGTTCCACCTGATGACGCAGTTGCGAATGGTCGGATCACTCAAGCCAGTAGAGAGTCCGCCTGCGTAGCTTGCCGAATATCCGTTCTGGATCGTGAACCCCTCGAGTACGACCAGTCCGGGTGTCGCATCTCGAATCCGGACTCCGGCGCGGGTGTTCTCGCCGTCGATGATCGTGACGTCGGGGCCGTCTGAACTTTGGATGATGAGATGCTTGCCGTTGAAGTCGATCACCGCCGCGTCCTTTCCGGCACTGACTTCGGTATAGGTGCCCGGTCCTACGAGGATGGTGTCCCCGTCATCGGCGGCATCGATTGCGTTCTGGATCGTTGCGTACTCGCTCGGGACATCGAGTATCCCGTCGAAGCCCCCGGTTTGATCACAAGGATTCGGGATGCCGTCACCGTCGTCATCGCTGAACGTGCCATCAAGGATCTGTCCGTAGTCGACGATGCCGTCGCCGTTACAGTCGGCGGAGTATTCAACGACGTAACCAAGAACCCCGCCATGGCACTCATCGGCCAGATCATTCCAGGTCATTGCCGGTGAACCAACCCCGATGTAGTTCAGATAGTTCTCCCCCAGGAAACCATTGCAGTCATTACTCGGCTCATTGTTTTTCCAGGCCTGATATGCACCATCAAAGCTCGTGCCATCCACCCAGCGCCAGCCGCCATCGGGCTCGGAATATTCCGGACTATCGACATCCTGGAAACCGCCGAGCCACGGACCGGGATAGACCCCGTTGTACTCGAACCAGAGTGATGAATCTCCTCCGACCAGTCCGAAGACGAACTCGTTTTCTTCCAAGGAGTTGATGGACGCGAGATCACCGCCTTGTTGCAGAGCAGCACCACGCGCACCCTGCCAGGTACAGAAACCAGGACAGGCAACACCCTGATACCAATGCCCATTCCCGCCTTCGGCCTCCGTCCATTGCACGGCGTCGCACAGGTCCGGCACGCCATCCCCGTTGTCGTCAGCAAACGTCCCATCAAGAATTTGTCCGTAGTCGACAATGCCGTCACCGTTGCAGTCAGCGGACCATTCGACAATGCTGGATTCTTTCGGCGTATTGTCCGTATCCTGCCACCTGCCGCCGAAATTCGGCTGCAGATTTGCATAGCGCTCCCAGCTGTTGATGCCCTCGCCGGAATGCCAGTTCACGTACGTGACGGGTTCACCGGTGATCCAAGCCACGGTGTTGGTGCCTTCGATCTTGCGGAGGCCGATCAGTGCGGTTGCACTGGCCGTGTTTACGGAATAGATGAAATCATGTTCTTCCGCGGAAGATATGGTTGCGGTATGTCCACCCAAAGACTCCGCGAGGAGGAAGTGCTCTTCGGATGTGATGCCATCGGGTGTAGCGATCTTGGCGTACCAGTGCCCATTGCCGCCATCCTCGACGCGCCATTGCACGGCGTCGCAGTTGGTGCGGATGGTGTTGCCGCCGAGGTCGTTGAATGACCCACCGTCGTAGGCAGCCAATGGCTCGCCTGCGTGTCCACAGAACGTCGAGTCCTGGTAGCTGACCGTCTGGACCCAGACGTAGATTGCTGAGCCTATATTGCCGTTGTTCGGGCAGCTGTTCTCTTCGAAAGTGCAGCCCCTCACGGTGGCCGACGTGGAATTGATCTTTAGCGCGCCGCCGCCAGTATTTGGGTCAGTGGTGTAGTTCACGTTGCCGCGGAACAAGCAGTTCTCGATCAGTGGATTGCTGCTGTTGTCGGCGATAAACACCGCGCTGCCGTAACTGGATTCGAATGTGCAGCCGGATAAGTGGAATGATGCATCACTGGTGGGTGGTGGCTTGGAACAGATGGCGCCACCATCTCCACTTTGGTTACTTGTGACCACGGAAGCCTCATTACCGGTGAATACGGAATCCGTGCAGGTGAATGACGCGTGCAGTGTGTTAATTGCGCCGCCATTGGAGGCGATGTTGCTCGTGAACGTGCAGTTCGTTATTTCGCTACTGCCTCCGTTGGTATACATTCCACCGCCGTCATTACCTGAATCGTTTCCGGTGAAGGTGGAGTCATTGATACTGATAATCGAGTCGCCGATGGAGTAGATTGCGCCGCCATTCGAGTCGGCGTGGTTGTCCGTGAACGTGCAGTTCAGTAGTGACGGGCTGCTGCCATCGATGTACATGCCGCCACCATGGTTGGCACTACCATTCGTGATCACCAGGTTCTCGAAGATGGTGGACAGGCCTTCCCCGCTCGTACACTGCAGAAGCCTGATCGAATCCTGACCATCAAGAATCGTAGTCGGGTTGCCATCAATGTCGACCGCACCGCGTAGCGTGAATGCCTTACTACCTGAGTCGAGAGTCATGGGGGGTTGGAACGTTCCTGCGGCAACTTCGATCGTTCCGCCGCTTGGGACACCGTCTATCGCTGCTTGGATCGATTCACCTACAACGACGTAGATCGTCTGTCCATCACCCGAGCAGTCGCCCGGCCACTCGGGACAGTCGTCGTCGCAGTCGAACGTGCCGTCCGAGTCACTGTCGCATACTTCGGTGATGCAGTTGCCGCCGAGGTCGTCGAAGTCGCCATCGACCTGGCTGTTCGTGTTGCCGCAGATCTCATTGTTGGTGAACTGTGGGTAATAACCGGGTGAGATTGCGATGGCGGCTCCGGTGCCTGCTGCATTGTCTCGAATGGTGCAGTCCCGCATGGTGGGCTGTGCACCGCTGCTAGGCACAGTTTCAAAGTTCAGAGCCGCACCGCTATTGCTTGACATGTTGTTGGTGAAGGTGCATGTGTCATACACCACGCGGGAGCGGTGGCAGCTCGATCCGGCGCCGGAACCCTCGATCGTCGAGTTGCCATCGATGATGCAGTTGATGACATCGGCGGAAGCGTAAGAGAAGTTCAATCCACCACCGCCATAGAGACAGGTGTTGCCTCTGATTTCACATGTTTCGAATCTGATGTACCCGAAGTCGGCGAAGACGCCGCCGCCGGTCCAG
>JAKVBW010000131.1 GCA_022446945.1 Phycisphaerales bacterium | reverse complement strand
CAAAGTCCATGCCATTCTTCTTGAAAGACATCGGAATAACCCAGAGATCTGATCCATCAGAGGCTTCGTATTGGTAAGCCCGATCAACCGTGATCGAATCGGGAGGCTGAATCATCTGAGTGAACTGAGGTTGGGATTTGTGCTTCAGCCGATCACGCAGAAGCCAGGCTTGTCGATCGAGTTCGGGATTCCAGCGTGCCAGGGGCCGGCCACTGAGATCGGGATGCATGGATGCCAGGCTCAGTGTTTCAAGGACTTCAACCGTCCAGCTATCAACCGGGAGCCAGAGTTTGGCTGCGCCATCGCCATCTCCCCACTGGATCGTTCCGTTGTCGCCCGCTCTCCATCCCTGCATGCCGAGAATGGCAGTCGTCTGATCAACAAAGCCGTTGCCGAGAAGGAGGACTCCAGCGGTCAATACGCCAGAGAGTGCGCCCATGATGGCGCCGCCTGCGACATCGATGGCACGAGGGATTCGTGTATTGCCAAATGCGAGTTTGTCACTGGCCATCCGCAAAATGGCAAGTGTGATGACGAAGATCGTTAGCAGCATGAATCCCGGCATCAAGCCACTCCACCAGGAAGTATTCAGCATGTTGTCGACGACGATCGGCTCCCACCATGCAAAAGCCAAAGAGGCCGCGCAAATCACGCACACCAAATGCAGCAGACCGCTGAGGAAGCCCTGGCTTGAATACCAGTACCCAAGAAGCCCGATGATGATGATGATCGCGATGTTGAGTCCCATGGTCGTGGTGTCCTTGACTCAGCTCTTTGCTGTCTTTGCAGTCTTGGCGGGTTTGGCAGATTGCCCGCCACCCAGAACCCGGGAGACTTCTTCAATACTGGTGATGCCACTTGCCGCGCGGTGCAGTCCCACCTCCTGAAGTAGGAGCATCTTGTTGCGACGTGCTTGCATCAGTGCTGCTTTCAGATCGCCTGAGGCAAGAATCTGGCGGCACTCTTCATCAACAGGGAACACCTCAAAGATGCCTGTTGCGCCGCTGTACCCAGAGCCTGTGCAGGTCGGGCAATCTTCTACACGGTTGCGAACCTGCACTTGCCCGCTCGCGCGATAAAGCGTTGTTCCTTCCTTGAGCCCCATCTTCTGTGGATTCGCTGGCGAATATGATTGGCGGCAATCGGGACAGAGGACGCGAACGATTCTTTGGCAAAGAACGGCTCGCAATGGCTTGGTGGCCTGATCAACATCGCCCACCAGACGACACCATTCTCTAATGACGGCAGCAGCGCTGTCGCCGTTGAGTTGGAGGTACTGGAGAGCGCCATCGCGTCCTGCACGGGCCGCAGTCTGCGCTGTTTCAGTGTCGAGGACTTCGGCGAGCACGATGTCCGGGTCGCGTCTCAGGATCGACTGCAAGTTAGTTGCGTAGTCGAGGTCGGGATTGCTCGGGTCCCACTGAATGTGGTCCACGCCTTCCATCGAGCGCACGGTTCTGCGTTCCAGCACTTTGATGTTGCAGGTATAGGCATCATGTTGGTTGAGAATGGAGAGCCCCGTCGTTGTGAGCCCTTGTCCCTGTGGGGATGAGAGCAGCACGATGCCATGTCTGTTGTGAGGCTCCTTGAGTGATGACAGAATCTCACGTTGCTGGGGCATGAACCCGACAGCGTCCAGGGGCAGCACGATCCGTGCTGCTTCGTCGATGTCGAGTCGGAGAAACTGCCCTTTGGACGATCCGGTCGCAGTCACCGTCACGGTGTGCCGACTTGCAGCGGCAGTCAGTGTGAAGTTGCCGCTTTGGGCGCGGCGGTTGTCACTGACATCAAGACCGGCAGTCTGTTTGATGAAGGCGACGATCTTGGCGCCTGTCTTTGGGTCGATCGGTTCCTGCTTGGTTCTGATCGTGTGCGTTACGAGGGCTGATGCAAGCCCACTGCTGCCGAGTGCCATGTCAATCCTTGTTGAGCCTTTCAGGATTGCCGGCTGCAAGATGGATTCGACGCTCAGGTAGATCTCAAGCAGTTCTGCTTCATCCTTGTCAGGTATCGGCAACTCGCCAGAGGGTCCGTCGAAAACCATCGTTGCAGAACCGCTTTTGGCGCGACGGCGCTTCTTCTTGGATCCGCTTTCCGTTGTACTGCCGGAGAAGAGCCTGAACTTCTTGTCTTCGGTGACTTCTTTGTTTCTGACTCTCCAATACACCAGAATCGGCAGAAGCATGATCACAACACCGACAGGCCAGAAGATGTAGAAGATGCCTGCGAAGAGCATGGCGCCAAGGCCGACCAATCCCATCAAGAGATTGATGATGTTCCATTTAGTGGGATCAAGTTGCAGTTGCCTTGCATCAGGGTCAATACGGGTCCCGATGAGCCAAGCCCAAGCAACGAAAGTGCCCCAGATGATCAGGGGCTTCCACGGGCTGAGCAGCATGGCGGATGAATCGGCGAGGTGCAACATTGTCGTGGTCATTGGATCAGGAGATGCCTTTGAGTCGCATCTTGAGTTCCTCTGGTTTCGGGGTGGCGTCCATTGCAACCCGGTGATGGATCCATTCTGATTCAACAAGTTGGACCAGTGCAGTGGTGAAATCGACCATGCCTTCTTCATGGCTCTGCTTGATGATCTCGAGCAGTTCGCCCTCGCGGCCTTCAAGAATGTACTTCTGAACTGCAGGTGTTCCCAGCAGAATTTCAAGAGCAGGGATACGTGGCGTCGTATCGGGGTGGAGCGTCTTGAGAAGCTTCTGATAGATGATGGCCCGCATATTGAATGCCAGAAGTTTGCGAATCTGTGGGACTTCTCCTTCGTCGAAGAGGTCATAGATTCTGCCGAAGGTCTGCCATGCTGAAGAGGCGTGGATGGTTCCAAACACCACGTGGCCAGTTTCTGCGGCGCGAATCGCTGCTTCGAATGTTTCCTTGTCCCGCATTTCCCCAACGAGCACGACGTCGGGATCTTCTCGCACGAGGGCGCGCAGTGCTTCGTTGAAGCTGAGGCAATCGATGCCGACTTCACGCTGATTGATTGTCGCTTTGGACTCGGTGAAGATGTACTCAATGGGATCTTCAATGGTCACGATGTGACAACGCTTACGTTCGTTGACATGCTGAAGCATGGCGGCAATCGATGTACTTTTGCCGCTGCCCGTGACGCCGGCAAAGAGGATCAGCCCATTGGCCGCGAGCGCCACATCACCAAGAAGGTCCGGCACATGGAGATCATCGAATCGCTTGATTTCAGATGTGATCAGGCGACATGCATAGGACACTTTGCCCCGACTCATGAAGATGTTCACACGGAAGCGGCGACTCTCGTCATAGTCGTAGGCGATGTCCATCTGTCCATGGGTCGCAAAGATCTCGTATTGATAGCTGTCTAGAACGTCTTTGGCGATCTGATGTGATTCGTCGTGTGTGACATGGTCTGTGTCGAGTGGTCGAAGCTCGCCACGGACACGCACGCGTGGTGGTCCATCTGCTTTGATGTGAAGATCGGAGGCCCCATACGTGATACAGGCCTTGAGGAACTTCCGAAACAACTTCTCGCCGCTGCCGGCTTCCGTTCCTGTGGCATGATGTACGAGGCGGACGGTGTCCGGCGAGACGTTTGACACTTGAAAAAGGCTCCTTAGAGTCACTCTTCGGCGATCCGACCCCGCCGGACCGCGAAAAATCGATCCTACCACACAGCCCCAAATGGGGCTGCATCCTTGACAGGCAAGCCCTAGGTCTGGATCATCTGAAGATGGAGCGATTATCAATCCCTGAAGGCATCACCTTTGATGATGTCTTGCTCGTCCCTCAGCGAAGTAGTCTGACCCCGGATCAGGTTGCGATTGGCAGTCTTCTGACGCCTCGCATCAGGCTTCAAATACCTCTGCTTTCAGCCCCTATGGATACGGTCACCGAGTCGTCCTTGGCCATTGCGCTGGCTCAGGAGGGGGGGATCGGCTTCATTCACAAGAATCTCAGCCCTGAGACGCAGGCTGATGAAGTGGCCCGCGTCAAGAGGAGCCAGAACGGGATCATTACGGATCCTGTGACACTGAGCCCAGAGGATTCCGTTCAAAGGGCCATGGATTTGATGGCATCACAACGCGTCTCAGGCTTCCCAGTCACTGAAGATGGCTCAAGCGGCGGTCGAATCTCGGGCATCCTCACGCGTCGGGACATCAATTTTGTGGAATCATCGGATGACCGTATTGGTGATGTCATGACACCCCGGGAAAGGTTGATCTCTGCCACGCCAGAAATTTCCTTGACCGAGGCCGAAACACTCATGAGCCGGGGCAGGGTGGAGAAACTCATTCTCGTTGATGCCAGCGGATGTCTCGCAGGCTTGATCACGATGCGTGACATTGAAAATGTGCGTCGCCATCCCACAGCATGTCGTGACGCTCGCGGGCGACTCCGGGTGGGTGCTGCAGTCGGTGTGCATCAAATGGATCGGGTTGATGCCCTTGTCGGCGCGGATGTTGATGTGCTGGTGGTGGATACCGCGCATGGACACTCTGAAAATGTTCTGGAAACTGTCCGTGCCATCAAATCTGCCCATGACAT
>JAKVBW010000130.1 GCA_022446945.1 Phycisphaerales bacterium | reverse complement strand
GACGGCGGCTTCACCGAAGATTGGCTGTTTGCGAATGCGATTCCAGAAGGTCTGGGTTGGCTTATCAACGGCAGTGGGGACTATGACGGTGATGGCCGTGATGACCTCATTTGGCGAGATGGTGATGGCAGCGTGATTTGCTGGCGTCAACTCCTTCCGAGCAGCGGACCTGCATATTCAACAGGGTGGTTGTATTCAGGATCAATCGCAGGCTGGTCAATCGAAGCGCCTGCCGACATCTATTCCGAATAGCGTGATCTTCTCAACTCCGCGCAGCACCCAATCGTGCCAGCCGCAGTGCTTCTAGGGCATAGGCGGCGAAGATCGCGGCGAAGAAACCCGCCAGGATGATGCCGGCAAACTTCGCAATTGCGTGTTCAACGGGTCTCTTGCGATCAAATGCATCAATGACTGTGGGCGGCTGATAGGACAGCCGGTTCTTGAGTTGGGACTTATGCATCTCAACTGACTGGGCCAGTGTTGTTACCAATTCCTCAGCAAGAAGATAGGCATTTTCTGCGTTCTGGCGAGGGGCGAGTGCCACAGCCTCCAATTCAAAATTCGCTCTCTGATCTTCCATGGTCGTTATTGCTGCCAATGCCTCACCCAGTTGACTCTTTAGGTTCAGCAGATGGGCTCGACTGTCTGGATTGGCTGTGGTTGGCTCGCCATTGCCAAGGCTCTCAGCATGAGCGATCTCATTTTGCAGCGAAGTAATCATTCTCTTCTGGCTGTCAATCGATGAAGCGATCCTTGCAAGATGCTGATCGATACCAGTTCTGAGTGCAGCTGACTCTGAGGGAGACCGCATGGCTTCCAAGTTCGATTCGGCTTCTTTCAATTGTGATTTCAAACGGCTCCCCTCCGCAAATCCATTTGCTTGCGCGACGGCTGCGAGTCGATCGAAATAATCTTCAATGTCATTTGAGATGCGATTGTTCAGGATTGTGTCCTCACTTTCATCTGTTGGGATGAGATAGCTGAGAATCAACATCTGAGGATGCTTCAGGCCGACAGCGGCCACAGTATTTTCCTGGTCGATAACTGTTTCTACGACATCTGCTTGCTCAGTGCGAGGGCTTACATGCCAATCCTTAAGCACGGCTCTGGATGCTGCTGGGATTACCACGCTTTCAAGATGTGAGCCAACGATTTCGGGTTCAAAATGGCCACAGTCAATGACAAGCAAGCGGGCTTCGGGAGTTCTACTGACGATCCATCCAGCGGCAAGCACACTTAACATCAAAATCACCAGTTCGACCCATCGCCAGCGCCAGAGAGGTGCCAGAACAGCCTGAAGATCGACTGTGGACGCTGCCGAATCGGGGTTTACCAAGTAAACGGTGGGTGCGGTTTCAGGATCACGCCGGGTCGCTGGCACATCAGACATGTTTGTGCTCACTCTCTTCTGGGTTCCTGCCTACAGGAGCCGACGGGGAACTTGTGTGTCGCGAGGCTTGCCACTGGAGATCATGGATGTCCGCGGCTGGTTGATAGCCTTCGACGGCATCATTCAGGGTGGAACGGATAGTCGCGCAGTCGCCGGTAGAACATGCTGTTTCGAGTTGTTCAAGCCAGACTTCGAGTTTCTCCCATGTCGGGCATGTCTCATTGCCTCGCATGATCCGAGGATGTGATGTACCAACAACGTCCTCGCCGATCAGGAGTTCTTCATACAACTTCTCCCCAGGTCGAAGGCCGAGGTATTCAATGGAGATATCGCCCTCCGGATTGTCTTCTGATCGAACAACAAGCCCGGAGAGTTGAATCATGCGTTTGGCCAGATCGAGGATCTTGACCGGTTGCCCCATATCGAGGATGTGTACTTCACCGCCATCTGCCATCGAACCGGCTTGGATCACCAACTGAACGGCTTCTTCGACGGTCATGAAGAAGCGGGTGATGTCAGGATGAGTCACTGTGACGGGGCCACCCTGTCGAATCTGCTCACGGAACAGTGGCACAACGCTGCCGCTCGAACCCAGCACGTTGCCAAACCGGACCATCGAATACCGGGTTTGGGTGCTGCCACGCTGCCGCTGCATCAGCGACTGAAGCACCATCTCAGCCATGCGTTTGGATGCACCCATCACATTTGTGGGTCTGACGGCTTTATCAGTTGAGATCAGAACAAAGGTTTCAACGTTCCCGGCATTTGCCGCGTCCGCAGTAATCCAAGTGGCAAGGGTGTTGTTGGCGACACCTTCAGCAGTGTTCTCTTCAACGATCGGAACGTGTTTGTGGGCTGCAGCGTGGTAAACAGTATGGACTGACCATGTGGAAAAAAGCCGATTCATGAACGCGCGGTTTCCCGCAGAACCAAGCAAAGGAACAATCTCAATGCGTTGGTCAGCGATGTCATCCATAACCACGCGTTGCCGCAGTTCTCGTTCGATGCTGTATAGCGCATATTCACTTCGTTCCACGAGCAGAACGCGCTTGGGTTTGAGGCTCAATACCTGTCGACACAATTCGCTACCTATTGAACCACCTGCGCCTGTAACAAGTACCGTGCGTCCCGTGATATCACGCCTTAACAGGGCTGCCGTGGCAGGGACAGGTTCGCGGCCAAGCAGATCTCCAATGGGAACGTCATCAATATCGCTTCCCGCACCACGTCCCGAGAGGATTTCCTGCATTGGCGGCACAGTCTTGATCGCAATGCCCAAGGGCTCCAGTCTTGAAATGATGGACCGGCGCTGCGTCTGGCTTGCTGATGGGATGGCGAGGATGATCGTGCCAATCTGCTTGCGCTTGATGTAGGAAGCTAGGTCCTTCGGGCGTATGCATCGCAAGCGATGCACAATCCTTCCCCAGAGGCGAGGATCATCGTCGACAAATGCCATGGGAGTCCAGCGGCGATTGACATGGAGCGATTGCGCGAGTTGGACACCTGTATGCCCAGCTCCCCACACGAGGACACGATCGGCATGGCGCGAGCTTCCAGCGCCAAAGAACCATCGCATTCCAAATCGACTTCCTCCGATCAGGACCGTCGCAAGCAGCAAGAAGTGGACCATGATGTCTACCCGGGCAATCGGCTCGGGAACAAAGAGGGCGACAGTCGGGATCACCCAGGTCACAGCACCCACGCCAATGAGAATTTGGACGGCAGCGCGAGCACCGATATATCGAATCACTTGGCGATAGAGCCCGCAGGCAACAAAGACAGGAATCGCCGCCACCGGCACAATCAGCCAGAACCATTTCCAGTCAAGCACATTGGCCCATGTGAATTCTGGATATCGCACCACAAAGGAGACGATGATCGCAATCCCAATTGCAATGAGATCAAGACCGACCATCGCGGCAAGTTTGGCCGGGCGCGGCAGTGCCAGAAGCCGGAGTCGGGTACTCAGATTGAGGCGTCGAAGTCGACGGCGAGCGGTCATGGATCCCCCTTTACGCCACACGGGGCGAATGGGCCAGTTCAGAACCGCTCAGTATACCGGTACCCACTAACCGATTAGCGCCTTGATTTCATCGATGACAAAAGACTGTTCAGAGTCGTTCAGGCAGGGGAATATCGGTAGTGAGAAGCATCCTTGCCAGATCGATTCAGCGCCTGGGAAGTCATCGGGCTTTAAGTTCAATCGTTCCGCCCAGTAGGTCATTCTGTGAAGTGGTTTGTAATGGACGGAGCAGGAGATCCCTCTTTGCTGAAGATGGTCAATCGCAGAATTGCGATCGATTCCGCAGTTGGCTTGCAGAACCAGCCAGAAGAGATGCCAAGCATGCGTCGTGCCATCACGGGTCTGGCAGAGCTGGATGGCTTCAAGATCTCCCAGTTCCGCACCATACCGATTCGCAATGCGCGTGCGTGCTGCACAATGTTTGTCTGCTTCCGGAAATTGGGCGAGCCCAAGTGCGGCAGCAATGTCGGGCATGTTGTACTTGTAGCCAGGTGCGACCAGATCATATTCCCACTTCGCGGTTTCAACGGTAAAGCGACCCCACGCGTCACGGTTCATTCCATGGAGCCGCATGATCCGTGCGTGCGCAGCGATGTCGTCATCATCTGTAATGATCATGCCACCCTCTCCCGTCGTGAGGGTTTTGTTGGCATAGAAGGAAAAGCAACTGGCGTCGGCCCATGTGCCGATTGGCCGGTCATCGATCGCTGCGGGGAATGCATGCGCAGCATCGTCGATGATGCGAATGCCCTGTGGATCGCAGATCTTGTGAAGTCCCTCCATGTCACATGGAAGACCACCAAAATGCACCGGCATGCACGCTTTGATGTCGGAATTCTCATCTATCGCGACTTGAACGCTCTCTGGCGTCATCAGAGCGGTCTGGGGGCAGACATCGACAAAGACCGGATCTGCGCCGAGATAGCGGATCACCTCTGCTGTTGCAGCAAAGGTCATCGTGGGCACAAGTACTCGGTCCCCGGGGCCAATGCCGATGGCTTCAAGGGCGAGATGCAGGGCGGCAGTACAAGAATTGACAGCAACGGCATGCTTGGCGCCGAGCCGCGTCGCCGCCGGGCCGACGTCCGCCGAATGATGGAGCTGGGGGCTGCCGCGCCTGCGCGGGTGGTGGGGAGACGATTTGTGGCGAGTGGTTGCCGCAACAAGCTATAAAACGTTTGGGTTTCA
>JAKVBW010000013.1 GCA_022446945.1 Phycisphaerales bacterium | reverse complement strand
CAGATCTGGGATGGCCAACAGATGTGGCAAGCGAGTACTTGTCATCAGCCATCCGCTACAGGATGGGGCCACGTGAACTGGAAGGTCTACATGCATTTCTAGCCAGAGTTCGTGTGCATGGCATTGCGCCGGACCGAGACATTCCAAGACCACTGTTCATCTAGATGCCACAAGAGGCCGCATTCCGGTGTTCGGTCATCCGCGAGCTTCATCGACAGTTGGGCTGGTCATCTCGTGACGCTGCACGAAGACTTCTTGACGAGGCCGAACGCTTGGTCAGGGAGTTGGATCTCACACGAGCCTACCCATCGGACTTCATTGAATGGCGTCTGACACATTGGCGGAGAGATGACCCAGATCCTGGGGCGGTCGTTCCAGGAGAGGTTCTGCTCGCAGATCTCGTGATTCTCGGCCAGAGAGTAAGCAGACGATGTCCCGTCTCTGCGGATGGCAGAAATGACCTGCTCATGGTTCCAGAGGTTGCAGCAGCGTTGGGGATTTCAGTTCGGACACTCGTGCGTCGTCGGCGTCAAGGGATCTTCATGAGATACGTCGTCTGTGACGATGGTGAGATGCGTTTGGCCTGCACGCGTGATGTTCTGGATTGGTATCTCGAACAGCATCCTTCAGTTGAAGAGACCAAGGTGTTGGGATCATCTGCTGAACTGATTGCAGCGGCTCATAAGAGTGGGGCGGAGGGGTTGACGAAAGTGGCAAGAGACCTTGCCGACGAGTTTCCGGGCCGATCGATCGAATCCATTCGTGGTGTCCTGAGACGGGCAGTCAGGAGGGGCGAGGTCCATATCCAGCCTCAGCGACGATTGGGATCTTTTGAGAGGCGGTTTGCTGTTCGCGCAGCACGACGCGGTCTGCCGCCAACACGTATTGCGAAACACCTCGGTATCACGCAGCCTTCCCTTTATCGTTCACTTGCAAGTGAACGCCGAAGAAGGGTCGGGAATATTCATGCATCATTTGAGGAGTTCGCGCCACATCCAGACGGAGGACAAGCACTGTTGTCCGATCCAGCCGTCTCGACGGGACTTCCCGCTTGGTCTCACGCGATGGACTTCACCCACGCGGATAATCCGTCTGCGCCGCCTGCTTCCATTGATTTGATGGCGATGGCGCTCCTGCGGCATCGTTCCATGAACTCGGATCTCCAGACTGCGGCGGGACTTGATCGTGCCGAGACGGATCTTCGTTGGCATGTGCGGCTCTGTTGGCGACTCATGAGCACGCTGCAGCCCATGCTGCGCCAAGCCGTCACGCTGTGGGCGAACTGTCCTGCAGAGAGATTGCCCACTGAACTGCAATGGAATCTTCTCGCTCGCACTGTGCCGGCTATTCGTGGTGTTGTTCTCCGCGCATCCCATGAAGACGCGCCGCGTTTGCAGTCACGCACACATGCTGCGGTCGATCGCGTACTTGCCGGCTTTCCAGTACTCCGGCAAGATCTGGAACCCAGCGATGACGTCGTTGCCGCACGCCTGGTATTGGCTGGAGCCGATCCTTGGGGCGATCTGCTACCAGATCCAATCTGGATTCCGCGCATCGATCGATTACCTTCCAGGCAACAGCATCTGATGACTCTCAAGTGGGGGATCCCGAACCATGCGCCACGTACTGCAACCGAGATCGCTGAAGCGGATGGCGTCGATGTGCGTGCATTGGCGCGATCAATGTCCACAGCCCAACGCACCGTTGCGGCACGATCCTGATGGAAAGAGGGGATGGCGGGTGTACTCCCGGGAATAGACGAGTGGATTCAGCGTTTGGAGAACTGGAATCGCTTACGCGCACCTGGCTGACCAGGCTTCTTCCGTTCGACGCGTCGTGGATCTCGTGTCAAGAACCCACGATCACGCAGAGTGGGTTCGAGTGATTGGTCATAACGCATCAATGCGCGGCCGAGCCCGAGAACGATCGCGCCAGCTTGACCCGTGAATCCGCCGCCATGGACGGTGACTTGAACCTCAAGCCCTCCGTGCGTGTTGGTGGCTTTGAGTACATCGGCGATGTCGTTGCGATCTCGCTCTTCATTGAAGAATTCGGCAAGATCTCGGCCATTCACCATGAAGTCACCACTGCCGGATTTGATCCGGACGCGGGCAACAGAAGCCTTCCGACGTCCTGTACCCCAGAACCATCCACCTGCAGTAGGTGTCGCTACAGCCACTTCCGTCGTTGCCTCAGGCGTGACGGGTGTTGTTGTGATCGCCTCGACTGCCTCAGGGGTCGGTGCAGGTTCTGTATTCGGAGTAGGGATCGCTTCTTCGGTCATGGGGAAAGTCTTCTCGATCTTGTCAGCCGGCAAGCGGCGTCGGTGCATTGGCCGTATGCGGGTGTTGATCACCGGCATAGACCTTGAGTTTCTTGAACATCTGCCGGCCAAGGCGTGTCTTGGGGAGCATTCGTCGAACTGCTTGCTCGACCACGCGTTCGGGATGCTTTTCCAGCACGGAACCGACGCTGCGTAGTTTCAGTCCGCCTGGATAGCCCGAGTAGGACTTGACCATGCGCTGTTCTGCCTTGCGGCCAGTCAACACGATCTTCTCTGCATTGGTGACAACCACGTAGTCTCCACAGTCCACATGTGGCGTCCAATCCGGGCGATGTTTGCCCATCAGAACACGGGCAATCTCAACGGCCATCCGTCCCAGTACCTTGCCATCGGCATCGACGTGACGCCATTGTCGCGTCGCTTCTCCTGGTTTGAGAAAGGTCGTCTGGCGAGGCATGGTGAAAATCTCCGGGAACATGAACAGCCCCGCAGTCAGGAGGCCGTCTTCACAAGGACGAGAAGCCTGTGGCGAGCCACAGCGAACCGAGGAGGATACCGCACCCGGCCCCGGTGTCAAGCAGACAGGGCCTTCTAGGGGTCTGGAGAGGTGTTCCTGAGCCTCTCTGACGCACTAGGCTGTGTCCATGTCAGAACTGCGTGCATCTCAAGGTCGGGTATCCAGCCTCCTCTCCTGGGCTGTCATTCTGCTTGCCTCCCTCATATTGATGTGGGGAGCCGAGCAGCAGCAGGCAGAGACTGCGGCGGATCAGACGGGATCATCCCAGTCATGGACCTTCCTTGAGATTGAAGCGAAGTTCGTTCTTGCTCAGGAAGCGATGGTGCCAGGCACAGGTGCGCAGGCATTGGAAACACTAGAGCGTGCAGGTCTCACGGACCCTCAACGTGTTCTTCGTTTGTCAACACTCGCAGCAGTCGTTGTCAATACCGAAGCGGCGCGTGACATGCTTCGCATGACGAACGTCTTTCCGGTTGAGAACACAGAATTGGAAGTGCTCAGGGAAGATCTCGATCGACTGTATGCAGGTGATGCTTCGCAGGCGATGAGGTCGCGCATCGAGGAGCAGATGGGCTGGTTCGGCAAGTTGGCCGTTGCAGGCATGAAGGATCCTCCGGAGCGTGCGGAGGCGTTAAGCCCCTTCATCAAGCCAGCCATTCTGCTCGCGACCACGATGATGGCGGTTGTTGGAGGCATCGGTTTGTTCGGGCTTGCGGGTCTTGTGGGTCTGGTTGTGCTTCTTGTCGCAGCAATTAAGGGCAGCCTCACGAATCATCTGAAGGCATTGCAAAATGAGAGCGTCTATGCAGAAACATTCGCGATCTGGCTGATTGGCTTTCAGGTATTGATGTTGCTGGCGGCGCTCTTGGGCACGAGTCTCTCTGCATCCTGGTCCATGTTGCCTTCTCTGGCCGCCTTTCTTGCCAGCCTCGGCGTGCTTCTCTGGCCACTCATGCGCGGCCGTTCATGGCACGCGGTACGGACCGAGATCGGATGGACTTGTGGCAATGGCGTGATCCGTGAATGCCTCTGTGGTGTGGCTGGCTATGCGATGGCGATTCCGATCGCGGCCATCGGGCTTCTCCTGACTGTCTTTCTGATCTTTGTCGCCTCCTCTGGTGATGATGGCGGTTCCTCCGTGGCACATCCCATCGTCGGGGAACTGGCTGACGGGGGTATAACGCTTCGGATTCAGATCCTTGTTCTTGCAGTCATCATCGCGCCGCTGGTCGAAGAAACGCTGTTCCGCGGTCTGCTCTATCGACATCTCCGTTCGGTGACGGGCCGATGGGCGCTTGCATGGAGTGTCGTCCTCTCATCCCTTGTGTCGGGACTGATCTTCGCGATGATTCACCCGCAGGGCATACTCGCCATTCCGGCGTTGACCTCTCTGGCAATCGCCTTTGCGCTGGCCAGAGAATGGCGAGGCAGTTTGATTGCGCCAATGGTCATGCATGGTCTTTCGAATGGCTTGATCATGACACTGCTACTTGTCATGGTGAGTTGAATCGGAAGTCATCTCCTCGACGATCTGTCCGGTGGCCGGATGCTCAACTCATGCTGATCCCAGGGGCATCAGAGGCTCGGGATGATTGGACAGCAACCTGCTTCACCAGAGTGCTCGCGAGATAGTCGATCGCATCGGTGACATCATCGCAAATGTCGAAGTTCTGAAGAGGCGTTCCTGCATCAGCATGTTTGCGCATGTCCACATGCAGAGGAAGGGGGCCTAGGAAGGGCAATCCCATGTCTTCTGCCATCCCCACAGCTCCACCTCGGCCGAACAGGTCATATTCCCTACCGTCATCAGCAATGAACCAACTCATGTTTTCAACGATGCCCAAAATAGGAATTCCCAATTCACCGAACATTCCGACAGCGCGACGCGCGTCATCGAGTGCGACCCGCTGAGGCGTACAGACGATGACGGAACCAGAAAGCGGAAGTGCTTGCGCCAATGAGAGCGGAACGTCGCCTGTGCCAGGTGGCAGATCAACGATCAGGTAATCAAGTTCTCCCCAATCCGTTTGCAGCAGCAACTGTGAAAACGCCTTGTGTGCCATCGGACCACGCCAGATCATCGGTTTGTCCGGATCTACCAGTTTGCCGATCGTCATGCTTCGCAATCCATGCACATCGAACGGCAGCAGCGTGTTGCCCCGTGCGGTCGTTTCAATGTCGTCAAGCCCGAGCATCGTGGACATGCTGGGGCCGTAGATGTCTCCATCGAGAAGTCCACAACTGGCGCCGCGTCTGGTCAATCCAAGCGCCAGTAGCGTTGAGACCGTTGATTTGCCAACGCCGCCTTTGCCCGCGCCAACCGCAATGACATGACGCACACCCGGTAGGACTTCTCGACGTTCGGATTCTGAAGTCTTCACAATGTCGACAGAGACTGTCGGTGGTTCCTGACCAAGGTCTTCGGCTGCCTGTCTGATAGCCTCGGAAACCGACTGGATCATCGCCTCTGCCATATTTGCATTGGCGTCATCTTCAAGTTCGACACAGACGTCTGTGCCGTTGATATGGAATCGTCGGACGCGTCCCAGTGAGACGATGTCACCACGTGAATCAGGACTTGGGACGCACGAGAGTGCATCCAGCAGCATTGAATCGGAGAGAGCCACTGGAATCCTCCTTTGGTTCCTAGGGGATGCAGCAAGACACTGAACCGTAGAATGGTATCGGTGCGGGAGCCACTCCCCAACCTCTCTCTTGCAGGAGTCTCAACATGCATCTGTCAGTGAGTTTGATGATGGTTTGTTCGGGATTGTTGGCAGTGTCAGCACCCCATGATCCCACCAGCCCCGCAGATGTCGGCAAACTGGCGCCCCCTCCTCCGGCTGATGCGCCACTTGCCGGACCGGAAGTCAATGAGACCGAAGCGGGCGGAGGCGCGGGGGAGCAGCGTGGCATGGGTGGCAGCATGATGCTTGCTGGTCCCATGGGCATCCTCATGGCGCACTGCAGTTCATGTCATGGGCCTGACAAACAGAAGGGCGGGGTTCGCGTGGCGCCGATCGATGCACTTTTTGAAGTGGATCGTCAGGACTGGGTTGTGATTCCGGGTCATCCAGACCAGAGCGTGTTGTTTCAGCGTGTGATCCTGCCCGCTGGTCACGATGACATCATGCCGCCAACCGGTCCACCATTGAGTTCTACGGACATTGAAACGCTACGAGCCTGGATCGCCGGTGCCAAAACATCGGAGGAACTCGTCAAACATGCTCGAGCGGCTGCCACCAAATCATCCTCTGGCGTAGATCCACGTGATTGGATGACTGCATACATGTCGATCGAGTTGACATCCAAGCAACGCTCAGAGGGCATGAAGTTGTCCATGGAGCTCCGGCAACAGGCCCGAAAGCGGACCGACGCCTCTCGCAAGAACGATCAAGCTCAGGGAAGGCCGACGGATAGTGAACAGAGGGCGCGCCGCGAGGCGCGTGAAGAAATCCAGCGAGCCGTTTCGGCTGCTCAGGAGAAACTGTGGACAGCTCTTTCGGCGGATCAGAAGAAGGCGATGCAAGCACTGCTTGCAGATCCGGAGGCGCTAGAGAAGGCACGTCAGAATCTGCGACAGAGAATGCGTGGAAATGGCGATCAACGTCGAGGACGGCCATCTGCGCCGCGTTGATTCTGCCACCTTTCTCATGAACTTCGTCAGTAACTCTTTGAGGGCAAGCTTGACGACATGTGACAGCGGAAATCGTTGATTTCATCATGGCAGAGACCCTAGGGGAGGTAAGCAGATTGTTTGTCAACACCATCTCTAGGCATTTGGGGGCCGTCAATCAGAGAAATTGATCCGGCATGCCCTATCGGATTTGAGCAGGTGTCCCTACGATTTCTCTTTTCCACTGAATTTCGTGATGGAGTCACCCATGTCAACTGGAACGCTCATTCCACCCCACGGCGGCACCTTGGTCAACCGCATTGTTTCCGAGGCTGAGGCCGCTGCTCTGCGCGATGAGTCGGCAAATCTTCCCAAGATCGTCCTGTCCGCTAAGCAGTCGTGTGATCTTGAAATGATTGCCGTTGGGGCATTTAGCCCGTTGACTGGATTTGTGTGCAGCCAAGACTTCGAGTCCATTTGCAAAAGCATGCGTCTGGCCGATGGGACGGTGTTCCCGATACCGGTGACCCTCGCCGTTGATGATGAGACGAAAGGCACGCTTGAAGCAGGTGGTCGTGCGGCTCTCTATCACACCGATGGAACACTCCTGGCGGTGATGGATGTGACCGACATCTACACGCATGATCGTGACATCGAGATGTCAGGCGTCTTTCGTACGGACGATGAAGCGCATCCCGGGGTCAAGGCTGTCATCGAAGAGGGTGATTGGTTGATCGGCGGTGATGTGCACGTTCTCACAGTCACTCCTGCCGAGGAGCCCGGAGAACAGTTCACGGACTATCGGCTGACTCCATCGCAGACGCGTGAAGCATTCGCTGCACGCGGATGGTCGACAGTTGCAGCATTTCAGACACGGAATCCGATTCACAGGGCGCATGAGTATCTCTGCAAGTGCGCAACGGAAATCTGTGATGGATTACTCATTCATCCCCTCGTCGGAGAAACCAAACCTGGTGACATCCCTGCGGATGTACGGATGAAATGCTATGAGACCATCATCGAGCACTATTTTGTTTCTGAATACACGATGCTGAGTGTGATGCCCGCAGCAATGCGATACGCAGGCCCTCGCGAGGCAGTACTCCACGCGCTCGTGCGTCAAAATTACGGCGTGTCACACTTCATCGTTGGACGCGACCACGCGGGCGTCGGGGATTACTACGGCACATACGATGCTCAGGAGATCTTCGACGAACTTGATGACGGTGATCTTGCAGTTACACCTCTGAAATTCGAGCACGCTGCATGGAGTCACAAGGCCCAGGGAATGGTGTCAGCCAAAACCTTCCCGAAGATCCAGGGTGATCAGGTATTTCTGAGTGGCACGAAAGTTCGTGATCTCCTCGCGCAGGGAGAACGTCCTCCTGCCGAATTCAGCAGGCCGGAAGTTGCGGATGTTCTGATTGAATGGGCCACATCGGTCGAGCCTGTCGCTAGTTGATAAGACCATTTTCACAGGGAGACGATTCTTATGGCCGAACAGGTTGCAACCAATGTTCACTGGCATGATGGCACGGTGACCCGCGAAGAGCGGAAGGGCTGCATGAAGCAGACCGGCGGAACGATCTGGTTCACAGGTCTGTCCGCAAGCGGCAAGAGCACGATCGCCGTCGCGGTAGAACAGGTTCTTTGTCAACAGGGTCATCCGGTTTATCGTCTCGATGGCGACAATATTCGGTTCGGTCTTAACAAGAATCTCGGCTTCTCTGCAGAAGATCGCACCGAGAACATTCGTCGCATCGGTGAAGTCTGCAAACTCTTTGCTGACGCTGGCGTCGTGACGCTCGCCTCCTTCATCAGCCCATACAAGGCGGATCGTGATGCAGCTCGAGCGTTGCACGATGAGGCAGGTCTTCCATTTGTGGAGTGCTATGTCGAAGTCCCTCTGGAAGTTGCTGAAGAACGTGACCCCAAAGGTCTCTACAAGAAGGCGCGTGCTGGCGAGATCAAGGGATTTACAGGAATTGATGATCCATACGAGGCCCCGGAGAATGCAGAACTTGTCATCCCGACCGGGGACCAATCCCTTGAGGAGTCTGTTGCGATGACACTTGCGGGCATCAAGTCTCAGGGCCTTCTCGACTGATCTGAGCGGATTTCATGATCTGTTGATCATTACTTGCAATGTGATCCGGCCAACGATCATGGAATCGTGGGGATCTTTTTCAGATTGAAATCAAAGCTCAGCGCCCGCCGTACATGATGACATCATCGAAGTCATCGAGACGTTGGTGGTCCTTCTGATAGGCGGCATCATTCGCGCCGGCCGGGAAGTCATCACTGTCGATTGGAACACCTGTCGCGCTGTCCCGTGGTCCGTCTTTCCTTGCAAGGAAGACGCCATCAGAGCCAGCGGAGAGCAGGACATAGCCTGCGCGGCCGGTGCCATATTTATTGGCATCCGTTTCATCGAGATCTTCGAGTTGCTCGGGCCGCGTCAGTGCGGGGTGGGAGAGAAGTAGATACAGCCAGTAGTCTCTTTCGGCTGCTGTCGTTCCTTCGCCGATACGGCTGCCGAGGTACGGAAGCCCAATGGAACACTTCTGCTGTCCTCGCAGTTCTCCCAGTGACGTCGCTCCGACGTATCGATCAATACCGTTGAGCCAATATTGAGGAAGCTCGTCACCAGGCGCATAGTCTCCGTGTGAGAAATCCGGCGCCATCAGGATGGGGCCCGATTGCCGCTCGCGGCGGATGATGATGATGGGTTGTCCCCACGCGTCGAGAAAGTCGGGGAACTTCGTATAGCCACTTGTGATTGGGTGGAAGGGGGCTTCTCCGTCCGGACCATCATTCAGCATGTCACCTGTCCAGAAGTCGCCCATTTCATGATCCTTGGGCGAGAAGTAAGGAGAACATTGCTCCCCATTGATCCATGGACCTTTGCCAATCAGGACCGGTCGGATCGCGACCTTGTACTGAAGGTCATGGTTCATTTCACAAGTTTCAACAAACTCAACGGCCACAAAGTTGTCTTCATCCTGAGCGGCGGATACGAAGCGTTGGTACTCCGCTTCCGCGACCTGATTCAAAGGATTCCCTGCGCTATCAGTTGGGCTGACCCGTGCGCCACCGAGCAGATGCAGCAGAACGTTTTGAGAAGATGTCATGTTCGCTCCCGATGAGCCGCCTTCATGCAGCACATGGGTGGGAACAATTCCTGGCAGAGTGCCGTGGTCGAGCTCGAATTGATCGATGGCCCGGGAAATGGATTCCATCGTCGACTTTGTTCGCGCGGCTCTGGCGGTATCTGTAGCACCACCGACTGCCACCAGCAGAATGCCGGCGAGGACGCCGATCAGCGCGATGACGACAAGGATTTCAACGAGCGTGAAGCCATGTCGTTGAATGCGGGGATGAAATCGCATGGTGGGTTCTCCAGAGCTCAGTGGGAAATGGATACTTCAGGATACTCCCGCTTGCTGCAAATGGTTGCAGGAGATCACAGAGCTGCCAGACGTTGAGCCGTATCAAGTTCGATTAACTGGTCAATAAGGGGCTGCAGATCCCCTTGCATGACTGCTTGAAGTGGAAAGTTGCGGGTCAGACGGGTATCGACCGCGATCGCATCTTTCCAACGATAAGTGCGAATCTTCTCGGCTCGAGAACCGCTGCCAATCATCGCGGACCGGGACTCGGCGCGTGCAGCCTCCTGCTCCGCACGTTGTCGTTCGTAGAGCCTGGCCCGGAGAAGCTTCCACGCCTTCTCGCGATTTTGAGCCTGACTCTTCGTGTCTTGCATGCGTACTTCGACGCCAGTCGGTTCGTGAATGAGGTGCACGGCAGTCGAGACCTTGTTGACATTCTGCCCGCCGGGACCGGTTGCGGTGGTGATCATTTCCTTCACATCCCCGGGATCCAGTTGTATCTCCACTTCCTTCGGTTCAGGGAGAACGGCGACCGTTGCGGTCGAGGTGTGGACGCGCCCCTGTGATTCTGTCGCCGGGACACGTTTGACTTGGTGTGTTCCCCCTTCGTATCCGAGGCATGACCATGCGCCTTGGCCTTCGATGGAAATCGTTGCCCCTCTGAATCCGCCTTGTTCCCCCGGAGACAGATCAAGATCCTCGATCCGCCATCCCTTGCTGGTTGCATAGCGGCGGTACATCTCGAGTAGATCGCCTGCCCAAAGAGCCGCTTCATCACCGCCAACCCCTGCGCGTACTTCGAGAATGAGCGAGCCGACAGCGTCATCGCCTGCGCGAACGAGGCGTGCCTGAAGCTCTGATGCCAAGGTTTGACATTGATGGCGAAGGGTTTCCAATTCCTCCTTGATCAAGCTGCGAAGTTCAGGATCGGTTTCATCGGCCAACAAGGTCTCCGCTTCACCTTCAGCCACAGTGGAGGAGGACCACCGGCGATACGGCTCGACGATGCGTTCGAGCGCCGCACGACGAATTGAAAGTTCACGAATCTGCTTGTGATCTGTTGCGATGTCAGGGTTGAGGAGGGATGCCTCAATGTCATCGAACTGGCAGGTGAGCTCGTCAAGTTTGGCAATCAGATTGGCAGGCAAATCAGCCATATCAAGTCGGAGGGTATCTTCGGTGGGAAATTTGCGCATGAAGAAGCCGCATCCCTCAGGATGCGGCTTCACGATGATTGAGGATCTGCAGCTACTTCTTCTTTTTCTTGAAGTAGTCGCCCTTGAACTTGTTCTGGAACTTCTCAACCCGTCCTGCAGTGTCTACGAAGGAAGACTTGCCCGTGTAGAACGGGTGCGATCCCGACCAGATTTCGACATTCATTTCAGGAACGGTCGCACCAACGGTCATCACAACTTCGCCGCGGTAGGTGACTTTGCACTCAGGGTGATATTCGGGATGGATTTTATTCTTCATCGGTCGCTCCGGCGGGTGTTCGGCAACTCTGTCATCGAGCCCGAGCCCCGGAGGATACGGGTCCAATCGCGTTTGTCAAGCGGAACGTTGCCGAGTGGCTGTGAGGGCAGTATTCTGTGCCATCCGGTCCCCTGTAGCTCAATTGGTAGAGCGAGCGGCTGTTAACCGCTAGGTTGCTGGTTCGAGTCCAGCCGGGGGAGTTTCATTCACAGCCCCGCTGGTAGGCTTCGCCTGCCGACGGGGTTGTTGCTTACGCTCCCGCAACTATCCAAGCATGAGCGTGTGGGCACGATGATGAATAGACAGAGAAACAACGCGCTTTGAATCGCCTGCTGAAGGAGGACAGCCGTCTCAACAGGCAGCGATCATTCGTTTCGGGAGTCGTCGGCTGGTGGTTCAGGCGCGAGTGTGCCGCGCGTGAGGCCTGGCCACCAAATATGACTTTCACTCATTCCGTCGCAGGAGCGCCGGAGGAGCAGATAGGCGCGAGTGCTCGCTGACATGATGTAGGTAATCGCCCAGCCGACGATGACCCACTGCACGATACTTGTCCAGAATGCGACCAGGCCCGATGTCCACTGATCGGTCCATCCGAGTTCAGGCGCTTCCTCGCCTGAGAGCGATGCACTGGCCGCAGAGAGCGTGTCTCCGCCGGTCCACAGGCCGACCAATCCCGATGTCGCATCGATGGTCCAATGCCCGACAGTCTTGACAAGGATCAAGCCGAGCCCCAATCCGAGTGCGAGGGTGATGAGATAGAGAATCCATGCCAGTGGCCGGGCAACGATGTAGGCAATGGCGCGATGCAAGGCATCAGGGCCGTCACAATTTTCTACCGCGACCGCTGGGAGAAGGAGGGGGTAACACACGCCAAAGCCGAGGATCAGCAAAGTCAATCCGAGGCCCACGAGCAACGCGAGTCCGTAGAGGATGCCGCCAAGAATGTTCAGAAGGGGCACGTTGAAGAGAATGAAGCCGAAGAGAATCAACCCCATTGCCAAGACCGCGGCCAGCACGACAGGTACCAGCAAAGCACCAAAGAAGGCGGACCATCGAGTGATCGCCAGATCCAACGCCGGGTCCAGCGGTGCAGGATCCTGAGTCGCGACGTGGACTGCTTCGAGTCGGCAAAGCACGCCTCCACAGAGTGCCGTCACCGCTGCAGTCCAAAGGCCGAAGAGGAGCAGGAACCACATATGACCGCCGTCCCAGAGACGCGCAGTCGTTCCCCACAGCAGATCCTGTGTGCCACCGAGGAACTCAGCGCTGTTCAGTGCGATGGTCCCAGACGCAATACGTTCGCAGGCACCTTCAACCCAGACGATGGTTGCATCAAAGGGTGGGTGCGCTTCTTCGCCCGCACCGACTGCTGCGTCCCACAGTCGCCCACCTCCGATCAGGAGCGCCAGCATGAACATGGCGATTCCGATGCGAGTTGGCTGTAACGAAGTTCCGATGGCTTTCAGGATGGAGCCGAAACGAAAGACCTGTTGAAACCGGATGTGATCGACGGATACGGTTGCGTTCGAGTCAGTCATGCCTGAGCCTCCTACCAGTGCGGCAGCATCTGGTCGGTCGGATGGTACCGATTCAGTCCGTCAAGATCCGTGCACAAAGTTGTCAGCACCCCGGCCGAGAGATTCAATCTTCCTCAGCGACGCCAGCCTGAAGGATTGATTGCGTCCGAAGTACCGTCAACGCATCGCCTCGCAGGTGGTAAGTCTGGACGTGTATCTGATCGCTGTAACGCTGGAATTCGACGAGCGACAGACTGGGATGAGGTCCATCGTGTCCCCAAGAGGACACGAGGCAGTCTTGATCATTGCCATGATCGACCATTTCCTGATAAGTGCCCAGATAGAGATGTTCCGACAGCGTTTCCGTCTGTATCGACGTCACGTAAGTGATGCGGTCCCCAAACGTCTCTTCATAGTCACGCTCGCCCCCGCAAGGGAGGGTTGTGACAAGCCCTCGATCGGGCAACTCATGCGGGTTGTCGGTGACAACTTCGCACAGTGTCGTGGTGGCATGTTCAAAGCGCAGCACATGACCACCCGGGAAAATCCAGCTTTCAAATTCGAAATCAGGATGTGAAGCCTGACGCCGTCCAGCAATGCTGAAAAATTCAGGATGGATGGGGCCTCGGTACAGAAGCATGCTGTACGCCTGCAGGCCACTTGCAGAAGGGTGTGCTGTCATTGCAGATTCCATTCGCTCATCAAACCCCGGAGCCCTTTCTCGAACCCAGCCTGGTCAGACAGATCATCCGTGCCTGCAAGCCATGCTGGGACGCCTCCATTCTCCCAAGATGGAGTCCAATGGCAACCCCGGAAGTTGAAAATGGATGTGTATGATCAATTCAGCGGCCATATAGAGCGATGGAACTCATCATGGGGTCAACAGTTGCGAACTGAGAAAAAAGATGTTCTGAAGCCATCTGGACCTGTCCGGCTCTTGGCAGCGGCGGATGCGGCCTGGGGCATCCCTTGGATGCCCCGCCCGAATGTGTCTGAGAAAGTGGATGGTGAGACTGGTGAAGCACCCCAATCCGGAAATGCGTCAACTCTGATCGACCTGCAGAGGGAGGTCGAGGCAGCTTTCCCATTTTGTGACTCACTCCGTGAGGCCAAGACATGTGTGTTTGGTGAAGGTGATCCTCACGCGTCTCTCGTTTTTGTGGGGGAGGCGCCAGGGGCCGAAGAAGATCGCGTCGGGCGTCCTTTTGTAGGTGCTGCTGGCAAGAAACTCGATGACATTCTCCGAGCGATGGGGTTTGCGAGGGAGTCTGTCTACATCTGCAATGTGTTGAAAGCACGGCCTCCTGGCAACCGAACGCCACTTCCGGATGAGGTTGCTTTGTCAGAACCCTGGCTGTCGGCACAATTGCGGTTGATCCGCCCCCAAGTGATTGTCAGTTTGGGGGGGCCAGCATCCAAGTTGATCCTTCAGACAGATCTTGGCATTACGCGACTGAGAGGGCGTTGGGGTGAGTGGAAGGATCCTGACTCCGAATTGACCATTCCTGTCATGCCCACATTTCATCCGGCCTATCTGCTCCGGGTCTACACAGAGGAAGTGAGACGGCAGGTGTGGCAAGATATGCAGGCTGTTATGGAATCGATCAAGTCGACCGCACAGTCTTGAGATCTGCCTGTGTCACGGGCCACGCCATCCAAGTGATGCCACTTTGAGTGTTCTCGGCAATTGAACAACCTGATCAAGGTGCAGTGCCAGCAGGACCGCAGGCTCTGATGGTGCCGTCAGTCGATCGCGCACACATGCGCTCAGCTTGGCTCATAAGCGATGTGTTTCGTCAGCCACCACAACGTTCAAACCAGAAGTAAAACGACAATCATTCAAATCTCGATGAGAACAATTCGCCGAGGTGCAAAAAAAAAAGAGCCCGCCGTTGACCGCCAACGCACAGGCTCCTTGTGGGGGGGTGAGGTTGTTGTTTCCTCATTCGCTCCCTTTCACAAAGGGGTTCCGGTTGGGGGTGTCTTTTTTTCACTTTTGCCAATCCGCTGCCTGAACGATCGGTCAACGGCGAAGAATGAGCGTGACAGGGCCCTCATTGACCGATTTCACGCTCATGTCCGCGCCAAACACGCCGGTTTCCACGGGGGTTCCCTTCTCACGAAGGCAGGCTGCCAATTCGTCGATCATGGGGGCTGCTTCATCGGGAGGAGCTGCGCCAATGAAACTCGGCCGATGGCCTTTGTCGCAGTTTCCTGCCAGCGTGAATTGGCTGATCAGGAGGATTTCACCCTGGATCGTGGACACATTCAGATTCATCTTTCCATCTGCATCGGGAAAGATGCGGAGTGAGACAAGTTTGTTGGCCATCCATTCAACGGTTTCGGGGCCGTCATCTGGTTCGATGGCCGCGTACACCAGCAAACCCTGTTGTATCTCGCCGAGATGGGATGGATGTGCCACGGTCACCGAAGCAGCGCTGACACGTTGAACGACAGCGATCACGTGCCAAGTGCCAGTCCTGCGGAAGCGACGACACCGCTGCCCGCTTGATCCAAGGCGTGGTGGTGGTAATCGATCAACTCGACTTTCGTCGGTCTCAAGATTTCCAGAAGGGCGAGCATGGTCCCCACACCACTCCATCGATTGGCATTCGCATTCCACTTCACGGCAGAGAGAAACCGATCAGGATCCCCTTCTGCGAAGGTGGCCAGCAGGTCTCGATCAGATCGTTCTGCTTCGGATTGACGCTGTTCGTCGATCGGTCGGGGCTCGCCAAATTGCGGCCCAATGTGACTCAGATCGCCACTGGCGATCACCAGAGATCTGCCAGACGCTTCTGCCAATGCGCCACGTGCAGCTTCCACAAATGCATCTGTAGCAATTTGCCCATCTTCGAGCGGTGCTTGCGACAAGGGATCAGGGACCAGTACTGCCGCAATACGTGGTGAGCCGATCATCATTTGCAGCCACGGAACTTGCATTTCGACATCCGGACTGGCGACGTGATCGAGTTCATCCCGAAAGAGGTCACCATCGAGTCTGCCATTCAGATCAGCAAGAAAATCGGCATCTGCTTCGAGTTTGCCCAGGGGGCTCTGCGCGCCCAGTGATGTGCCGACCACACCATCTCCAAAGCCAAACTGATTGGTGCCAATCAATAGCACCCGATCAATGGAGGCACCTGCAATGGCCGCATAAGTTCCGGCATAGACCTCTTCCGCTGCCGGGTAATCAATGCGTGGCACAAAGAGGCCTGCAACATCAAAATCAAGTTCGGGATCCTCTACTTCTGTCATCCAACCTTCGAGTGTGCTGCGTGCATCATCCGCCGTTTCGCCAAGCATGCGGCTCTGACGAAGCGGAAGGAAGCCGGTTTCGTGCATGCGGGCGCGAAGCGCATCTTCCAGATCACTGGAAGTCGGTCCCCAAAGGAGACCAACTTCATCGAGTTTTTCCGCCAGTCCCACGATCGCTTCTTCGGGTGCCTTCAGATTGGTGGCAATGTCATCGAGGGTCCACTCGCCATTGAAGTGCTGGAGTGCCTGGGCGACCTGGACAGGCACCACCATCGTCTGATCTGAAAGCATGAATGGGTCCTGCAGTGCCAAACCCTTCTGATCGCCATTCTGGACGGGGCGAGGGAGGACCCGCCTCAGATGGGGGCGGTCGATATGTGCTGGGCGGGATGAACCTTCCATCCGTTCGACTCCTCATGGAAAGAGTGGGGAGCCTACCCGGATCTCCTGTCACCCTGTGGGACGAACCTCCAGATGGCTGGGGGGGTAAAGGACTGCACGAATGTTTGGGATTCTCTGATTTTGGGCAAGCAAGTTGCCGATTCCGCCGTTGAGGAACGTTCACCGAGCAGGTGGGGCCCTTGGCGGCTTGCTTCGACTAAACTGGGCGATCCGCTGGTTCTTGGCTCTGAGGGCCTCCAGCCATGTGTTGAACTGTGATTTTGAAAGACCGACCCCGATTTGCAACAAGTGTTGAGGATGCATCAACCATGATCTCGAATAGACGGATGACGAATCGCTGCCTGATCTCGATCTTGGCCATTGGCGGCATGCTTTTTCAGGCAGGTCTGGCAAGTGCTCAAGGCAAGCCATCTGCAGAACCACCCCTGAAACCACCGCCGAGTGCTGGTGAAAAAACACCGAAGGCTGCACCCGCGGGTCCAGCCAGCGGCGCGCTGAGAGCGCCTGCCGCGGCAGAGCCTGCTGGTGGCACGCCGATTCGGGCACAGGTTGTGACTGCCGAGCCGGCTGTGATCGAACTCGGTGAGTTCTCAACGACTGAAACCAAGGAAGGCAGTGTGACCTTGAAGAACACAGGCGATCAGCCTGTGACAGTCCTCTCTGCCAAAGCATCATGTGGATGTACGACTGCTGACTTCAAGAAGAACACCGAACTCCAGCCCGGAGAGGAAACCGTGGTCAGCGTTCGGATGCGTGGCGGCCCAACAGCCAGAACGCTCAACAAGACAGTGACGTTCACCATTGAGGGTTACCCGCAAGTCAAGGTGCCGGTCAAGGGCAAGTCCATTGCCTATGTGAAGATGACACCCGATCGCATTGGCATCAACGAAAATGCCGATGGGAAGCTCGTCTTCGAGTCTATCGATGAACAACCATTCAAAGTCGTCAATGTTCAGCCTGCTGTCGCAAAGGGAACTTTGCCGGATGAGGCCAAGAAGAAGCATGAACTTGCCATTGACTGGGACAAGTTTCTCGATCAGGCGAAGAACACGCGTGTGACTTTCTACTTCGATCACCCGAAGTGCACCCAGCACTTCACGATCGTCAAGGTTGATGCCGAACAGCGCAAGATTCTCAGAGAGAATGCCAATCAGGGTCGGAATGCCTCGACACCATCCACAAAGGGTGACAAGCAGTCGGTTCTCACCACTAGCGGTCAGGCGAACACGCCGACACGCACGACTCCCCGCGTAGATTCACTCTCCAATCTCGTCCGTCGTGGCAAGGCTCAAGACTTGAAGAAACGTCTCGAGGGCGGAGAGAATCCGAACGAGGTCGATACGTCCGGTGTGCCGCTCCTTGCGATCGCCGCCAAGGAAGGCAATGTGAACGTCATGGAGGTGCTGGTGGATGCTGGTGCGGAGGTCAATCAGACCGATCGCGTTGGGCGGACGGCACTCATGCAAGCCGGAACATCCAAGAACGCCGAAGCAGTTCGTCTGTTGATCGATCAGGGTGCTGATGTCAACATGCGTGACAGTTTCATCGGTGGCGCGCTTGCTTGGACGAGTGGATTTGGTACCGCCGAATCGGTGCAGGATCTGCTCGATGCAGGCGCTCAGGTCGAAACGGTCGGAAGTGCGACTGGTTACACCCCGTTGATTTGGGCATCTGGATTCGGAGATCCCAACTCCATTCCTATGCTGCTCGATGCTGGTGCGAACATCGAAGCGAAGGATGGCATTGATGGAGATACCGCATTGATGCATGCTTGCAAGACGGGCAAGATTGAAGGCGTCCATATGCTCCTTGAGCGTGGGGCGGTCCTTGAGGCAAAGAATCGAAAGGGCATGACACCGCTGCTTTCTGCGGCATCACATGCCAACGGCTCTGTTGACAAACTCGAGGTTCTTCTTGCGGCGGGTGCAGATGCCTCTGCCACGGACAACAGCGGTCGATCGGCACTGGATCTGGCGAAAGCCCGTACCGATGCGAATGCCGAAGCGGTCATCTTGTTCCTTCAGGAGCGATCATCCAAGTCCGAGTGACCACAACGCTGAACGATGCAACTTCTCGCATGAGCCGACCTTTGAAGGTCGGCTTGTGCTATTTTGGAGTGTTCGCGGTCACGATGGCCGTTCAGGAGAAGAAGTGATGCCCACAGCGACAGAGCAAACCACATGGACCGATCTTGTTGAGCGCGTGCAAGAAGCAGGGCTGCTGCATGCAAGCGCCAGTGTCTTGCACTGGGATCAAGAAACAAAAATGCCCCCGGAGGGTATTGAGCCCCGTGGTGCCCAGTTGGCCGTATTGGCCAGGCTCGCGCATGAACAGTTCACCAGTGATGAGGTGGGCGAACTTCTGGCTGCTTGTGAGTCCAACGCCGACCTCACAGGAGATCCTGAAAGTGATGAAGCCGTCACGCTGAAACGCATCCGAAGGGATTACGATCGCAACACCTGTTTGCCGTCGTCACTCGTCGCAGAGGAGGCCAAACTTGCTTCCCAGGCGCAGCACAACTGGGCTGAAGCGAGGCGCAACCAGGATTTCACGCAGTTCCAGCCGTGGCTTGAGCAGGTCGTGGAACTCCTTCGCCGAAAAGCGGAATGCTTCGGTTGGGCAGAAGGCGGTGAGCCTTGGGATGCGCTTGCAGAGGGTTATGAGCCGGGCTGTACAGCTGCATGGGTGGATTCCGTCTTCTCTCCATTGAGAGACCGGCTTCAGAATCTGCTCCAGCGGCTGATGGGATCCGAGACACCTCCCAGTAACGCGTTCAATGAGTTGGTACTACCGACCGACCAGCAGGAAGCATTCGTGCGGGATATCGCCGCCAGTATCGGTTTTGATTTCCAACGAGGTCGGTTGGATGTGTCGACGCACCCCTTCTGCACAGGCTTCCACCCACGTGATGTCCGGATCACCACACGATTCCATGAGGACAACGTCAATGATGCATTGGGCTCCACCATGCACGAGTGCGGGCATGGGATTTATGAACAGGGTCTGCGTCAGGATCAGGCGGGACTGCCATTGGGCGAGGCCGTCTCGCTCGGCATTCACGAATCACAGAGCCGCCTGTGGGAAAATCAGGTTGGCCGCTCGGTGCAATTCTGGGAGTGGTGTCTGCCGAAGTTGCGGACCCACTTCGGTGATGCGGTCGGTTCTCTAAATCTCGAGACCATCTACGGGGGTGCGAACATCGTTCGTCCGGACTTCATTCGTGTTGAAGCGGATGAAGCGACCTACAACATGCACATCATGATCCGCTTCGAACTTGAGCGAGCCTTGCTGCTGGGTGATCTTGCAGTTGCAGATCTGCCACAGGCCTGGAATGAGAAGTACAAAGAGTATCTGGGCATCGACGTCCCCAATGACGCGAAGGGATGTCTGCAGGACATCCACTGGTCAATGGTGTCGATGGGCTATTTCCCGACCTACACATTGGGCAATCTCTATTCCGCGCAATTCTTCGATGCTGCGAAGCGCGAGATTCCGGATCTCGAATCTGGATTTGCAAAGGGCGCGTTTGAGCCGCTCAAGGAATGGCTCAACGAGAAGATCCACCGGCAAGGCCGTCGCTATCTCCCCGCAGATCTCTGTGAGGTGGTCACAGGGGCGCCGCTCTCAGCGGACCATCTCGTCAACTATCTGGAAGAGAAACTGGGCGCGATCTACGGCCTGTGACGCATCAACTCCCTGACTGATGGTCGCGTTGTGGGCGTGATGATCAGGCGGTGCGAGGCGTCGTCACGTCGGACAATCACTTCGCAGGGCTGCCCTGGGGGCTTCACGGCGATGGCGTGCCGCACATCCTGCATGGACTGAACGGTTCTGTTACCCACGCTGAGCACGATGTCGCCTTGGAGCAGTCCTCCTTCTTCAGCGGGGTAGCCCTCTTCGACACGCGTGATGATGCACCGCGGCACATTGTTCTCATCCAGTATCTGTCCGAGGCTGATGCCAAAGAAACCCCGTTCGACGTTTCCGCCGTGGATCAGCGACGTGGCCACACGGTCCACCATGTCCACGGGAATCGCGAAGCCCACGCCAGAACCAGTACCACTCATCGATTTGATGGCGGCGTTGATTCCGAGAACGCGTCCATGCAGATCGATCAAGGGGCCTCCACTGTTCCCAGGATTGATGGCCGCATCGGTTTGAATCATGTGTTCGAAGGAACTCAGTCCGAGGTTGTACCGGCCTGTTCCGCTGATGATGCCTGCTGAGAATGACTGAGAGAGACCGAAGGGACTGCCGACGGCAAGAACCCACTGGCCGACATGGGCATCTTGGGAATCTGCCAGTGTCGCTGGCGTGAGCGTCTCGGCATCTATTTGGATCACGGCAAGATCGGCTTCCTGATCCGTTCCGATGAGTGTTGCCTCGAATTGGCGTCCATCATGCAGCCAGACGCGAATTGTGTCTGCATCCGCGACGACGTGGTAGTTCGTGACAATGTGTCCGTCTGTAGAAATGATCAACCCGGATCCGGTTCCCTCATACAAGGGCACCATCTGTGGGCCTCTGCGTGATCGACGCATGGCGTACTCGGAGGTGGCGATGCGCACGACCGATGGTCGAATTGTTTCGGCGGCTTGCTGGAATGCGCGAGACAGCTTTGTCGCAAAGTCGACATCACTGTCTGTGGCAGGATGCGCTGAGACCGTGCAGGGGCAACTCAGTAGCGATGCGGTGACAATGATGCTGGTCAGCAGACGCATGTGTTGGACTCCTTCCAGGTCAAGCGGTCTGATGTCTGAATCCTAGGCGCTCATCCATGCTCAAGACTACGGGCGAACTTTGTCAATCGGCGCACACCATTCCATCCCCGCGATCAATTCCCCGCGTCCAGTGACGTCGGGGGTCGTGGTTGCCTGACCTTGACGGTCCATGCTCGCGAGGATGGCCACACAGGCAGCCTCACGGGCTTCAACAGGGATCCCCAGTTCACTCGAGCGTCGAACGGGCATGCTGGAGGCACGTTCAATCGCACTGACCAGCGGGGCGTGGTAGCAGCCACCTCCCGCAAGAATCGCCTCGTTTGCTGGATATTGGGTGAGTGCCTCTCCAATCACGCTTCCGATCGCTTCAGCCATCGACGCCAGGAGTGAAGCGGTGGAGGCCGCATTGGCTGGAGGGGCGAGGAGCCACTCACTTGCTTCATCACCGGAACCGAGAGATCTGCCACTCGTTGTGGGGAGGCTCAGAACTTTTCTCAGGGAGGCGACCAGTTCGGCGTCGGGCGTGCCTTCTGCAGCCACGCTGCCATTGACATCATGATCCGTTCCCAATGTCATGCGGGCAGCTTGATTGAGCAGCAGATTGCATGGACACACATCGCAACCCTTCACATGATCCAGCGTTTCTGCAGCGGGGATCCATGTGATATTGCAGAAGCCCCCGAGATTGATGATCGCTCTGGGATGAGGGGCTGCGAAGAGCGCTCGATCGGCAAGCGGCGTGATGGGCGCACCTTGGCCGCCTGCTGCCAGATCACCTCCTCGCAGATTGGATGCGACCGGGCACTGCAGTGTTGTGGCAATTCGCGTGGCATCGATCAATTGCCAGGAATCCGGCGGCGCGTGGAGGACGGTCTGACCATGGACGGCGACAAACACCACCTGTCGCGCACCCAGCGCAGATTGAATGACATGTGCGGTCTGATCTGACAGCAACCGTCGAGCGGTAACGATTTCTGAAGCGGTACACGGTGCTCCGGAGGCCAACGCTCTCAATGTTTCCGCACATTCACCGAGCGGTGCTGCCGCATGGGCCAGCAATCGGGCAGACGGGGGTTGGGTGTTCTCGTTGATTTCAACAACGGCGGCATCAATACCATCAAGGCTCGTGCCCGTCATCGCGCCCGCGGCAATGACACACGCGTCTGTTTCAGCCGTCATGCCCGAATGATGCCCCCAATCGCCCTTCCATGGCAAGTCGAGATCCTATTGCCCAGATTGCGGTGCCATCTCAGGCGTAGTAGCCTCCTGCTCCCGGCTTCTGGTCGGATATCAATGGAGTAGTGAGTTCATGCGGATCGTGGTGACAGGCGGCGCAGGATTTGTGGGTTCCCATCTGACGGCCAGACTTCTCGAAGAAGGCCATGAGATCGTCTGTATTGACAATTTCATGACCAGCAGCGAGCAGACCGTGGAGCCTTTCAAGGCCCATCCCCGATGGGAACTCATTCAGCATGACATCATCGATCCGGTCTTTCTGGAAGGCGTGGATCAGCTGTACAACCTCGCCTGCCCCGCGGCACCGGGCCATTACCAGTACAACCCCGTCCGGACGATTAAGACCTCTGTTCAGGGTGTGATCAACATGCTCGGAATGGCGCGGGCGAATGGTTGCAGAATTCTGCAGGCATCGACAAGCGAGGTCTATGGCAATCCAACCGTGACGCCACAATCCGAGTCGTATCACGGCAATGTCAATCCCATCGGGCGACGCGCGTGTTACGACGAAGGAAAACGCGCTGCGGAGACACTCTTTTTCGACTACCGCCGCGAACATGACATGGATATTCGCGTGGCGCGCATCTTCAATACCTACGGCCCCCACATGCATCCGTTCGATGGCCGTGTCGTGAGCAATTTCATCCGTCAGGCGATTGCGGGTGACGACATCACCATTTTCTCGGATGGATCCCAGACCCGCTCTTTCTGTTATGTCAGTGATCTAGTGGATGGTCTGGTGCGATTGATGAATGTCGAAGACTTCACAGGTCCGGTCAATTTGGGGAATCCTGAAGAACGCACCATTCTCGAACTTGCAGAGATCATTCTGGAACTCACTGGCTCGCGTTCGTCCCTGACCACCCGTCCGCTGCCCCCCGATGATCCGGTAAGGCGGTGTCCAGACATCACGCTGGCCAGGGAACAGCTCGGTTGGGATCCCACGGTGGGGATCCGGGAAGGGCTGGAGGAGACCATTGCCTACTTCCAGGGACTGGATTTTTCCGAGTGGACGCCTCCCACACCCTATTGGGAAGCCCCTCCACAGGATTGACCCGAACAAAACCCTCAAAAAATACCCGAAAAATTCCCGAACACCTCTTGCAGAAGCCGATGAGGTTTGTCAGCATCCGCACCCTGACAAATCACGAACATCGATCGGCCTGTAGGAGCGTCCGCTTGGGGTCGACAGCGACATTGGAAAGGACTCCCTGATGGTCAAGACCACCAAGAATGGAACTCGAAAGAAAGCAGCGTCGGCCGGCATGACGTCTCGACGTGGTACCGTTCGTGCCAACTCACGAACTTCTGAACAGGATGAGAAGATGGCACGCAGGGCCTCCGCAACAACCGAGAAGAAGCCAGCCAACGACAGCAAGAATCGGCTTGAAGCGTTGGAACGCGCGATCTCGCAGATCGATACAACTTTCGGCAGTGGTTCGATCATGCGATTGGATGGCGAACAGCAGCGGGCCATTGAAGGTGTTTCCACAGGCACGCTCAGCCTCGATTTGGCATTGGGTGGACGTGGTGTACCTCGAGGTCGTGTGGTCGAAATCTTTGGCCCTGAGTCCTCCGGCAAAACGACATTGGCGTTGACGATTGCGGCCAATGCGCAGCAGCAGGGCGGGACGGCAGCGATCATCGATGCGGAACACGCGCTTGATCCAACTTGGGCCAAACGGTTGGGCATCAATCTCGATGCATTGCTTGTTTCTCAACCCGATACAGGTGAGCAGGCGCTGGAGATCTGTGAAATGCTTGTGCGTTCCAACGCGTTGGACGTGATTATTGTCGACTCCGTTGCCGCTTTGATTCCGCGAGCGGAAATCGAAGGCGAAATGGGCGACAGTCATGTGGGTCTTCAGGCCCGACTGATGAGCCAGGCTTTACGGAAACTGACTGGCGCCATCGCGAAAAGCAGTTGCGTTGTGATTTTCATCAACCAACTTCGAGAGAAGATTGGCGTGATGTTCGGCAGCCCTGAAACCACTCCCGGTGGTCGCGCCTTGAAGTTCTACTCTTCGGTGCGCATCGATATTCGCCGCATTGGCGCCATCAAGGATGGTGATCAAAATGTCGGCAACCGTGTTCGAACGCGGGTGGTCAAGAACAAGATTGCGCCGCCGTTCCGTGATGCCGAGTTTGACATCATGTTCAATGAGGGAATCAGTATCACAGGTGATCTTGTCGACCTGGCAGTTGCTGATGGCCATATCAAGAAGTCAGGTGCTTGGTTCAGCTATGGCGAGATGCGATTGGGGCAGGGGCGTGAAAATGCCAAGGCCTTCATTCGCGAGAACACCGAACTCTTCCAGGAAATTCGTCAGAAGGTCATGGTGACCCGTGGCATGATTGAAGATCCTGCGAAGGCATCGGAAACATCATCGGAAACCTCGTCCGATACCGAGCCTGTTTCGTAAGGCATGAACGGTCGACTCTTTGAAGGTGCATCGCCACCTATCTGTTCCTGCGCTTCTGTTGGGGTGCTCAAGATCTATCCATCCGTCCTAGGAATCGTCGTCGGCTATAATCCGCCCCCTTCGCTGCGGCTGTGGCGGAATTGGCAGACGCGCTAGATTCAGGTTCTAGTGGGAGTAAAATCCCGTGGAGGTTCGACTCCTCTCAGCCGCACTTGTAGCGGGCCTCGCCATGCGGGGCCCGTTTACATTTTGCTCAGAATGCGGATCTGCCCGTTCAGAGGGTTTCTGGATG
>JAKVBW010000129.1 GCA_022446945.1 Phycisphaerales bacterium | reverse complement strand
CGGTGACCGAGCGGGCCGGAGTGGAAGCCGTAACCGGAGTGCGTCACGCCAGGACCAAGCGGATCGGCAATGCCGAGTAGGGAATCGACTTCTCATCAATGAGGTTGCCCGACTCCGAAGACTGCGATAGTGTTGCAAACCGCTTTGTATCGACTCATGTTCACCAGCAGGACATAGGCATGGAGTGCACTCGTGACCTCGAACCCTGAAGAGGTGACCCGCCTGCTAGACGCCGCTTCGAACGGTGACGAAAAGGCGATATTGGCACTTTGGCGTGAAGCGCAGACTGAGCTTCGAGCCATGGCCACCGCCATCCTTTCCCGCGAACGAAAAACCGCCAACCTGCAAACAACCGTCGTCGTCAACGAGGCCTACATACGAATGCACGCTCCTGGGTCGGTTGCTCCACAGTGGGAGAATCGGGAGCATTTCTTCGGGTTCGTCTGGCGTGTCATGCGCCAGTTCATGGTCGACTATGCAAGAACGCGTGGGCGGCAGAAACGTGGCGCGGACTGCCGGCGGGTTCCCTTCGAGATTGCTGCTGGATCGCTGAGCGACCTTGCCACCTCGGGAGATTCGATCAGTGACTTGCTCGAGGCACTGGACCGATTTTCGGTTTCCGACCCTCGCCAGCACGAAGTACTCTGGAGAAGAATGGCACTTGACCAGTCCGTTCAGGCTACTGCCGAGAACATGGACATTTCGGAACGGACAGTCGCCGAAGATTGGCGGTACGCCAAGGCATGGCTGCGCAAGGAACTTTCTGTCGGGAGGAGTGGCCCATGAGCAACAGCCGGGTTCGCGAACTCTTCAATCACGCGGTGATCCTCCCGCCATCCAAGCGTGACGCATTCCTTGACGAGGCATGTGGCGACGACATTGAGCTTCGGCGTGAAGTCGAGTCATTGCTCGCATATGACGATCCCGATCCCATGAGAACATCCGGGCAGATCTCGAAGGGGACAAACTCCGAAGTTCAGGACGATGAATCGATCGGTCCCTTCAAGATCCTCTCGACTCTTGGTGAGGGCGGCATGGGCGTGGTATATCTTGCCGAGCAAGTCGATCCGGTCCGCCGCCGCGTGGCAGTCAAAGTCATCAAGGTGGGAATGGACACCAAGCAAGTCATTGCACGCTTCGAAGCGGAGCGACAAGCACTAGCAATCATGAACCACCCGGGGATCGCGAAGGTTCACGAGGCCGGAACGACGGATGATGGACGACCCTTTTTCGTCATGGAATACGTTCGGGGAATACCGATCAACGAAGCATGTGACGCCGCACAACTCGAGATGGACCAGAGGCTAAGGCTCATGGTAGAAGTCTGCGAGGCGGTCCAGCATGCGCACACCAAGGGCGTCATCCACCGTGACCTCAAGCCCACGAACATACTTGTCGCTCCTGGCGACGATGACGTGCTCCACCCGAAGATCATCGATTTCGGAATTGCGAAGGCGACGGGGCAGCAACTGACCGACCTCACGCTGATCACACAAGCAGGACACTTCATCGGAACGCCTGCCTACATGAGTCCGGAGCAGGCAGATCTCAGTGCCATGGACATAGACACGCGAAGCGATGTCTATTCACTGGGCGTGATCCTCTATGAGCTTCTCGTCGGATGTGTCCCATTTGCCCCGGAAACCCTCTGGTCATCTGGCATAGAGGAAATGCGCCGGATCATCCGGGAAGGCGCCCCACCCAAGCCAAGCACGCAACTTTCAACGACAGGCAAGGAAGATGCAGCAAGGATCGCCAGAGATCGCAAGACCGAAATCGCAAGTCTGGCGAGTGTCTTGCGTCATGAATTGGAGTGGATTCCACTGAAGGCCCTGCGCAAGCAACGCAGCGAGCGTTACGACTCGGCACAAGCACTTTCAGAGGACATCCTTCGCTACCTTGACGGCCAGGCGCTCGAGGCAGGCCCAGAGTCGACGGCCTATCGACTCAAGAAGGCAATGCAGCGCAACAAGGGACCGGTCATCACGGCGACAGGCATTGTCTTGGCCCTGATTGCGGGAGTCGTGGCGTCATTGTCCTTTGCATTCGAAGCAGAACGCCAACGTGTACGTGCCGAGGAGCAAGCGTCATTCACGCTCCAGGAGCGCGAATCGGAGATCCCGGAGTCGATCATCCTGGGATGGAACCTTGTCAGCGAAGGTCAGTACAAGCAGGCAGAACTTCTTTTCACGGAGTCCCTTCAAGGGTGCCGTCGAGAATTCGGTGATGCACACCCGCGGACAGTGAACGCACTGAACGGCCTGGGAGTATCTCTCCACAGGCAAGAGAAGTACGACGAGGCACTCATCCACTACGGAGAGGCCGCGAAAACCAGCATCCACATATTCGGTGAAGAGCATCCGATGGCGCTCAAGTCTGTGCAGAACATGGGATACGTCCTGGCCGACCAGGGCAAGTACGACGACGCCTTGTTCCACTATGGCAAGGTTCTTGAAGTGCAGCGTCGAGTCCTCGGAAACTCGAATGAAGGCACGATGTGGTCTCTATACAACATGGGCAACCTACTTTCCCTCAGCGGCAGAAACATGGAGGCAGAGGCCCATCTCCGCGAGGCGATCATGAGGCGGAGCCAGACGCTTGGAGAACAACACCCACTTTCGCTTGACACGATGCTGGGGATGGGACGTTTTCTCCTGAAGTCCAACAGGCACGACGAGGCATTGATCTACTTCACAAATGCGTTCGAAGGCTTCCGGAACATCCATGATGAAGTCCATCCGGACACAGTGCGCTCGATCAAGCAATTGGCGGACTTCTACCACTCCTGGCACCAGATGGATCCTGATGCCGGACACGACGCCAAGGCCGCCGAGTACCGCGCGATGTTGCCTGTCGGAGATGAGGCGCCAGAGACCATGCCTGCTGAAGATGCACCATGACCCATGAACGCCCTGCAGAACACTCCTAACGGACGAACGTACCCCGTAGCCGAAGCAAGGAACACAACACCCCCACCTGGCAAACCCAGGAGGGGGTAGTGTGTCCATGTGCGTAGTCCGGAAATGGCATGACTCGCCTCGCTCATGAGAATTACCACTTATCCGGCAGCACCCCAGTTGGCGAGCAGGATCATGAGATCCGATCCGTCTACAAATCCATCTCCGTTGAGATCCGAAGGATTCGGATTGGTCGTTTCACACGCCGAACCCTGATCGCAGCAATCCGGGACGCCATTGCCGTCCTCGTCTTCAAGTGTGCCGTCCAGAATCTGCCCATAGTCCACGATGCCGTCCTGGTTGCAATCAGCATCGTATTCAATGATGAAACCATTCACCTGTTCAAAGCAATTGGGAAGGTTGTTCAGCGCCCATTCAGCCTGGCAGCCCAGCATGCCGACCACGTTTTCATTGGAATACTGACACCAGTTGTTCCCACGAGCGAAGACCTGGGGATCCATGACGGTCCCGTCAATCCACTCCCATGTCATGATGTCACAGTGGTTGCCCCCATTGCTCTGGAGTCCGATCCAGGCATAGTCAACCGGGCAGAACAGCATGTTGACGAACTCGGCCTCATCGACAGAAGAGAGCGTCACGAGATGACCACCCATGCCTGCCGCCCACTCGGCTGCCTGGTCCTGGCACATTTCTTCGGAATTCTCCAACTCCTGGATGTTGACCATCTCATACCAGTGCCCGTTTCCGCCGGAACAAACCGGCCACTCAACGACATCAGAAGCCGTAACGACGCTCGAAACGGCTGCAAGGAAAGAAAGTGAAACTACGTGGTTGATCTTCGACATGACAATCTCCAGACATGAGTCAATGAGTGCAAGGTTCACATTGGAAGCACGAACTACGGCTTCCCAGAAGAACCTGCGACACCCGGGCCCGAACCTGCAATGAAATGTCACTTTTCTTCTGCAGGCCCTGCCGGTGCCTGAATCGCTCGACAAGGAGACAGCCAACACCCCCGATATGGCGCTGGAACTACGGAATACAGGATGAAATGCCTGATCAAGGGATCCTTCACCCTGACCTTGATTCCGTGCTATCTGAGAATGCTCAGCCCTTCGGCACGGACACCGTGCGCACCTGGCAGAACTGCCGGTGACCGAGCGGGCCGGAGTGGAAGCCGTAGCCGGAGTGCTTGGCACCGACCCACGGTGAACCCGTCGCGCCGCCGCAGCCGGAGTTGACGCCAACCATGCCCGCCTCGATGTGCCGCGCGACCTGGGTCGCGTGCTCGACCTCGCCGAAGACGCAGGCGCCGAGACCGTACGGGGTGTCGTTCGCGAGGCGAATCGCCTCGTCGTCACTTGTGGTCTTCTGGATGCAGGCGATCGGACCGAACGTCTCGTCGTTCATGATCCGCATGTCGTGGCTCAGGCCGGTGAGGATCGTGAGCGGGACGAAGTTGCCGTCCATCTCGCCACCACCGTGGACGACCTGCGCGCCGTCGGCGATCGCCTCGTTCAGCTGGTCGACGACCAGTGACTTCTGGTTGGCGGAGATCATCGGGCCGATGTTGACGCCTTCCGTCATGCCGTCACCCTGCTGGAGCTCCGCGGTCTTCGCGACGAAGCGCTCGACGAACTCGTCGTGGATCGCGTCATCGACGTAGATGCGCTCGGTGGAGACGCAGACCTGGCCGGCGTTCCGGAACGCGTTGCGCACCCCGAACTCGACCGCGGCGTCGATGTCGGCGTCCTTCAGGACGACCATCGGGTCCTTGCCGCCGAGCTCGAGGATCACGCGCTTCAGGCCGTTGCTCGCGGAACCGAGGATGTGCTCGCCCGCGGCCTTGCTGCCGGTGAAGACGATGAGGTCGACGTCGCTCTGGACGAGGGCCTTCCCC
>JAKVBW010000128.1 GCA_022446945.1 Phycisphaerales bacterium | reverse complement strand
CGTGTTCGGGCCCGACGGTAGTTTCCTCACATGTAATCCAGGTTCCACGTGGTGTCGGTCCGCCCGCGCAGTTGTAATCGGTTCCAGCGAGGATCAGGCGATGTGACAGCAGTTCGCCTCGGTTGGTGTCATAGACAAGTCTTGTGCATCCACCTCTGCTGGGCATGTCGGTGCCCAGTGGTGTTCGGCCAAGATCGTAGATTCTGGATCGATCAACCAGATCAAGTCTCTTGAAATCGGGGCCAAATGGGCCAACAGTCTTGTGTGCAGGGGAGATCTCGTGATTGCGAAGGAGAACAGTCGTGTCACCCGGTCCCGGGAACGCAGCCATGCCGTCGTGTTTACCGGGAACGAGCAACCCGTCATCCATTTCTTCGCCGGCACGAGAGATGATCTGATAGGTCCATCCTTGAGGTAGGTCAATCACGCCCAGGGGATCAGGAAGGAGGGGGCCGAGAGGCTGCCAGATGTCGTCTGCATGCAGCAGAGACGCTGAAGCACTGTTGATCCATCGTCGATGAAGGCCGCCGAAGGCAAGAGAGACGCCCGAAGCGAGTTGCAGAAACGATCGACGGTTGAGGACTGACATCTCTCTACGATACGGAGAATCGGGTGTGGAGGTACTACTCATTCGTGATTGAGGCGACTCTGCAAGAAGTGGCCGATAGCATCCGTGGAAGTTCCTTGATCATGCGTATTCTCATTGTCGCCAATCCGGTGTCTGGACGCGGTCGTTCCCGAAAGAGAAGCGATGCGTTGAGGGCATTATTGGCCCAGCGGGGACACGACTCGACGATTGTTTCAAGTGAGCGCACCGATGCAAGGACATGGTTGTCGCCACATTTGCAGGATGTCGATGTCGTTGCGGTAGTTGGAGGGGATGGCACTGTGCGAACGGTCGCTGCCGCAGTTGCTCACGCTGGAATTCCATTGGTGCATGTCCCGAGTGGGAACGAGAATCTCTTTGCGCGTGCTCTGGGAATGGGAAGTGATATTGCAGACACGGTCCGCATCATCGAAACTGGAGAGCACAAACTGATCGATATCGGTCTTGTCGAAGAGGAGGCAATGTTGTTGATGACATCCATCGGGTGGGATGCGGACATCGTTGCCAACGTTGCCACTTCAAGGCGAGATCAGGTCTCCAATTGGGATTACGTCCGTGCTGCAATGTTGCGACTTCAGAACTGGCAACCCCCTCTGTTGACGGTGACTGTCGATGATGAATTGTTGGTTGACCGTCAGCGTGGATGGATCGTTGTGTCGAATGCATCTGAGTATGGTGGCCGCGTCAATCCGGCACCGATGGCATGTATGGATGACAGACTGCTTGACGTGACGTTTTTCAGAGCATCCTCAACTCTGGAACTGATGTCGTGGATGCTTCGATGCAGGTTCGCGCGTCAGATCAGTGCACCAGGTTTTGTTCATCGTCGAGCTGCCAGCAGTGTGTGTATCTCCAGTGCAGTGCCGGTCCGCTGGCAATTGGATGGAGATCCACCCCCAAGCAGTTCATCCACTCGAACAGAACACCTCTCGATATCACTGTCAGATCTGAGATTGCCCGTTCTGGTACCACAGGGATCATGATCCACATCAGTCGTGGGGGCTGCAGGCCCGAGCGGTGTTGTGGAGCTCCATCAGGGCTTTTCAGCCCACCAAGATCGTTCACAAACGAGAATTGGATCCCATTTCGCCTGCCGAGACTCTTGTTTCATCATTCTGCACGCACTTTGACGTTGCCTTGGAGCCGCTGGCGACTAACCTGAGGACGGGGGCGGAAGTTCCAGTCGGAAGGATGGATGAGGATGAGAGCACTGAATTGGATTGTCTGCGCGAGTGTGTTGGCTGCCGGTGGACTGGCATTCGCCGGGCCGGTCTTTGATGAGCCACCGGGAGATGATGCCGGTTCAAGCAAGGATGATGCCAAGGATGTGAAATCACCGACTGGTGGGCAAGTTTCCCTCGTCCGAGGCTCGCTTGATGGTTCTACAGGTCTGCTCGGGGGCGCAGGCGACTGGCAGGATGTGTACAGGATTTACATCACGGATCCGGGAATCTTCCGGGCAGAGACACTGGGTCTCGATGGGAACGGTGCGCTCCGTGATTCGATGCTGTACCTGTTTGATGAGAGTGGCCGTGGCATCATGGCGAACAACAACATCAACGGCGACCTCCTGATGTCCAAGCTCGTCAATGAAAACAACAATGGTCAGCCGATCTTCACTGCTCCAGGTTTCTATTTCCTGGCGGTTACCTCCGCACTGTCTGAGCCGACTGTGAATCTGAGCGGTGACAAGATTGTCCCACTCTTCGAGATGGGCTTGCAGGGGAATGAGACCGGCATCGTGCAACCTCGCTCGACTTGGGAGAATCTGCTCTGGTCGGATGGTTGGACGGATGTGACCGACTACGAGAACTTCGGCCAATATGAGATTGCTCTGGCAGGTGTCGGCTCTGTGCCGGCCCCTGGTGCGCTGGCGCTTCTGGCCTTGGGGTGCAGGGCGCGTCGTCGACGTTGATCTCAGTAGGTGGCGTTGATGCGGCGCGCAGTTTGCCAGCTTCTTCAGAGTCTCCGCGAATATCTGCAAGAGTCGCCAGTGACTTGAGGCATTTCCGAGCTCTCGGACTGCTGGGGCCTTCTGCTTGACTGATTGCGTTGTATGCATGTTCGATGGTCTGTCGCGCAGCTTCCGGTTGACCCTTCGCGGCGAGATACAGGCCTCGAAGCCGTTCCCAGGCTGCGACCCGCTCGACTCGGTCATTCAACTGTTCTTGAAGTTGGGAGAGTCCTCGATTCGCCTTGTCGAGTCGATTGCTCAAAATGTCAAGTTCGACTTCGATCCTTAGTTGGTCATGCAGTGAAGGATGCTGGTCGGGGAGTCTTCCCGCGCGGAGTTCCTGAGCATGCTTGAGATGCTTGTCTGCCAATTTGAGTTTCCCTTGAGCGATTGTCATTCTCGCGATGGCGGCATGGGTACTGGCGATGGAAGTCGGGCTTCCCTGCATCTCCTTGATTGCAAGTGCTTCATTCAAAGCGGACGTTGCTTCGTCAAAGCGTTCAAGGCGTGCAAGACAATCCCCCAGATTGTGCAGCAGTCTGGCGACTCTCCAGTCAGCGTTGGGATTGTTGCTGATGGATTCAAGTAGCGCGAGCGTTTCTCGAAGACGGGGGAGTGCCTCTTCTGGCCGCTGCGACAAGTGGGCGATCGCCATCGTGTTCAATACATTTGCCAGCGCAGTCCGTCTGTGCAGTTTCTCAGTTTCAGTCTTGGCCTCATTTGCAAGAAGACGATGGCGGTGGAGCGCCTCCTTGAGAACAGCTTCAGAATCAGTTGTGCGCCCTTGTCGTTGGAGTGCGGCACCCAGATGAAGAGTCGTCTCAGCAGTCTCCTCACTGCCGATGGCGATGGCTTCCCGGTGTTTCAGGGCATTTTGATAATCCGCGACGGATTGTTCGTAATGACCACGTTTGTAATGCAACTGTCCGCGAAGGTGAAGAAGTCTGCCTGCCGTCATCGATGGATTCGCTGGTGAGAGGTCCAGAGAAGCAGCGGACTGGTCGATCGCACTCGCAGCATCATCAAGCCGTCCGTTACCAATATGGTTCTGCACAAGGTCAAGTCGAACAGCCGCTGCAACCTCCGGGTATTCGCCCAGTTCATTATCAACGACCAACAGCCATCGCTGCATCAATTCAGCCATGCTGGATGCTGCGATCGGCTGATCGATATTTTCGGCATCTGCAGCGCCCAAAACACTAGAAACCATGCCGACTGTACCTCGAAGGCGTTTGTTGGCTACCGTCGCGCGGTCCCAGGCAACTGTCATGATCAGGCCAAAGATCGCAATCAGTGCCACAGCAGTCGTGGCAGCGCTGACAGGCAGCCAGTGTCTGCGAAGGAATTTCCTGGCGACGTACCAAGCGTCATCTCTTCTTGCTTCAATGGGTTCGTGGGCCAACCAGTGTTTGATGTCACGAGAGAGATCGGCGGGGCCGTCATACCGTCGATCTAGATCGGGCTCAAGCGCTCGCAGGAGTATGGTTTCCAGATCACGATCGATCGCAGGCTCAAGCGACGATGGTCTGATCGGCGAAGCAGTTGCAATCGTTCGGACGACATCTGCAAGGGAACCTTCAAGAATGAATGGACGTGTTCCCAGAATCGCTTCGTAAAGCATGACTCCGATGGCAAAGACATCGGTTCTCACATCGATTCGATCGGGATCTCCAGAAACCTGTTCTGGGGATGCATAGGCGAATGTCCCCATAAACTCACCGACGTTCGTCATTTCGATCTGAGAAGAATCCCAATCAGAATTGTCTACAGGTTTGGCGAGGCCGAAATCAAGAACATGAGGCTGCCCATCCATGTCGACAAGGATGTTGTCGGGCTTCAGATCGCGATGGATGACACCTTTTCTGTGTGCAGCGGCGACGGCTTCACAAACCATAGAGATCAACTTCGCAATTTTTCGGGATCGTTGCTCCAGATTGCCTGTGACATGCTCAGTGATCCAAGCATCCAATGGTCTGCCTTCGACAAACTCCATTGCCAGCCATGCACGCCCGTCCTCGGTGGTGCCACTGTCATAAACAGTGACTATTCCTGGATGTTTGAGCGCGGCCACCATCTCGACTTCACGTTCGAACCTTGCAAGTTGGCGTTGTGAGGCGAATGCGCCACGAAGCAGCACTTTCAGTGCCACTTGCCGTCTGGTGGCTGTTTGGCGAGCTCGGAAGACCGCGCCCTGTGCGCCTCGGCTCAGTTCCTCCTCGATCTCATAACCTTCGGCTTGGGGTGCTTCGACGATCGATTGTCCGCCAAAGACGCCTGCTTTGTGCGCAGC
>JAKVBW010000127.1 GCA_022446945.1 Phycisphaerales bacterium | reverse complement strand
CTCAGCCAACTTGGCAATGGTCGGTCTCGCAGTCGCTTGCCCCGGAAAAGGATGCGATACTCCTTGATTTCTCAATTTGGAAGCAGGTTGGAGGGACCCGCACACTCGAGGCAGCCCCCCAAATTCTCTGCCACCCTGGCCAGGAAGTGACCATGGAGATTGGACACGATCAGGCATTGCTGACGATCGCCGCTGTCCCTGATTGGCCGAACTCGTCGATAAGCGTCGAACGAAACGGGACCCGGCTCGAAGAAACCCATTCTGAGTAGCCCAGGAGGCCGTCAGACGTCGAAGGTCCATCAGCAGGGTTGACGTCAGCGACAAAGGCCGCGACCATTCCTCTCAGACGTCCCGGACACCCCGGGGCGGTCCTTTTTTCCAGATGCCTTGGTTCTGTGAACGCAAACCTGAGGGGATTCAGAAACTCATGGAATACATCACAGCAGAAGAAAAGACGAAGTTGGAGAAGGATCTCGAGCAGAGACGTCGAGCGGACTCCGAGATTACCGATCGGATCGCCCGGGCTCGTGAACTCGGAGATCTGAAGGAAAACGCGGAGTATCACGCTGCGCGCGAAGACAAGGCCATGAATCAGGCCAAGATCGAAATGATCGAAGAAAAGCTTGCTTCTGCGGTCGTCGCCGATCCCGCAGACACTCCCGATGGTGTCGTGTTCATCGGCACCACCGTGAAACTTCGGGATGTCGACACGGAGGATGAAGAGCTTTACAAGCTTGTCGGTGAGGCCTCAGGCCGTTTCGACATGGAATATGTCGAAGTGACCAGCGGCTCCAATTTGGGACAATCACTCTTCAAGGCGAAGATTGGCGAGACGATTCGCGTTGATCTTCCCCGCGGAGAAAGATCCTTCCAGATTGTCGAGATTCTCGAGTAGCAGATGTCCTTCACGATCTATCTCGCAGGCGAAGTCCACTCCGAATGGCGACAGCGTATTGCCGAAGATGTACACAGTCGGGACCTGGACGTTGAACTTCTGTCACCCGTCACCATTCATGAAGACAGCGATGCGTGTGGCGAAGTCATATTGGGCGAGCAACCGACCCCCTTTTGGCGAGACCACACCTCCGCTGGGATCAATGCCATTCGGACACGTACTGCCATGGGTTCGGCAGATCTCGTCGTCGTGCGGTTTGGTGAGAAGTATCGACAGTGGAATGCTGCCTTTGACGCAGGCATTGCAACTGCTCAAGGGATCCCCTTCTTGACGCTCCACCCCACCGAACTTGATCATGCACTGAAGGAAGTCGATGCAGCAGCGCAAGCCGTCTGCCGAACATCAGAACAGGTCGTCGACATCCTCGAATATGTCCTGTCAGGACGACTCGCACCTCAACCCTCGAAGTAGTTGAGAATCAAGAGTACGTCATCGACGCCCACGGTCCCGTCCCCATCGAGATCGGCGGGACACGCCCCACTGCACGGACCCCAGGACGCGACAAGCGCAAGTATGTCGTTGACATTGCAGATCCCGTCGCCGTCGATGTCGCCCGGTACCGAGTTTCCATTGATCGCGAATGCCGTGCTCATATCGCCGCCCAGATTTCCGTCTCCATCACGAGCCAGCACACGCACAACTGCTCCACTTGTCGCAACATCAGGCGCAGCAAATGAGTAGTTGCCATCGTCAGCAGTCATGCTCGACAAAGTCGACCATGTCGATCCGCCATCTGTGGAAAGTTCGATATCGACATTCACGACATTGAACTTGTCGTCATCGGATATCCACTCAACCAGAATCGTGTCACCTGGATCGTAGGAACCACCCGAGGGAGCCTGCACACAGGTCGTTGGATAGATCCCACCACTGTGCGCAGGCATGTGCATGCAGATGCAATGCATGACACCAGCGGAATAGGCGAGATTGTCACATGTGATCTGAACGACCTGTCTGTCCGGCATCGCGGCCTGAACGACATTCAATGCCTGGGTGTCATAAGTGTTGGAAATCTCGTCGTACTTTGGAAGAAGAACCAGATCGTTGCACAGCACCATGTTCGTGTAAGTCCAATGTGTCCATCCACTGACAAATGCGGGGGTACGGTGCACCGTCCAACCGAGTCCCTGGTAATAGGAAGCAGCGCCATCACAAATCTGATCCTGCGTACTTCCTGAATTGCTCGGCCAGTCGCTGATGATGATCTCCGTATCTCCGACGATCTGCATCCACATGTCAATGTGCTGTGTCGCGTCGACTGAAGTCGGGAAAGCATCGTGAATGTAAGTCTCCACGTTCTGATAGGTCCGCCAAATGTCAACGATCGTATCTTGATTAAGACCGGGGTTCTCATTCAGAATGAGCTCTGTTGCAGCAGCTACTCCAGTGGAATTGACATGGTAGTTGCCGCCACCATGAACAAGATCATGCGCGTAAAAGGCATGCCCCACAGCGTCCTTGAAGTAGGAGGAGTACGCATTGTCGTTTGGCCTAGGTCGGTTGTAGACATGATCGACAATCGCGCGACATGCACCTTCTCCATCGCCATCTCCTCCGATGTAGATGTAACGTGGACCGTAATCCCGGATCCAAACCGTGTCGGTATTGCGAACGACCGTGTAAACGCGGTCCATGTCAGCGCCGTACGAAGAAAGCGTCGATCGCACACTGTTGGCCTCGCTCGTACTGTCACATGCCACAAAGACATCGGCTTCGCCGATCGTCGTGATCGCCACAGCCATCTGACGCACAATGTTGGTGTAGGAACTACCACCCTCCCAGGCGAGAAGGATGGCTCCCATTGGCTCATACTCGCTTGCGCATCGAACCTGCCCGACGGGAGGTGCCGTCGCAACCCGCCCTTCCCCGAGTGGATGTCGCTCGGTCCACTCCAACTCGATCGGCGTCATTGAACTCGGAATCGGCAGACCCTCGGGGTACACCAGGGAACCATCCATCACGATCGGCTCTGCTGCCATCGCGCTGGAGGCGACAACGATCGCCATCAAGGTGCCAACAGGGTGATTCAACATCAAAATCTCCTCTCAGACCAGCAAAATAGCACTCCGGAACTGACATACGACACCGAAACGGCTCTGGATGCAAGTCATCATTGAAGAATCAGCCTCGATGGGTCTATGACCCCCCTTTCTATAGCCCGTTCGAGAAGACATGGCGAAGTTCATCCTGACCTCGTCATGAGTTTCGAGCATTGGGCCAACTTACACCCAAGCCAAACGGATGGATGTTGCACTTCAAGCCGGTGCCCAGCGCAAACATCAGGAATAGATCAAGCAACTGCTTCTATCTCTCCAGTAGGCGTCGCTTCTAGACCTATGTGCAAGGAGAACGGGTATGGTGACCTATGCGTCACTTAGTTTGCGGAGGAGGATAAACACGCTGTGATTTCAGAAAATGACACTCCAGTTTCCGGCCGCGCCTGGGCTGTCACAGTCTTGGCTCTAGTTCTTTGCTTGGTCAATTATCTCGACCGGGTAGTGATTGCTTACGCCATCGAACCGATCAAGGCGGAATTCGGACTGAGCAACACTTCTTTCGGACTCGCAATCTCGCTCTTCGCGCTTGGAACGTTGTGTATCAATGGATTAAGCGGGATTCTGCTTGATCGTTGGGGAGTCCGCATTGTTTGGACCATTGGCTTGTTCTTCTGGTCGGCCGCGATGTTCGTCCTTGGAATGACTGAAATCTGGCTTGTGTTTCTTGTCATGCGATTTGCCCTTGGCATCGGAGAAGGCGTCAATTTCCCCGCAATGAATCGCGCTGTCGCAGACTGGATACCGACAAGACTTGCAGGACGCGCCGTGGGGATCATGTTGATCGGAGTTCCTGCTGCGCTATTGCTTGGCGGTCCGCTATTGTCGAACCTCATCAAAGCTACCGATTGGCATCGCGCCTTTGTGTTTCTTGCAGTCGGAACTGCGACTCTGGGAATTGCATTGCAAGTGATCTATCGTCGCCCACCGAAAATCAAAACTCAATCCGAATCAGCCAGTGTGCACTGGTGGAGCATGCTCCGCAATCCAACGCTGCTAGCGACAAGTTGGTCATTCTTTGCGTTTGGCTATGTCCTCTGGTTTGGAATCACATGGATTCCAGGCTATCTGGAACAGACATGGCAAATGAAACTGACCAGTATCGGATGGTTCAGCACACTCCCATGGGGACTCGCTTGCATCTTCATCCCCATTGTCGGGTGGTGGTCTGACAGAAAAATGGTGCGGACCGGAAGTGTCCGCCAGTCGCGGATCCATCCAATCTGGTTCTTCCAACTACTGGGTGCTTTGTGCTTTGTGCCGTTGATCTTCGCGCACTCCCCGAATCTCGCGATCCTGATGCTTTCGCTGGGAATTGGTTTTTCAATGGCAGCGAATGCACCCTACTACTCAATCTGCACCGATTTATTCCGTGACAACGCTGCAACCGCAACAGGCATCATGGTCACATTCTTTTCGATTTCTGGTCTGACAACACCGCTCCTCACAGGATGGCTTAGCGATGCATTTGGAGGATTTGAAGCTGCATTTGCAGTACTGTCGATATTTGTCGCAACTGGAGCACTTGGCATGCTCCTGTTTGCTAGACCAGATGCCCGACGGAGTGGATCTCAATGACCGACCCCAAGGATCTTCAATCATTGCGAAGGCGAATCGATCAACTCGACGAAGATCTCATTCGAATTCTCAGTGAAAGAGCGAAAGTTGTGGAAGAAGTTGGCCAAGTCAAGAAGGGAGACGGAACACCTGTCTATGCCCCTCACCGAGAACGCTCTGTACTTGACAGAATTCGATCCCTCAACCCTGGGCCTTTGTCGAATCGGACGCTCGAAGCGATCTGGCGAGAGCTCATGTCAGGAAGCTTTGGGTTGGAGCAGGGACTCCAGATCGCATATCTCG
>JAKVBW010000126.1 GCA_022446945.1 Phycisphaerales bacterium | reverse complement strand
GTTCGTGCATTTGATACGCGATTGGCAGTCAAGGAACAGGTTGAGAGTCTTGGCGCAGAGTTTCTGGTTCTTGACTTCGAGGAATCGGGTGAAGGTGAGGGCGGCTACGCCAAGGTGATGAGCGAGTCGTTCCTTGAGGCCGAAATGAAACTTTTTGCAGAGCAGGCGATCGAGGTCGACATCATCGTGACAACAGCAATGATTCCAGGCCGTGATGCGCCAGTTCTGATCACTTCCGGCATGGTCGAGTCGATGAAGGAAGGTTCGGTCATCGTCGATCTCGCCGCTGAGCGGGGAGGCAACTGCGCAGTCACCGATCCGGGCAATGTGGTCGACCATTATGGGGTGACCGTTCTTGGTTACACCGATCTACCTGGCCGCATGCCATCCCTCTCCAGTCGCCTGTACGGAAATGCATGCGCAGCAATGTTGGACGAGCTTGGCGGCGTAGAGGCTTTCAATGTCGATCTTGAGAACGAAGTCATTCGTGGTGCGCTCGTTACACATCAGGGCGAGGTGACATGGCCACCGCCTAAGCCGGACGAGCCAACAACCGCCCCGGATTATTCGAAGGATTTCGGATCGCGTCCTGAGGTCGATGCGGCTGAAGCAGCAGAGGCTGCTGCTGTGCGGGCAGCAGAAGCAAGATCGCTCTGGACCGGAATTGGGGCAGTGCTCGGTTTGGCTCTTGTTGTGATCATCGGACTCTGGGCACCGGCATCCTTCACCACGCACTTCACCGTCTTCGTCTTGGCATGCTTCGTCGGTTGGCAAGTCGTCTGGAGCGTGACACCTGCTCTACATACGCCGCTGATGAGTGTGACCAACGCGATCAGTGGCATCATTATTCTGGGCGGCTTGCTTCATTTGACCGCGACTTCAACTGTGTCAGCCTTTGTGCTGGGAGCAGTTGCCGTCTTCTTTGCAACGATCAATATCACAGGCGGGTTCCTTGTGACTCGTCGCATGCTTGCGATGTTCAGAAGGTAGCCCAGCGATGCAGGCAGCGATTGACACGATGTTTGTAGCCGCGGCCGAAGTGGCGGACCATTCGCTCGTCACGATGGCCTATCTCGTTGCAGGTGTACTATTCATTCTGAGTCTTGCCGGCTTGTCCAAACAGGAAACTGCTTCACGCGGTACCTGGTATGGCATTGTCGGAATGGTCATTGCCCTCTGCGCGGCGATCCTCAGTCCAGAAGTGACGCGGTACGGCGTGCTTGCAGTTGCGATGGTTCCTGCCGCCCTCATTGGCGGCGTCCTTGCCGCACGTGTTCAGATGACCGAAATGCCCCAGTTGGTCGCGTTGCTGCATTCATTTGTGGGGGCAGCTGCTGTTCTTGTGGGATTCGCGAGTTATCTCGATCCTCACATGGGAATGACTACAGCAGAAGAAATGGTTCATCAGATCGAGGTGTATATCGGCATCTGTGTGGGATCGGTGACTCTGACAGGTTCAATCATTGCGTGTTTGAAGTTGGACGGACGGATGTCCGGGAAACCCTTGATGTTGCCTGGGCGTCATCTGCTGAATCTGATCACACTCGTCGTGACTGTCTTGATCGGCATCTGGTTTGTCAGTAACGCGGTGTCGCCAGATGGCATCGTGATCGATGCGAGTGGAGTGATTCTTCTCATCGTCGCAACGGTTCTGACAGGTGTACTGGGTGTTCACATGGTGATGGCCATCGGCGGGGCAGACATGCCTGTTGTCGTATCGATGCTCAACTCGTATTCAGGTTGGGCTGCAGCCGCAGCTGGGTTCATGCTTGGAAACGATCTTCTCATCATCACGGGCGCATTGGTTGGCAGCAGTGGTGCGATTCTGTCATACATCATGTGCCGCGGAATGAACCGGTCATTTGCGAGTGTCATTCTGGGCGGCTTTGGTGCTGCTGAGGGTACGGTTGCCACTGGCGATGGCGAGCAGGGTGAAGTCATTGAGATCTCGGCCGAGGATACGGTCGATCACATGCAGTCTGCGAAGTCAGTTGTCATTGTTCCGGGATATGGAATGGCCGTTGCCCAAGCGCAGCACGCACTTGCGGATCTGACGAAGCAGCTTCGAGATAGTGGCGTGACGGTCAGATTTGCGATTCATCCGGTTGCAGGACGTCTTCCGGGACATATGAATGTGCTCCTTGCAGAAGCGGGTATTCCCTACGACGTCGTTCTTGAGATGGACGAGATCAATGATGACTTGCCTGATACTGATGTGGTCCTTGTAATCGGCGCGAATGACATCGTGAATCCCGGCGCAGAGGACGACCCCACTAGTCCGATTGCGGGAATGCCTGTGCTGCAGGTTTGGAAAAGCAAGCTGGTTGTCGTCATGAAGCGTGGGATGGCAACGGGATACGCCGGTGTCGGGAATCCGCTCTTCTTCAATGACAATACGCGGATGCTGTTCGGAGATGCGAAAGCCAGCGTTGAAGCGATGCTTGCAGGTTTGCGAACCTGACCAGCCTCGATCAGTCAAAAATCAGCACGATCCAAGTCAGGAAGATCACCAGGTGTACCGCACCCTGAAGGATACTGGTGCGTCCACTTGCGAAGGTCACGGTGCTGACCAGCAGCGTCAGGACGAGCAATAGTTCATCGAGACGATCAAGACCGAGTTGAATAGGAAGGCCGGTAACAAATCCGATGATGAGTACAGCGGGAATCGTCAGTCCGATCGTCGCCAGTGCTGATCCAAGGCAAATGTTGACACCACGTTGAAGCTGATTGGCGAGTGCAGCATGCACAGCTGCCACCCCTTCCGGAGCAAGGACGAGGATCGCGACAACCAGTCCCGCGAGCGCCTGGGGCGCGCCCAACTGTTCAACGCCAACATCCATCAGGATGGCCAGTTTCTTGGAGAGCAGCACAACCGGGATCATGGTCAGGATCAGAAGAACAGCATGTGTCGGGACGTTGCTCAGACTTGCAGGTGTGTGGCGATCGTCGACGACATCTAGATCGTCGTCAGCGGGTTGCGTGAAGAAGTGTCGATGGCGGAGTGTCTGAACTCCTAGGAACACCATGTAAAGCGTCCCACACATGGCGATCAGGAAGATGGCGATCAGTGTGGACGCAGAAGCGTCTGAAGTTGAAGTGGTGTATCGAGGCAGTATCAGCCCGAGAATCGCCAATGGGATGATGACCGACAGATAAGCGTTCGCGCCACGGAGGTTGAAGACAGGTTCACGGTGTTTCAATCCACCAATGATCAATGTCAGTCCGACGAGGCCATTCATGACCAGCATCAGGACGGAGAACATCGTGTCACGCCCCAACGCAGCGTTTGCCTCTCCGGTAAGCATGACCGTGGAGATCATGGTGACTTCGATGCCAATGACAGCGATCGTCAGGATGATGGTGCCGAGCGGCTCGCCCAGCAGGATTGCCAGACAATCGGCATGTCGAACCACCGAGAAGGCCGCCCAGAGGATCATCAGGAAAAGGAGGACGAAGAGCAACGTCGACCGGATGGGGGCCTCGACAGGAGCCTCAAACCACTCTGGAATCAGGAGGGAGGTGATCAGGGTCAGCGCCATACCACCGAGGAGGGGGGCTTCAGATCTCAGCAGAGAGGGCCCATGTAGCCCCGCTAGGCGTCCCTTAGACATCGGGAGGAGGATATGGCAAGCTATTAATGGATCGACAGATCCAATTTAACAAAGTTGTTCGAATCGCTGTTTCAATCCGTGGGATCTTGTTGCATGATCTCTGCGTAGTCATCACCATGGAGTTGGCCAGGCGAGGGGCACGGGGCACATAGCCTCCCTTGAGCCTGTTTTGGAGCAAACCAATAGAGGAGAGTCTTATGTTGAATCGGCTTGTTTTGGGGATCTTTCTTGTCAGCGGCCTTAGCTACGCAGGATTGAATGACCACCAGAACACAACAGATGAAGATGCGCCATCAGCGCTTCATCTCTTGCAGCGAGAGGTACCCGATCTCCGCATCCATACCGCACAGGATGGACGGATTGACCGTCTTTACGGCAGAGTCTTTGCGACCGGCCATTCAGCCATGGACACAGCAGATCGCTTCATCAGCAGTTATGCGCCGATCTGGGGCGTGACAGCAGGCGATCTCAAGACCGGTGGGGTGCTTCCCTCCGGTGATGTGCAAGTCCCCCTCATGTTCGATCCAGAGACGCGAGAACCGCGGTTCACAGCGACCTATTTCAGTCAGTGGGCGGGTGACTTCCCTGTCTTCGCTTCACGCCTGCTCATTCTGACACTTAACCAATCGGATCATGGTGCGGTGTTGGCAGGTGCTGATTTGAGAGATTTGGGCGATTTTGAGCCTGCGATGCCAACACGTTTCATCACCGATTCCAATCTGGCGTTGTCCCGTGCTCGTGAGATTTTGGGCAGTGCTGATGCCAGCATCGAAGGTGATACGCGTGTGGTGGTTTTTGCCGGCTACGACATGGAGCCTGCATCGCCATCCATGGGTCTTGAATTCGTGGCAGTGACAGGAGGCCCATGGAATCCCGATGCTTATCAGAAGCGTCGTTTGATCATCGATGCGGATGGCAATGTTCTTTACGACGAGAACATGATTCTTTCGTGCAGACCAACCGAGATGCCCCTTGGTGCGATGATGGCTGCTTCGCTGGGAACCGTGACCGGACAGGTCCGCGCAAATGTCACAACGTCGACCGCTGCTGCTGAGTGCGATCCCGAGTTTGTCATGGGATTGCCGTATGCCGCTGTGTCAGCCAATGGCACGACGGTTTATGCCGATGAGAACGGGAACTTCAGTCATCCTCACAGTGGCGGCAACACATCATTCGGTGGAACGCTTGGCGGTCAATGGTTCAGTGTGAATAACGAGGCCGGTTCCACGACGAGTGCAACCGCAAATGGGTCTAATGGTGACACCGTCAACATCCTGTACA
>JAKVBW010000125.1 GCA_022446945.1 Phycisphaerales bacterium | reverse complement strand
AATGGTGAGGACTCTAGCGAGACTGCCGGTGTTAAACCGGACGAAGGTGGGGATGACGTCAAGTCCGCATGGCCTTTATGCCCAGGGCTGCACACGTGCTACAATGGCAGGTACAGAACGATGCAATACCGCGAGGTGGAGCAAATCGCAAAAACCTGCCCCAGTTCGGATTGGAGGCTGCAACTCGCCTCCATGAAGTTGGAATCGCTAGTAATCGCGGATCAGCAACGCCGCGGTGAATACGTTCCTGAGCCTTGTACACACCGCCCGTCAAGTCATGGAAGCTGGTAGCGCCCGAAGTCGCCACGATTCAGTGGTGCCCACGGCGAGACTGGTGACTGGGACTAAGTCGTAACAAGGTAGCCGTAGGGGAACCTGCGGCTGGATCACCTCCTTTCTAAGGGATTTCCTTAGACCCGGATGGTGAAGTGACAGTTGGCCGATTTCGGTCAGCACAACCCACTTCATCGCAGGGAGACCTGCACCGGGTAGTCAGGACAACCTCGTTCATATACCGAGGGCTTCGGCCCAACGTGATGAACATCTGTGCCGCGAGGCACAGAGAAGTGCATATCGACTGTCTACTTGTCTTTGAGCCGGAATCCATAGGCGGCCCGATCAGTTGATCGGGCCGTTTTTGATTGATGCTGACATGACGGGCCCTTTCATGGCTGACGCCCGCACTTGGGAGATCGTCCCTGATGGCTCATCAGGGCCATGAGGGTCTGTGGCGGGTGTTCATGACGGGAATTGGGGCTTGGATCGCTCAATTTGCGGGTGTAGACTGAACCGGGTGGCGAGCGGAGGCGGCATGCACAATTGGAGACGAATCAGCGGCCTGAGTGCTGTCCTCATCATTGCGTCATCCGTGCATGCGCAAATTCGTGTTGTGCAGTGGAATCTCGCTGAAATGCGAGGAGATCCCGATGCCATCGCTGAGGTCATTGAAGCACTGGATCAAGATGACAAACCAGGATTCGCGCGGGATGTCACGATCTTGACGGTCCAGGAAGCCGACACGGCGACTTATACGCATCTCCTTAAGTCCCTCGGTCCCGAGTGGACGGCTGCAACCTATACCAACAGTGGTGAGGACAATTATGGCGGTGCCCAAGCCTGTTTCTATCACGCTCAAACAGTGACGGAAATTCCGAGCGGTCATGATGGAACCTACACAGAGGCAGGGCGTCGTGCGAGACGATGGTTGTTCGCTCTGAACGGTTACGACGATCCGCAAGTAACTTTCTACGTGTACTCGGCACATCTGAAGGCTGGTACCAGCAGTGGTTCGATTGCGGATCGAGACATCGGTGCGGGTCGCATTTTGACGAACATGGGCGAAGTGCCTGCTGACTCATACATCATCGTCACGGGTGACATGAACTTTTACAGCAATGGGGAGCCTGGCTATCAGACTTTCATTGATGGTGGATTGATTGATCCGCTTGGAACAGGATCATGGGCCGGAGAGGGGAACGCCATCAAGCACACACAATCTCCTCGGACGATTCAGGCGGGGGGACTCGCCAGTGGTGGCATGGACGACCGATTTGATTTGCAACTATTTACTCCAAACATCATCGGTTCTGGTGGCCTCACGTTGATCGATAACTCTTATCGAAGCGTCGGCAATGATGGTCAGCACTACAACATTGCCATTAATGATGGGAGCAACAATTACTGGCCAGGTGATGTGTCCGGTTCCAATGCGCTTGCCGATGCGTTGCACGACGCTTCAGATCATCTCCCGGTAGCGGCAGACTTCAGGGCGCCAGCGATTCTCAATGCTTCCTTCAATGGTTGCGATATCGGAAGCATGATTGAAGGCTACGACCATGCATGTCAGCTCGATCTGGGAAATGCCGCAATCTCTGCTTACGACGCTTCCTTGAATTGGACCATGACGGGGACAGGGGTCCTTTCTGGCAACTCCGACTCAGGAACGGTGTCCCCGGGAAGTTCAACTGATCTCACCATTGTTGTCGACAGCAGCATGATCGGGGCATTCGCAGATACGCTTGAAGTAGCGTCCGATGACATGTTGACTCAGCATGCCCCCGCTTTGCTGGAACTCAGTGGCCAAGTGTTACGGCACGCCAATCCTTCATTCAGCAATACTGCAGACAATGATTTCTATGTCCATTTCATCGATGTCGAGTGTGATACGGGTGTCGTTCCCTTGGGAATTCAGTTTTGGAACTACCAGTGGGATGAAAACCAGGCTCGGCTCGATGTAGATGGCATCTCGACTCCCGAGGAGCCGGTTAGTTTCCTCGGTGGAACATGGAACAACGTGGGACCTTTCCCGATTTCCATGCCTTTCGAGATCGATACGAACGGTTTGCCTGCGGGAAACTATGTCCGTCTGGTGACGATTACTGTCAGTGATGAAGATCTTCCGGGTGAATCATCGGTGACTATGAATCTGACCCTGAACATCACTGCAATCGATACGGTGCCTGATTGCCAGGGAGATGTAGACGGGGACGGTCAGACGGATATTGCGGATCTGCTCGCGTTGCTTGCCGGATACGGCGGTTCTGATCCAGCCCTTGATTTGGTTGAGGATGGGATCATCGATGTCAGCGATCTCCTCGCGCTGCTGGGAGATTACGGCTGCAATTGATGGGTCGAGGGCCCCGGTCCCGACGGATAGTCGGCGACCATGACCATGTCGCTTTCGGGAACCCAGCCTGTCTGACCGTTCGGCAATGCAATATGCGCCCAAGACGCATTGCGATCGAGTACCTCACACTCAACGCCGGGGTTCAGAGGTTCTGCAAACTGTGGTTCATAGGAAAGCGCACCGCCCTTGCGAACAACGATCTCACTCCCGGTGATCACACCGAGTTGTCGAGAGTCGAGTGATTCATGCAAACCTGCTGCGGTGGCGGAGGCAGCTGACAAAAGGCCTGTTGCAGCGAGCAGCCCGATCAGTCCAGGTAACTTCACAGTCTTTCGCAGCGCCAGCAATGACCAGAATCCAGCCCAGCCGATGGCGAAAGTTGTCCATATCAGCCAGGGTGAGCGAGAGGCAACCCAATGGATGGCTTGTGATGCCACCGTTGCATTTTCATTCGAAGTCAGTTGGGGCGTTACCTGAGTTCGGGCGTGCGAGAGGTTCTCTGCAACACGGGGATCATCTGGCATCATCATCTGCGCTCTGAGATAGGCCGCAATCGCATGACCGGTATCACCTTCAAGGAACAAGGCATTTCCGAGGTTGTACAGCAGCGGTCCATTGACGACACCGTCCTCAATGAGGGCGGACCAGGCTTCGGCAGCTTCGCGGAAGGCTGCGCGTGCCTCGGTCGGTTGCGACGTTCGAAGCTCGGTTCCTCGCTCAAAAGCCGCCATCCCTCGGTTGAGAACAGCGGATTGATCATCAGGACTGAATGATCCCGCAGCGCAAGTGCCAATGATCGCCAGAAGGATGGTGGCAGCTATGCAGCATTGTTGTTTCATCGTGTTGCCATCTCCAACTTGTCAACCAGCGCGATAAGCCGGGTGTGCATCTCCTGATCCAGTTCATTGGAGGCGGCCGCATACACCCGATGCTCAAGCTCACACAACATCTCATGGATGGATTCAGCGACGTCAAGTGCACCACTTTCGATGAGCGCATGTTTGAGTTCATCTCGGGTCGCGCTGCCGGAAGGAAGATTCAATCGATCTGCGATGGCGTCACGAAGGGCCTGTGCGGCCTCGCTGGCCGTTTGGATGTCAGCCAGCCTTTCCGCGAATCGACTGCGTGCAGAGCGCATCCTCTTTCTCTTGTCACGATCCGGGTCAGTCTGACGTCTGCGGAGGAGCATGACCGTTGCCAAAAAGATCGGTGGCACGCTCACAATCGTTGCGATCAGGATTTGCCCTGGATTCGTTGCTCTTCGCAGAAGTGCGTTGGGATCGTTGTAATTGGCAACAAGGCCACCATTGACTTCGGTCAAGGTTCGAGGTTCTTGGGCCACTACACTCATCGTTCCGGTGAATGCATCGGCATCGAGTCGAGTCGAGGATGTGACCTGGAGATCAACAGGGCGGCTGAATGAGATCTCATAGGCGTCGGTTTGAGGATTGAAGAATGAGAAGCCAATGGGAGGGATCTGTTCGACTGCATCTGAAGTGGGGCGGATGGACTGCGTAAATGTCTTGCTTCGCCCCTTCAAAACGCCTCCAGGACGATCGGCGGGAATGCGGAATTGATGCGTCAGCGAGTCATCTTGTTCCAAGAGAGGTGCAGAGAGCAGTTCCATGTCAGCGGGAGTAGCCCCGACATCGGTGATGCGCATGGTCAGCGTGATCGGCTCACCGACGACGACATCAGTAGGTGTCGCTGAGACATCAAACGCAAACTGCCCGACGGCGCCCGACCATCCCGCTGGCCTGCCGGACTCCGGTGGGCTTGCGACCAGCGTGTACGAATCTTCTGGCGCTGCAGTGACGGGTCTGGATCTTGTGACTTGCAATCTCGGGATCGGATCGAACAGGCTACTTCGCCCCCGCCCGATTTCCTGCGGGTAATTCAGTCGGATGAGGACGTCTGAAAGGTCGAACTCGCCGGATTTGAGCAGGCGGACATTCTGCTTGATGCCGTATGCATACCACCGCTGCCCCTCAACGGTTGCAATAGTGACGCCTGGCACACCACCCGTTTCCAAAAGCTCCGACACGGCAGGTTGGAACGGTCCCCAACGACTGTTTGCAACATCCAGCATGCGCCACATGTCGGCAGCGGAGAGTGCCCCATCGGGCAGTTGAGTATCTGCATACGGCTTGACCAGAATTTTGAGTGTGATTGGCATCACGTCGCCAAGCCAGGCATGAGATTTCACGCCATGGATGTCGACTTGCATCAGTGATGCATCTGCAGCAGATTCAAAGGTGAATTGAACTGGATCGAGGGTGTAGTACTTGCCATCTGCCACC
>JAKVBW010000124.1 GCA_022446945.1 Phycisphaerales bacterium | reverse complement strand
GGATGCATTCGAGCGGGATGTCTTCCCAGCAGATCCGAAAGGATCTGAAGTTGTGGGGCCCTGCAGGAGAAGCGACGATTTCAGTCGCGCAGCGTGTCTCAGCTGAGACATTGGCGCGGCTGTTTGGTGATGCACTGCGTCAGCAGCAGCGACTTCGGCGAGGCCTCGGGAAACCCGATCGCATGTTGGAGTCGATGGTGATCGAGATTGCCCAAGCAATCGCCGCCTAGCGAACAGCTCAGATGTGCCGACTCATTGGCGGGGTCAGGATTGGCAACCAGCTGAAATGAAATCCAACAGGTCGTTGATGTCGGTCAATCCATCACCATTGAAGTCGCCTTCACATGGCGCAGGATTCCCGGGTGGATTGGGGCAGGGGATATCGGAAATGATGAGCAGCATGTCTTGAATGTTGCACAGGAAGTCGCCGCTCAGATCACACGCCGGATCACATTCGCATTCATCCGGAATACCTGAGTCATTCAGATCACCACTGTTTCCGTCTGCCAGATCGCAGGCATCGGGTATGCCATTGTCATTGCAGTCGTCACTGACGCCTTCAGCGATGTCACACTCGTCAGGGACCCCGTTGCCATTGCAGTCAAGGACGCCGCCACTGGCAATATCACAGGAATCGGGGACGAGGTTGCCATCGCAGTCCAGCAGCACGCCGGTGTTGAGATCGCAAGTATCGATGATGCCGTTGTCGTTGCAGTCCAGGTCGATGGGGTTGCAGTCCTCGTCGTATCCATCGAGTCGCCAGTCCCAATTGCAATCGAGATCAGAGTGATCCCCGCCGCCAGCAACCCAGTTCAGGATGTCACACACATCACCGATTCCGTTGCTGTCACAGTCGAGTTGATCGGGATTGGCAACTGAACAGTTGTCATCGGCATCAATGACGCCGTCGCCGTCCGAGTCAGCGGAACAGACCCCCCAGAAGAGGTTCTGATCGATGCGACGCCCCGGGCTCTGGAGATTGTCCCAATCGGTGAATGCGCATTCTGTGGGGTTGTCATGTTGGACAAACTCGAGGCCGAGAAGATCTGGACAGCGTGTCACGCTGGCGCCGCCATTGGCATCGCTTCCATAGGTGGCATCATCTACAACATTGTCCGCGAGATCACGCAGCGTAATGGTGCGTGTTTCTCCCGGATTCGGAATTGCAAGAGGACTCCCGGACTGATTCGCGGAGAGTGTTTGAGCAGGGACGTATAACAGAGCGTCGTCGATGCTTGTAAAGATCAGCAGCACGCAGCCAGCGTCCAATGTGGTTCCGTCCGGGATGATGTACCAGTTCAGGCCGGAGCGTTGAACTTTCCAGTTCGAAATGTCGATGAGCTCATCTCGATAGTTGACAATTTCGATGAATTGATCATTGGTGTCGATGACACCATCGCCATTGAGGTCAACTGCGGGATCAACCATGAGTTCATTGATCAGTAGTACCTCACATTCGTCCGGTATTCCGTTGGCGTTGTCATCTGCACTGGTTCCATCCGCGATATCGCATTCATCGGGAATGTTGTTGAAGTTGCAATCCCCGCTTGAGCCATCAGCGAGATCGCAGACATCGGGCCGACCATTGCCATTGCAGTCAGGAGCACCCCACAGAATGTTGCACGCGTCCGGATTGCCGTCACCATCGCAGTCTGGAACCACAAGGTCGTCAATCATGCAGGAGTCAATGCGGCCATCTCCATCACAATCGAGCGCAAGATTGTCGTTGATGTCACAGACATCGAGCCGGCCGTTGCCATCGCAGTCAAGATCAAGTTCGAGCATCCATCCATTGCCGGTTGAGGTGAGGAGCGCATCATCCCAGTCCCACGTTCCGCTTAAGGCAGGGTCGACCGCGAGGATGGCACGCTCATCACCTCCGGCATCATCGGGTTGCGGGCGGGTGGGATCTGACCAAGGCGTCCAATCCCAAGGTTCGCCCGTTCTCCACGTCCAATCCGAATCCGGTGTGGCGGAGGGGTCATCCTGAACACCGCCCAGCCAGACCGTTGCTGCGCTGATATTCCAAGGGTGATAGATCGCCAAGAAGGATGCTTCAGACCAACTGGTCAGGCTCGCCATCTCCGCACCTGCAAGCAACGCGTCGGCAGCAACGGCTGCATCTTCAGCGGTGATATCACCCGCGACCGCTTGAAATGCGTGTCCATTGCCTCCATCGGCAACATCCCACACCAATGCGTCAGGAGGCGTGATCTGGCAAACATCGAGCAGGCCGTCGCCGTCGCAGTCCAGTGAGGCGTCGCGCGCAAGTTCACAACTGTCAATCGCGAGATTTTTATCACAGTCGAGATCAGGGTCGGCTTCAATTTCATCCAAATCCGGAATGCCGTTGCTGTTGCAATCGCATTCAAGATTCCAGAGATCCACAGCGCCGGCATCATCAAAGGCGGCATCGACAAGCCAGCCCCCGATTGCCAGATGACGCTCGGTGACAGAGACAGATCGACCCCATTGGTCTCCAGGCTCTCCGATCAAGGGCTCGTGAACCGTCTCGAAATCCCATGCGCCATGTCCGATGTGTGTCCAGTGATAGACGATTCCGGGGGTGGTCTGATTCAGATCACCGCCCGGCGCACCGATCGCTGCATGGCAGGGTGAAACGGCGACCGACCACCCATACTGGGCTCCGAAAGCGGGAATGATCCAGTCACTGCCAGGTGGCGGCAATTCAACAAAGAGCATGGTTTCAGTCGACCAGTCATTCGCATCGAGCGGATCCGGTTCGTAGGCCCAAGCTCGGCCTTGTCCTCGGTGATAACTCGGGTGGACTTCCGGGCAATCCAAACCCGTCGCGCCGGGTTGACCGACGATGATGGTCGAGCCTTCAGAGTCGACCGACCATCCGAAGCGTCCACAGTCGTAGTGCTGCGCTGGAGAAGTCGGATGGAGTGTGTCGACGTGTTGCCAGCCCCCGGCACCATCGCGCCGAAAGACGTAGACGTAGCCGTTGTTCGTGTCGCTGGCAGCGCCTGCTGCTTCGGCATTCGGGGCACCGACAGCGAGCAGATCGTTCTGCAGCGTGATGGCATGGCCGAAGTGGTCGAGCAATGCTGGCGCTTCACCAGTGACATCATTGCGTGTGACCATGGAGTCGTACGTCCAGCCGTTCTCATCACGGATGAAGGAGAGTACGAGTCCAGCTTCCAACTGCGGTGTGGAGAGTGCATCTTCGGGAACGGCCGCGTAGGGAGCAGAGATGGCGAGATGATCGCCGTGAATGGTGACGTCCGAGCCGAGCTGCCAACCCGAGGTATTCAGATCGATGCCTCGATCTTCTAGATCATCGGCGAGGTTCGCATCCAGAAGCTCGCCAGTGAGCGGATCCGTCAGCACGATTTCCGATTCGACCGACCACTTGTTGCTGCCGAACGTCAGTACAAGCGCTGCACCGTCATCGAAGTGCGCGGGGCCCTCCGAAGTTGGCGCGTCGAAGCCACGCATTCCTGCAATGACACGACTTTCATCGACGTCCAATGCACTGCCTAGATATGTCAGTGATTGTTGTGGGAGATCGCTCGAGTCGCTGTGATAGCGACCGTCGCTGCTGCCATCAACATTGTCGGGATCCCATCGATCACCCGCTGACAAAGTCCGTTCGCGATAAGTGGCGATGGCACCTTCCGCTTCCACGCCATTGGCTGCGCGTTGAGCACCGATGATCAGCCCGTCAAGATGCAGACCTGCTGCGCCGCCAAAGCGTTCACCGGGAGCACTGCCGAAGAGTGTCGTAATCCAGCTGTTGGGATCTGCGCGAAGCGTCTTGGCGGAGTTTCCAAGGGATTTAGAAATCTGCGGGGAGGGAACAACAGCCTCGCCACGACCAGAAGTCATCGCAATGCTGATGGTCAAAAACCCAGTCCACAGGGAGAAAATCACGCTTGTCATGCTCCAGACAGAGGGTCATCCCACACGCCCCACCCGCAGGACAGATCGTATGGATGGAGACCGAGTCTACCCTGAGCAGGGCCCTCTACATGCTTCCAATTTCGATCAATTCACCTCTCGCTGCATGACGAGGGTGTCGTTTTGCCCTCCAAATCCGAAGGAGTTGCTTAGGCATACTTCGACATCGGCATCTCTGGCGAGGTTGGGGACGTAATCGAGATCAAGTTCAGGATCCGGATCGGTCAGATTGATCGTGGGCGGGATGACGCCATTCCGCATGATGAGAAGACATGTGATTAATTCGACAGCGCCTGCGGCACAGATCAGATGGCCCATCATCGATTTGATGCTCGTCATCGGGATCCTCGCGGCGTTCTCGCCGAACACCCGCTTGACAGCACGGGTTTCGATGGAATCGTTCTCCTGGGTACTTGTTCCATGTGCAGAGATGTACTGGACCGGGGGGAGATCACCGGTCGCAGACGGGTCAATGCCCGCCTGAGCCAATGCCGCGTGCATGGCAGCGGCGGGTCCTCGCCCCTCAGGGTGAATGTCCGTGATGCGATAGGCGTCAGCGCTCGAGCCATAGCCTGTGAGTTCAGCGAGAATCTTTGCGCCACGCGCCATGGCGTGCTCGTAAGTCTCAAGTATCACCACACCCGACCCTTCGCCCATGACGAAACCATCTCGTGATCGAGAGAAAGGACGTGATGCCTGTTCAAAGCTGTCACTTCGGGTTGAAAGGGCAGTGAGTCTGTTGAAGCCAGTGATGCCGAGAACGTGAAGCATGGTGTGTGTTCCGCCGCTCACCATGACATCCGCATCACCCCGTTGGAGCATGTCGGACGCCTCTCCGATGGCCTGCGTACTGGCGGCGCACGCGGTTAGACAATTCAGGGCCGGTCCCCGAAGACCGAACTCGCGCGCAATGTGCGTGATTGGCTCGTTCGGTTCCTGAGCGACTTCGTATGCGCAGGCAATGTGCTTCCGGGCTGCTTCAAGCCACTCGCCATCATCAATGTTGTTGCCGGTCCATGCGGAGAGACTGGTCTTCTGATAGGAATCGAAGTCGAGCACACCTTCTCCGGAGCCGAGATAGAGACCGCATCTCCTCCGGTCGAGTCCGCTGTAGTCGCCAAGGCCTGCGTATTCCCAGGCTAGTCTTGCAGCACCGAGGGCAAAGGCCGTGTGCATCCCAGGCTCGCCATGTTTCGACGCATCATCCACAT
>JAKVBW010000123.1 GCA_022446945.1 Phycisphaerales bacterium | reverse complement strand
TCATTCTCAGTGGCGGCGAAGATGCTTCCCTTGTCGTCACTGGTGAAGACGGCCGGATGGTCACAGCGGGAATCACTGCAGACGGCGGAGAGATCCTCGTGGGTGGTCCTGCTGGCACTTCGCATGTCTCCAACGGACAGATCCAACTCCACCACCAGTCGCACCGCGTACAGATCGATGCTGCACATGACGGGCTGCAACTCAGATCAGGCGGGACTCAAGCCACGATTGGGGATGGCAAGTTCACACTTCTGGATGACGCTCAAAGCATCTCCCTTGTGGCAAGTGGCATGGCCAGTGGCCTGCAATCCGGAGAAGCGATGCTCGGCTTCCATGAGGATGGGGCCCTTGTGCTGGAACAGGACGGTGAACAGGTCATGACGGTCGCGCATGGGGAGGCCTCCACACATCTCCAACTGAGAACCGGTGGCGGCACTGCGACCCTGATCGCAGGCAAGAATGCCTCGCTGGAACTTGCCGGCAGGCATACAGAAGCTGTGACCATCGCCAGCGGTGATGATGCCGCTGTACTAACCACCAGTGATGATGCGCTCCGTCTCTTCGCCGATGATGGAGCTGCCCGAATCCTCCTTGGAAATGGCGAAGGCGGTCAAGTGCGACTCACCGGCGGAACGGATGGCATGAGACCCGCAGTCGACGTACTCGCCCCTGGCGGCACACGTGTGGTATCACTGGGAACCACCCGGCAGGGCCACGGCCTCGCAGCCGTTGCAGATGACGCTGGGACGATTGTGGGCCTGCTCCACGCAGCCAATGGCAACGGTGGCAGACTCATGCTTCAGGGTGATGGCGGTCATGTCGTCGCCTCAGGTGGCACGCAAACCCCTGAATTGGCGCTTCTCGCCCCAGGCGGGCGGACACTCGCCGCCCTTGCCGCAACGCCTCGTGGTGGTGCCCTGAATCTGATGAATACAACTGGGACACCCGTCGTGCTTGCTGGCATTACCGAAGATGGCCCTGGCGGTGCCGCGGCATTTCAGAATGGATCCGGGACCACAGTGGTCGCAGCAGGCGCCACGGCGGACAACAAGGGCCGCATCGTGGTCAACGACAAGTGAGCACCCGAGCCCTCAGAGGTTGATGGAAACGTCACCACCCGGTCCGACTTCAGCGACATCGAGTTCTTCCAATGCCGCCAGAGCAGCATCTTGCTCCGCACGTTTCTTGTTCGGCCCCCATCGAGATGAGAACGTCCGGCCTGCGATCGACACGACGACCTCAAAACACTTTGCGTGGTCAGGACCTTTCTCATCTAGAACGCTGTAGAGGGGAACGCTTGAGAAAACCTGCTGCGCAACTTGTTGCAACACACTCTTGAAGTTGTGGTGATGACCTGAACGTACCGCTTGCTCGATCCGATCGGTCAGGGCAGCAAGAATGAAATCCTCAGCAACTTCAAGCCCGCCATCTATATACAACGCGCCGATGACGGACTCCCACACTGCAGCAGCAACTGAAGAAGGGAGTTCTGTACTCGTGGCCATGCCCTTGCCCAACACAAGCAGATCGGGCAGGCCAAGCCGGATTGCCTCCTCAGCGCAAACCCTCCGGCTGACCACCGCGGATTTCACCTTTGTCATATCACCTTCGAGAAGATCTGTATGGGTCCGATGGAGGTATTCGCACACCACCAGACCGAGAACTGCGTCTCCCAGGAACTCGAGCCGTTCGTTGCTCTCATGCCGGCTGGCGGCAGTCGAGGCATGCGTCAAAGCCCTGTTGAGAATGCCTCGATCGACAAAATCGTATTCGAGCAAATGCTCAGCCCGGTCCAAGATGGCCTCGTCCATGACGTGACGGCTCCTCACCCCACTGATGGCACCACCGCCTTCAGGGGTGCCAGAATGCCGTCTCGTTGTGAATACCTCGAGAACAGCGTCGAATCGTCGACTGCCCATTGCAGTCTCTCAGACGCCACGCGAGGACGGGGTGGCCCCACCCGGGGGCCGTCCCGCCCGCCCATGACAACCTCCCTCTACCACCTGAACGAAGGGGGTGGAAGAACAGATTGGATTGCTATAGAATGCTCGATTCCAGTGCCGCAAGAGGGATTGGCCCGCTTGCACCCATTCGCCACACACTCCCCACTGTGGGAGGCATCAGGAACCGACTCATGGCCATGCACTACCCCCGCCGCGTGAGCAAGATCAAGCGGGTACGCCAGTTCGGCTTTCGCGCGCGAATGAAGACCAAGGCCGGACGCAAAATGATCAACCGCAAGCGTTCACTCGGCCGGCGACTGACACCTGATATGTGACATTCAGGTGGCCTCCGCGCCATTGCCAACAAATCGATGCATCACCACCATCCTGCAGGGATAGGGCTTCCGTGCGCGCGGCCGTCATGCCGCCCCAAATTGATCCAGCACGCTGGCAACGACTTCCGGGGGCGCGAGATCCCCATTGACTTCCAGATCAGCAGCCTCTTGATATGCCTGGCTGCGTTGCGCGAGTAGATCCTCAATCTCACCGACTGGATCCTGACCCATTAGTGGCGGCCGATCGCCGGTAGATGCTTCCAGTCGCTTGCGAAGAACCTCTGCTGAGCACTTGAGTAGAACGACCTGCAGCACATCAGCCGCCCGCGCTGCAGCAAGAACATGCCTCGGGGGGTCGACACAGGGGACCCCGCCCCCCGTCGCGATGACTGCGGGGGGCCCGGCCAAGGCGTTTTCCAACGCCATGGCTTCCGCCTGCCGCCAAGCCGCTTCTCCGCTGGAGGCAAAGACCTCCCGAATACTGGCAACGCCTGTCAACGCCAGCGCATCAACATCCAGATCGACCAGCGGAAGCTCCCACTGAGCTGCTAAAAGTCTGCCGATCGTGGACTTGCCAGCCCCGCGCGGGCCGATGATGGCCACATGACGCCTCATGATGCCATCACCCGCTTCCAGCCAAGCGAACAACCGGCCAGCAAGTTACGTTTCAGGAAGATGGCGGAAGAGACCTGCATGAACCGATCCATCATACGCCGCTCTCCTTACTTCACCCTGCTTTCATGAGTGCTGCCGTGTCCACACCACTTGGAATCATCGACGCCATCATCCTCGGGATCGTTGAGGGCATCACAGAGTATCTGCCTGTGAGCTCCACGGGCCATCTGGTGCTCACAGCCAACCTTCTCGGACTGGACAATCCTGCAGAAGTCCGACGGAATGTCGATGCCTTGCTGATTGTGATTCAAGGCGGCGCGATTCTCGCGGTGCTTGGCGTCTACCGAAGCTCGGTTGCCAGCATGATCATGGGCCTCCTCGGACGTAATCCCCGAGGCCGCCGTCTGCTGATCAACCTATTCATCGCATTTCTTCCAGCTGCCATTCTGGGGCCACTGCTGGATGACTGGATCTCTTCGAGATTGATGCGACCAGCCCCCATCATGCTGGCTTTGTCACTGGGTGGAATCGTGATGATTCTCGCAGACAGATACGACCGCAAACGCCGACCACAGGACAACGACCGCACAGGATGTGATTTGAGTGGGCGGGCAGCACTCCAGATCGGATTGCTCCAATGTCTGGCGATGTGGCCAGGTACCAGTCGCTCGATGGTCACCATTCTCGGAGGGATGAGTGCAGGCCTCCGCCCGGCCCGTGCGGCTGAGTTTGCTTTTCTGCTGGGGCTGCCGACCTTGGGAGGCGCCACGATTTACAAACTCACGGGCAATCTCATGGGAGAAGAACCGAACATGTTCCAGGTGCTCGGGTGGATGCCGATTGTGGTGGGGCTTCTCGCGGCGACACTTTCAGCAGCCTTAGCAGTCAAATGGATGGTTGCGTACCTGAATCGACACGGCCTTGAGGTCTTCGGTTGGTACCGGCTTGGATTAACTGCTGTTCTGCTGGCGTTGACGCTGAGTGGCACGATTTCGATTTCCCCCAGCGCACCTGCCGCCCCGTCCGAATGGGATCTTGAACAGAAAGTTCAACGTGTCAACGGTGACGCTGTCGCTTTGCCATTTGAACCGACACGCAATTCCAATGGATGAGCGCCTTCGGGAAATGCCACTGCACGCATGATCACCCCCTCCCCCAAGGGAAGTGACTGCAAGTTCAGCGGTTCGACAGACGGAAATGGACCACCGCCTTCCACAGGATCCCATACGCCGTGATGTCGCCGAACAAGACGATACGAGACTTCTCGCGAAGTGGAATCAACGGTGACCTCCCAGCCCCACTGACTTCCCGAAACGTCCACCACCGGCCTTTGGATGGCCGAAACTGGCCTAGGCCAGAGAGTCCCCCCAAGGGCCCAGGCAAGTAACGCCGCCATCACCACGAATACCGCGATGCGGATGAAGAGGCTTCGAAGACCGAGTGCTACCTGACCCATGTGAGCAGGCTACCACTCAGGCCTCTTCGAGTGCTTCCCCGAGACGCGCTTCGTCCCAAACTTCTATCCCAAGTTCCTGTGCCTTGGCCAGTTTGGATCCCGCTTTCTCGCCGGCGATGACCAAGGCGGTCCGCTTACTCACAGACCCGGTCACGGTGGCCCCCATTGCTTCGAGTCGATCTCGTAGTTCACGCCGACCGAAATGGACAAGTGTGCCGGTGAGGACAATTGTTCGCCCGTTGAACAAATCTGATGTGCCTTGATCACCCAGTTCACCGGACGTTAGCGAGACGCCCGCCTTCGCCAAGCGATCGAATACCTCGGACCCCGAGGTGGAATGAAGAAAGTCGTGAAGCAAACCGGCGGTGATCTCCCCAAAGTCCGGAAGTGATGCCAACGCTTCCCGGCTTGCGGACATGAGACTGTCGATATCCGCGTAGTGACTGGCGAGCGTCTTCGCCGCCGATCTGCCGACTTGTCGAATCCCCACTGCAGCCAGTACCCGCATCAAACCGCGACCACGACTCTGATCGATACTGTCGACCAGATTGGCAGCAGATTGCGCGCCGAAACGATCCAGAGGAACAAGATCGTCCACTTTCAGGGAGTAGAGATCCGCGAAGTGAGAAAGAAGCCCCGCATCAACGAGTTGATCGACCACTTTTTCGCCGAGACCATCAATGTCCATTTGGCCTCTGCCAGCAAACCAAGCAATCCGTTCTCTCAGTTGCGCGGGGCATTCGGGATTGAGACAGAAAAGCCGCGGCCCTTCGGGACCCACAGGTCCGTTGCATGCA
>JAKVBW010000122.1 GCA_022446945.1 Phycisphaerales bacterium | reverse complement strand
CAGACGAATGCGGTCGACGCGGCCATATTGCCCGATTCGAATGGCGAGGAGAAGTGAGTCGATGGAACTGAATGCGCGTATCCCGGATGGCCCGATCGACAAGAAGTGGGTCCATCACCTTGAACACATCAAACTCGTCGGCCCGAACAATCGCCGCAAGTATGACGTCATCGTCGTTGGGACCGGTCTTGCTGGGGCTTCTGCGGCTTCATCCATGGCTTCTCTGGGATACAACGTCAAGTGTTTTTGCTTTCAGGATTCTCCCCGACGTGCGCACAGCATTGCGGCTCAGGGCGGAATCAATGCTGCCAAGAACTACCGGGACGACGGGGATACGGTGTATAGGCTTTTCTATGACACTCAAAAGGGTGGCGATTTTCGAGCCCGAGAGGCCAATGTGTATCGCTTGGCACAACTGAGCCGCAACATCATCGATCAGGCTGTGGCCCAGGGAGTGCCTTTTGCTCGCGAATACGGTGGGATGCTTGCGAATCGATCGTTTGGAGGCGTGCTGGTATCGCGAACCTTCTATTGCCGGGGGCAGACTGGGCAGCAATTACTACTTGGCGCCTATCAGAGCATGCAGCGTTGTATCAATGATGGCACATTGACGATGTACCCGCGTACTGAAATGCAGGAAGTCGTTGTTGTCGATGGGCGCGCAAGAGGAATCGTGGTGCGTGATTTGACAACGGGTGAACTTCAGTCTCACTCAGCTGATGCTGTGGTGCTTGCAACCGGCGGTTATGTGAATGTCTTCTTTCATTCAACGAATGCAATCAATTGCAATGCAACTGCGGCATGGCGAGCGCACAAGCAGGGAGCAGGTTTCGGAAATCCATGCATGATTCAGATACATCCGACTTGTATTCCGAACTCGGGAAGTTTCCAGTGCAAGTTGACCCTGATGAGCGAGTCGCTTCGCAATGATGGGCGCGTATGGGTGCCTAGAAAGAAGGGGGATGATCGGAATCCGAGCGAGATACCGGATGAAGATCGCTACTACTTCTTGGAAGAACGCTATCCATCATTTGGAAATCTGGTTCCGCGCGATGTCGCATCTCGGAATGCCAAGATTGTGTGTGATGATGGCTACAGCGTCTTGGGTGAGAAGGGGCGGGCGGTCTATCTGGACTTCCGAGATGCTCTGAAGCATGAAGGCAAGCAGGTCATCGCCGAGCGCTATGGCAATCTCTTCGAAATGTACAAAGACATTACGAACGAGAGCCCATATGACACCCCTTTCAAGATCTATCCAGCGCCGCACTATGCGATGGGAGGTCTCTGGGTCGATTACAACTTGATGACGACTATTCCCGGTTTGTACGCCATTGGCGAAGCGAACTTCTCGGATCACGGGGCCAACCGCCTAGGGGCGAGTTCGATGATGCAATGCCTCGCAGATGGATACTTCATTCTTCCTCAGACTATTGGTGACTATCTGCACGACATCTATCAGGACAAGGTGTCAGTAGAAGATCCAGCGTTCGCAGCGACCGAACGGATCGTTGCAGACCGCATCAGCCGATTGATGTCAATACAGGGAACGCGCACGCCGATGTCTCTTCACGAGGAGTTGGGTCGCACGATGTGGGACCATTGTGGCATGGCGCGGAATGCAAAGGGCTTGCAGTCTGCAATAGACCATATTCAGGAGTTGAAAAAGACATTCTGGTCGGATCTGTGTATTCCGGGGACGGACAAAGGGCCGAATCAGGCATTGGAGCGAGCGGGGCGATTGGCAGATTTTCTCGAGCTTGGCGAATTGATGTGTAAGGATGCCTTGCACAGAGATGAATCCTGCGGTTGTCATCTGCGTGAGGAACATCAGACGGACGACGGCGAAGTCATTCGCAACGATGAGAAGTTCGGCAATGTGTCGGTTTGGGAATGGAAGGGTGATGATCAGCCTCATGTGCTGCACGAGGAGCAGTTGGAATTCGATGCATTGCCACTCATGACGCGGAGTTACAAATAGTGAAATTGACGCTTCATATCTGGCGGCAACAGGACGCGACATCTCCTGGGAGGATGGTCGAGTATCACATCGACGGCATCAGTGGCGACATGTCATTCCTGGAGATGATGGACTTGCTCAATGAGCAGCTCATCGCCAAAGGCGAAGATCCTGTGACGTTCGACAGTGATTGCAGAGAAGGTATCTGCGGTTCATGTTCGATGGTCATCGATGGTCGGGCACACGGGCCGGATCATGCCTGCACGACATGCGAGATTCGCATGCGTTCCTATTCGGACGGAGATCACATCTGGATTGAGCCATTTCGATCCGGTGCCTTTCCGCTCATCAAGGACTTGATGGTTGATCGTTCTGCCTTTGACCGGATCATTCAAGCTGGCGGCTATATCACGGTTCACTCTGGTCCCAAGCCCGAGCCAAACAGCACTCCTGTTTCGCATCGGATCGCTGAACAGGCAATGGATGCCGCCGAATGCATCGGCTGTGGAGCCTGTGTCGCTGCTTGCCCCAATGGGGCTGGCATGCTCTTCACATCTGCGAAGATCGCCCATCTGGGGCTTCTGCCTCAGGGCAAGCCCGAAGCCCACGAACGCGTCCTGAACATGGTTCATCAGATGGAGGACGAAGGACTCGGCGCGTGCACGAATCATGCCGAGTGCCAGGATGCCTGCCCGAAGGAGATCAGCATCGCTTTCATCGCTCGAATGAACAAGCGGTATATCCAAGCATCTCTGTTTGAGCCGGAGCAGCGCCGAGGCACGATGTCCAACCAGTAGGGCCTGGGCCCTCATCGGCAGATCGCCCCTTGCTATCATCGCCCTTCGATTGAGGCGTGGCGTTGGTTCACGCAAGGACAGGAGTGCAGCCCTCATGAGTCAGGCACCGCTTCCGCTGCCGCAGCAGCGTCGATTTGGTCAAACAAATCGCACCGATGCTTGGTGGCTGCAGCCGATCGTGGTCTTTCTCGGTCTTGGGGCCTTCATCGTGTATTCCACATGGGCCGCGTTCGTGGGAGTGGACTACTTCTACGCTGGGCAAGGGGCGCACTATCTGTCGCCTTTCTACTCACCGCTGGTATTCGGAGGGCCACACGAACCATCCATGTTCGGGGCCAAGCCCGAGTGGATGCCGCTTTGGGTTTCGCCCGCACTCTTGATCCTGTGGGCGCCTGGCGGCTTTCGCTTTACCTGTTATTACTACCGTGGAGCGTATTACAAAGCATTTTGGGCTGATCCCTCGAATTGTGCAGTCGGTGAACCCCGGTCCTGTTACAGGGGAGAAGCCTCATTGCCGCTCATTCTGCAGAACATTCACCGGTACTTCCTCTATCTGGCATTGATCTTCATTCTGATCCTGTCCTGGGACGCATGGAAAGGGATGTGGTTCCTGACTGATGGCGTCGAAGAATGGGGCATCGGTGTGGGAACACTTGTCTTGATCGGCAATGTCATCTTTCTGGGCGGCTACACATTTGGCTGCCATTCGTTGCGTCATCTAATCGGAGGACGTTTCGACAGCCTTTCGAAGAAGCCAGCCCGAATGAAAGCCTATGAGTGTGTGACTTGCCTGAACAAAAGCCACATGCGATGGGCTTGGATCAGTTTGTTCTGGGTGGGCTTCACGGACTTCTATATCCGCATGTGCGCGATGGGGGTCTGGACCGATTGGAGAATAATCTGACATGCCTTGGCAGACGCGAGAGTGCGATGTGCTCGTTATTGGCGCAGGAGGCGCAGGATTGCGCGCAGCAATCGAAGCGTCGTCAATGGGCGCTAAAGTAACGGTCTTGAGCAAGTCACTGCTCGGGAAAGCGCACACAGTCATGGCAGAAGGCGGCATGGCGGCATCGATGGGCAATGTCGACGATCGAGACAACTGGCGGGTGCATTTCACGGATACGTTGCGAGGCGGACAGTATCTCAATAACTGGCGAATGGCCGAGATTCACGCGCAGCAAGCAGCTGATCGTGTTCGCGAACTCGAAGCTTGGGGCGCCATCTTCGATCGCACGAAGGAAGGGCGGATTCTGCAACGGAATTTCGGTGGTCACAAATACCCGCGTCTTGCGCATGTCGGGGACCGAACCGGTCTTGAAATGATCCGTACGTTGCAGGACCACGGTATTCATCAGGGAATTGATTTCCTGATGGAAACAACTGTGATTGACATCATCAAGGATGGTGAACGGGTCTCGGGAGTTCTTGCCTACGATCGCGAACGAGGGCGTCTGCATCTTGTGCATGCCAAGGCGATCGTCATGGCAACAGGGGGTATCGGTCGCGCCTTCCGCGTGACAAGCAATTCATGGGAGTACACCGGGGATGGTCACGCGTTGGCGTATCGGGCAGGCGCCGAACTCGTCGATATGGAGTTCGTGCAGTTCCACCCCACAGGTATGGTGTGGCCGCCCAGTGTTCGAGGGATTCTGGTCACTGAAGGGGTTCGGGGCGAAGGGGGAATCCTGAAGAATTCTGAAGGCAAACGCTTCATGTTCGATGACATTCCACCTCTGTACGTCGACCAAACGGCGGATTCCGAGGAAGAGGGTTGGAGATATGTGACCGGGGACAAGGATGCCCGCAGGCCGCCGGAATTGCTCACACGCGATCATGTGGCACGCAAGATCGTCAAGGAAGTCAAGGCTGGCAGAGGCAGCCCGCACGGCGGGGCCTTTCTCGATATCGCATGGATCAAAGAACACATTGCGGATGCGGAAGGCCATATCCGAAAGAAGTTGCCCAGCATGTACCACCAGTTCAAGGAATTGGCTGGTGTTGATATCACCAAGGAGGCCATGGAGGTCGGGCCAACGACCCATTACGTCATGGGCGGTATCAAGGTCGATGCAGAGACCCAGATGTCGCGTGTCCCAGGTCTGTTTGCCTGCGGCGAGTGCGGTGGCGGACTTCACGGCGCCAATCGCTTAGGTGGCAATTCCTTGTCAGACCTGGTGGTCTTTGGCCGTATTGCTGGCGCTTCCGCAGCGACATTCGCTGCTGATCAAGGGGCGACATCGATCAATGAAGACGCGGCCAGTGAGATTGAAGCATCTGCGCTAGTCCCACTGGAGCGTTCAACCGGCGAAAGCCCCTATGAGATTCAGTATGAACTACAGGATGTGATGCAGGATCTGGTAGGTATTGCCAGAACACAGGCTGAATTGGAAGAAGCAGTGGATCGGATTGGCCAGCTCACTCAACGCTCGGCCACGGTTTGTGCTGAAGGCAATCGTGAATACAACCCTGGTTGGC
>JAKVBW010000121.1 GCA_022446945.1 Phycisphaerales bacterium | reverse complement strand
CGGAGTTTTTGGACTCGAATCTGTGTGCGGCCCTGTCGCGCCCAATGCGACACGATCCCACGAACAACGATGGCATCCCCATCCGTGATTGGCTTCGCGCCTGCACGCACATCGCTCGCCCACATCACGCAGTCGATAGAGGATTCCTGATCACGGAGCTTGAAGTACCAGTGTCCACGACGCTCTGCAAAAGACACGACTTCGCCTTGAATGAAGACGGCATCCGGGAAACTTTTGGATAAAGCGGCACTGATCTGCTGACAGATCGCCGAGACTGTCAGAGGCGGAGTCCCGACTTGGGCAGCATGGGGAGACCAATCAAATGGCAGCTGGCTCATAAGCGTCAGAATCTCCGAATCGCAGGATCGGGGCGGATCGTGGATACTTCACAGCATATGGATGCTGCGGCCATGACGCTGATCACCCCCACTGCCACCCTCCCGGATGTGGCACGGAATGAAGCCATTGCGCTGGAGCGATTGGGCATCCGTTGTGTCGCTGACCTGTTGCTGCATGCACCCACCCGCTATCAGCGCATGCTTGGATGGCGGTCTATCGCTGATGCGATCGCGGGAGTGGAAGCGGATACATCAGATGATCTCGAGATTCGAGGTGAGGTGATTTCCGTCCGTCGAGGATTCGGACGACGTCCCCGGATTGACGTGGCCGTGGAAGATCCGACAGGTGAACTCGATTTGATCTTCTTCAATCAGCCGTGGATGCAGAAGAGATTGCACCCGGGGATGCGCCTGCAGGCAACCGGGCGCCCGCGGGAGTACCGAAACCGAATACAGATCGCCAATCCTCGATGGGATCGACTTGATGACGATGCATCACTTGTCCCACCGGACGAGGATGCCGGACCTGAACTGCATCCTGTGTATCCCGCCAGTGATGACATTACATCGCATCGCATCAAGGCAATCATCCGAGGCGTGCTCGATGATGCGGTTGCCCTACTGGAAGATCACTTGCCGGATGCCTATCGACAGAGCCATGGGTTGCCAAGTCTTGCGGACGCCTATCGGCACCTGCATGCCCCCGTCTTTGAATCTCATGTTCAGACTGCTCGACGGCGTTTGATTCTTGACGAACTGTTACTTCTGCAACTAGGCGTCATGATGAAGCGATATCACCGGCGGACGCATCTTCATGCTCCCACTCTCGAGTATTCAGACGACATTCAGACCCGCATCGCTGCGAGACTGCCCTTTGTCCCCACAGACGCCCAGCGTCGGGTGATGAACGACATCGCCGAGGACATGCGCCAGCCGATCCCGATGAACCGACTTCTCCAAGGCGATGTGGGCAGTGGCAAGACTGCTGTTGCGCTGGCAGCCATGTTGCAAGCCGTGGCGAACAGTGCTCAGGCAGCGATGGTGGCACCCACCGAGTTACTCGCTGAGCAACATTATCGAACACTGAAATCGATGCTGGCTGATGCGCCTCTTCGCCTGGAATTGTTGACAGGATCCTGTCAGGGATCTGTGCGAACTGAGATACAGACGGCTCTGGCACACGGAGACATCGACATCCTTGTCGGAACGCATGCCGTTCTGACTGAAGACATCGAATTTCGCCACCTCGGTGTCGCCGTAACTGACGAACAGCACCGATTCGGCGTTCATCAGCGGGCGGCATTGCGCAACAAATCCTCTGATGAAACACACAGCCCTCATCAACTGGTCATGACTGCGACGCCTATTCCGCGGACGCTCTCCCTGACTATTTTCGGTGATCTTGATGTCTCAGTACTCGATGAAATGCCGCCAGGCAGATCTCCTGTTCGAACCGATGCCGTTGACCAATCAGCCGCCTCCGCCGTTTATGAAGACGTGGCGAAGCGCGTCCAAGCTGGTGACCGAGGCTTCGTTGTTGTTCCAGTGATCGACGAATCCGTTTCAGGCCTGACCGACCTCCACACACATTTGAAGTATCTGCAGAACGGCCCTCTTCAAACTTGTCGGATCGAAGCGATGCATGGACGACTCAACACGGAGGAACGAGATGCCATCATGGAACGGTTCAGATCCGGTGACATCGATGTACTGGTCACGACAACCGTCATCGAAGTGGGTGTCGATGTGCCCGAGGCATCCATAATCGTCATCGAACATGCTGATCGATTCGGCCTGGCTCAACTCCACCAACTCCGCGGAAGAGTTGGACGGGGCACGGCGGCTTCAAGATGTGTGTTGATTGCAGATCCTGCGACTGATGACGGCAAGAAACGGATCGAAGCAATGGTCGATACACATGACGGATTTCAGATTGCTGAACGGGATCTTGAAATCCGTGGCCCAGGCGATCTCTTCGGCACACGCCAATCTGGCGTTCCCCCCTTCCGCTTTGCGGCACTACCACGAGATCTCGAACTTTTAGCACTGGCTCGGCGTGATGCCGAGACATGGATCACAAATGACCCACTGCTGACAGCAGAGCCGCACGCACTTATACGCATTCGCATGCTCAAAGCCCATGGACAGTGGCTTGGATTGGGAGATGTGGGATGAGTGACAACCGAAGCGTTGCAGAAGCGTTCGAGGAATTGGCGGATCTGTTGGAGATCACGGGGGCGAATGCATTTCGTGTGAATGCCACACGAAAAGTCGCAAGGATCTTGAACGACTATCAGGGCGATCTGCGTGAAGCAGCTGAAGAATCCGGCGGCCTTGAATCCATCGAGGGTATTGGCGCAAGCAGTGCGGATCGCATTCGACAGTGGTGCGCATCCGGAAACATCTCCGAAATTGACAAACTGCGAAGTGACGTTCCGGAAGGATTGATCGAACTTCTCCATATTTCAGGTATCGGGCCCAAGACCGTACGCCGATTCTGGCAAGAAGCAGGCATCACGGATCTTCAGTCACTCAAAAACGCGATTGAGGAAGGCACATTGGAATCTCTGCCTCGCATGGGCGCGAAGACGATCGCGAACATTGCCGAATCCATCGCTTTCGCGGAGCAGGCTTCTGAACGCACATCAATCGGCATCGCGCTGCCTGTCGCCGAAGAACTCGCTCAGGCACTTCTGGATACGGGACACGCGGACAGGGTTGAGTATGCCGGGTCGCTCCGCCGTGGCTGCGAAACGATTGGCGACATCGATCTTCTCGCGACAGCCTCAGATGCGTCACGCCTTGTCTCCGCGTTCACGACTCTTCCAGGGATCACCAAAGTACTTGCCGCAGGAGACACCAAGGCTTCCATCCGGATTGACGCCGGTATTCAGGTGGACCTTCGTATTGTCAGCGCCTCCGAATGGGGCGCTGCCATGCTCTACTTCACCGGCTCGAAAGAACACAATGTGCTTCTCAGGCAACGCGCACGTGAAAGCAAACGACGACTCAACGAGTACGGCCTGTTTCCAGACGACGGCGAGGAAGCTTCCCCTCAGTCAAGAGGCATTGAACCAATCGCAGGATCGACAGAAGAATCGATCTATGACGCATTGGGACTTTCATGGCGTCCACCAGAACTGCGAGAAGCAAGAAACGAACTTGAGCAAACACCGACTCTTATCGTGGATGCGGATGTTCGCCGTGATTTGCATACCCACACGACCGCCAGCGATGGGCATCTCTCCATTGAAGACATGGCCAACGAAGCAATCAGACGAGGCTTTGATGCCTTGGCGATCACCGATCACTCGCGTTCAAGCGTGCAAGCCAATGGACTCGACGCAGAACGGCTGATCGCACATGTAGAAAACATCCGGCGAGTCGACGCGTCCATGAAGGACATCAAACTTCTTGCAGGCAGCGAAGTGGATATTCATGCAGATGGATCCCTTGACTACGACGATGAGATCCTCGCCATGCTGGATATTGTGGTGGCATCCCCACACGTGGCGCTGAAACAGTCCCCTAAGGATGCGACCGCCAGACTCATCGCCGCTGCGAGCCATCCTCACGTACACATCATTGGCCATCCGACGGGAAGGATGATCGGCCGCAGACCAGGGCTTGAGCCGGATATGGCGGCCATCTGCAAGGCCGCTGCAGCGCATGACACTGCACTTGAAATCAATGCAAACCCTCGCCGACTCGACCTCTGTGACTTGCATGTGCGATTGGCCGTTCAACACGGGGTCCCCATCGCCATCAATACCGACGCCCACGACGCCAGTCACTTCGATTTTCTTCGATATGGCGTACTGACCGCACGCCGTGGAATGCTCACTGCCGAGCTTTGTATCAATGCATGGCCGATCGATCGACTGATGGAATGGCTCGACCGCTGAGTCTCCGGGGACTACCCTGCCCCATCTATGTTTGACACGCTTTCTGAACGCCTGACTGGTGCCATTCGACGGATCTCGGGGCAAGGCCGCCTGACCGAGGCGAACATCCGGGAAACCATGCAGGAAGTCCGCAGTGCCCTTCTGGACGCTGATGTCAATCTGGACGTTGTCAATACATTCTGCGAGGAAGTCCAGAGCGAGGCCATTGGCGAAGAGGTCCTAAACAGCCTGAAGCCCGGGCAGCAACTCATCGAGATCGTCCACAACCGTCTCGTCTCGTTGATGGGCCCGGTGGACACTGAACTGGCGATAGCGGATTCCGGGCCGACCGTCATCATGGTCTGCGGTTTACAAGGAACCGGAAAGACGACGACGTGCGGCAAACTGGCAGCCTGGCTTAGACGCAATGGTCGCAGTGTCCTTGTCTGTGCGGCGGATCTCCAACGACCTGCGGCTGTCGAACAGTTACGAATCGGCGTTGAACAAGTCGACGCTTCTGCCAAAGGTCAGGCGAAAATCGGTTTCCACGGTGAGCCCGAACAGTGCAGCGCCTATGGAGAAGCGGTCGGTGTCGCTGTGGAAGTGTGCCAACGTGCTGTGCGCCGCGCTCGGGAAGAGCGATTTGATGTCCTGCTCGTCGACACGGCTGGCCGACTCCATATCGATGAACCGCTGATGAAGGAACTGGAATCTGTGCAGTTTGCGGTCCGACCGCATCATGTCCTGCTGGTCGTCGATGCGATGGCTGGACAAGACGCCGTCCGTTCCGCCGCGCTCTTCAATGAACGACTGCCGATCGATGGAGTGGTACTAACCAAACTCGACAGTGATACACGAGGCGGCGCCGCGTTGTCGGTCAAGAGTGTCACGGGTGCCCCCATCCGTTTCATCGGCACCGGCGAAGGAATGGATGCCATCGAGGCATTCCACCCAGAGCGAATGGCTGGTCGGATTCTCGGCATGGGCGACGTGGTGTCGCTGGTGGAACGCGCACGCGAAGAAGTTGATGAACAGGAAGCAGAAGCTCTCGCTGAGAAGATGGCCAAAGGCCAGTTCACAATGGATGACTTTCTCAAACAGTTG